>CAZDQM010000075.1:0-48158 GCA_964507825.1 uncultured Nitrosopumilaceae archaeon | reverse complement strand
TTCCAAGTTCTACTAGTTTTTTCTCAAACTCACTCGCACCCTTCTTTGCAGCCTCCTTTTCATTGGCATAGAACTGGGCTCCATGGTCCGTCATTATCGAGGCCGGTTTCCCATGATTCCTGATGGCTTCATCCAGTACCTTGAGCGCGTTTTCGGTGGTGGGATGATCAAAGATGCCATATCCGGTGACAAACTTGGATGCATCATCCTCATAACACAAAAACCACCTGTCCTTGTGCATGCCCGTGTGAATCTGCTTCCAGTCAATATGCCACATGGAGTTGGAATGTTCACGCTCGTAGCGGACCCATCTTTTCTTCTTTGATTTCTTGGGTTGTTTTTGTTCCATGCCTACATCTCTTAATATCTGATATATCAATACGTTTGGAATATGTATTTCGGTCTGCTCTTCTATGAAATGCTGCAGTATTGCAGAGCCTGACTGGTTCTGCTGCCATGCAGACAGCACAGCAGAGTGTTCCCTGCGCCCATACACGCTGTTTTCAGGCCTGCCCATCTTCATAGGATGGAATATCTCGCCGTTCTGGTCATGTCTGTACCTTGCCCACAGCTTTTGAACCCAGCGTATGGACACTTCCATGGACTGGGCTATCTGGGAGTTTGTAAGCTCGCCTTTTTGTTTTTGACGCACTATCCATTGCGCTTTTTTTTGAATCTAATTTCATTGCATTTGGTTTATCCAGATTTACGTATTTATGCAGGTGTTTCTTCCATACCCACACACCTGTATTTCAACTTGACATGCTGACTTGTCTGCCACGCCCCTTTACCCACTTTACACCTTCGGACACGGGGCGAACTACTTTTCGTACTATATAGCTAGGCGCGGTCATCCATTTTTTTACGTGATCAATGTACGTGATCAACTTCCATACTTGGTTCTGTTGGGGGATATGCTTTAACAGAATATTTGATTTTCAGAATATCTGGGATTTTGAGACATTTCTAGACAGGGTTATCTGACAAAGCACTGATCAAATAAATATAATCCGCGATCAATATTATGATGTTGTCCACATCGATCAGTATACCTTGGTTTGATGATTTTGTTGGAATAGCGTACAGGTACTTTGATCTTCGAATGAACGTGGCGCCTCTTTTTGAAGAACGAAGCCCTGCGGCGAAACTATGGTATGAAACAATTCATTGGTGGCCGGACTATGCAATAAAGCTGCGGTTTGTTGAGGAAGATGACATGTACTGGTTTATTCTCGGCTCGGATTCCCAAAAGCCTGACTCTAACCTCTCTTTTTACAAACTATTGGATAGATCCGAAAGCTATGAACGGTTCAAGAGGGGATACGGCGGCGAGGCCTATCTTAGATTGGGCGTCTATTCCAAAAAATACAAGGATGATGTCAAGGACGATGCAATCTGCAACTGCGGCCATGAAAGATATGATCACGGGGAGACAGGATCAGATGACGACTGCCTGTATGAGGGCTGTGATTGCAAAAAATTTGAAAGCTTTGAAGTCAAGCTTTTCAAAAAGAAAAAAACCGTAACCGATATCAAGTTTCTACAAGAGTCCGATGTCAAGGATGATGCACTTGCATGGAACTGCCTGAACAAGAACAAATACGTTGCCGGTTAAACTTTTGCACCCGTGTCCATCCTGACGTGGTCGCCTGGATAATGCTCAAAAATTTTTCTTGAATAACATTTTCCACATAAGGGTCCTTTCATATTCCAGCTTTCCATGGGCATGTAGATTTGCACCACCTCGTTACCGCATGCTTTGCATTGGACCATTTTGAACCTGTTTGATGCAATCTATATAAAAATCATTTTGGAGGAACTTTTGCATTGTATTGGGCAACACGATACCGCACAAGAGCCGATGGACTAGTCAACAATTCCATGTAATGCTTGCATGGATCGGACTCGTGGCGGGATAATTTTCAATCGTTTCTTCAGACGTCGTGTTTTTTTGCACATGTGACTAGTAACTGACCGCGTGCCTGTGCTGGGCAAAATCGTACCTGCACTGCCCAAGGGCTAATGGGCTTTGCCTAATCGATGTCGCGTACAAAACCCACGTCATGATGTCAAGCTACATACGATGTATTTTGTTTTATTTTAACATTGTATTTTTCAGTGCTGAAATGACACTGGTTGGACAGCGACTTGTAGCCGCGCATGTAATGCGGATTCCATCCTAATTATTTCAATATCGTGTACAATATCGTGTGCGGGAAATGAATCCCTGTCTCCTTTGACATGGCTTGTGCCGACCGTCACTTTTATCGGATCATGCGTGTGATTCCTGTATAACTTACCATTACTACAACAATTTTCAAATGCTACATATCTACAAATGGGGTCGTTATGGTATAACTCGTATTGGTGATAACGTGAACAAAAAAACCAGTATTCTAGCTGCGGTAATTGTGGCCGTAATTGTAACCGTGATTGTATCTGTTTATGCTATGATGCCGGTAGAACCCGAGCGGGTCCATGAGGACATTGAGGTGGTCCACGTTGACGTTGTAATGCCTACCAAGGTATCACGGCCTGGATGTGAACTAGAGGATCGATGCTATATTCCATCCGTCATTTCAATTGACGCGGGAAAATCCGTATCATGGCTTAATGATGACTCGGCGTTTCACAGCGTGACTAGCGGGCCTTATGGCAATCATGATGGTTTGTTTGACAGTGAATACATGGATCCTGAGGATATCTTTACTTTTACCTTTGATGAATCAGGCGAATATGTTTATCATTGTACGCTACATGAGTGGATGCAGGGAGTCGTTTTAGTAAATTAAAGAGGTAAGGGAGGGAGTCGAACCCCCTTGTATGGGTTTTGCAGACCCACGCATAACCGTTCTGCCACCTCACCGCAGTGAAAAAACGCGTAATCAACAATTAAACTCTTTGGACTATTTTACAAATGACTTTGATGCCCATCTTATGTCCTCGGCCCTGACTGTCTTCCTCCCGGCATGCGTGGATACATCCACCGCGTTTCTTGCTATATCTGATGCAATTTCCTCCATCACTTTTCTTAGCGCGTCGGCGGATTCGTCGCTGACCCTGCTTGCGCCCGCCTTTTTGAGAATTCTGTACATTGCTGCCAGGCCAAGCTCAGATGACTTCATCAGTTCAAATCTTTCATTTTGTAGATAAAACATATTGAGTGAAAAAATATCACAAATCAATCGATTAATACAGACTATTTTAGTAGCCTGTTTTAAACTAGGGTATGATATGGCAGTTTGATGTTCACATCCACCTGTCTGATCCTGCATATGAGCAGGATATGGATTTCATCTTGATGGGCATGGAAAAAATGCGGATCAAGGCGTGCTGTGTATCGACGAACAATGAAAACTCCCTTCAAACATTAAACCTTGCAAAAAAAAGCTCACTAGTACTACCATTCATTGGAATCCATCCTGAAATGGCCAGCGATGACCTTGATTTGATGGTGTCGAGGATACATGACAACCACGATCATATTTCGGGAATTGGCGAAATCGGTTTAGATCCTACCTTTGTACACTTGGAATCGGACTCGAAGCGGCAGCTGGCGGTATTTGAAACACTGCTTTCCATGGCTGAAAAGTATGAAAAGCCAGTATCGATTCATTCCAGAAAATCATTGGACATGATTTACCAAATTTTGCCATCCTACTCCATAAAATACAACCTGATTCATTGGTTTGATGGTAGCAAAAAACAACTGCAGCAAGCAATGGATCTTGATTGTTATGTTTCATTCGGACCGGTCATGATCTATGCACGCGACAAGCAAGTTCTGTTATCTCACGCAAACCTTGACAGAATTTTAGTGGAAACGGACGGGCCAGTTTCATTCTCACGTTGCTTTGAACACAAACCCGCACAAACCTGCTTTGTTTCCAGCGTGGTCTTTTGTGCGTCAAAGACACTTGGAATGTCGTATGATGACATGTCGTCTATATTACACGATAACTCAACTCGATACCTTGGCATATAGGTATAAAAAACCCTCCTTGATAATGCCGTAAGTGGATAGAATAAAGCGGCTATCGATGATCGTCTTGGATAGACACAAGTCTAAATTCGGACAGGATTTCTCTGATAACAAAAAGGCGTTAGACGAAGTTACCATCATCCGCTCCAAGGGACTTAAAAACGAGATTGCCGGTTATATCACAAAATACATCAAGCATGAGATTTATGACAATGAGCTAAAACTCGCGCGAGAAGCCGCAGAGGACCAGGTCGAAGAGGCAGAACAAACCACAACGCAATCAATTGAGGATGTTGGTGAATCTGTGGGCCAAGATGTTCAAGCTCCAGATACTGTATCTGACGTTGTGGATGGACAGAAACAGGATGTGGAACAAGATACCACAAAACAGGATACCGTAGAGCCAGATACCACGGATCAGGATACTGCGGAGCAGAATGCTCCTGTGCCTGATGCTCCGGCGCCTAGTGTTCCGGGGCCTGATGCCGAGACTGCGTCCGTACCCACAGAACAGGATTCCACAGAACAGGATTCCACAGAATCAGATGCCATAAAACCAGAGCCGGAACAAACCGCATGATTTAGGTTTATTTTACATTCCTTCCGCAATCAATCGTTGATTCAAATAAAATTACTTGGCGGGGCCAAAAAGTCATTCTCCGAGGATTTTATTACGTTGGATTATGATAAACTGGTCCTAGAACAATTGCTTGAAATACTGCTGGAGAAAAAACCAGCAGATGCCCCCGATCTGGACATTGACAATATTCTTGTTGCAATAAACGGAGTAGAGTCATCTGCCATGGATGGAAGGAACACCATTGTTAATTCCGGCGATACTGTAAGCATAATTCCGGTAATCCACGGCGGAACTCCGGCCGTATTTGGAATACAAAACACCAATGCTGTCATCCTGCCCGTACGGGGAAGCCAGTCCATGGACTATGAATTCTTGAATTCACTGCGTAGAAAGTTCCCAAAAACTGTTATCCAAGCCGTCTCCTCGGACTTTGTTCTAAATGAGTCACATGTCGTAAAGATACTTTTAATCTCACTGGAATCCAAAAAACGGGGGATACTACTATCTAACAAACTAGAAACAGATATCCTGCTAAGGTTTGCCGCGACCACACAGATCTCCAAAGCAATCGCTGATCTGGGAATAAAACCGAACAAAGACTTTGTGGTAATTGCCTTGGGGACCAAGGCATCACTTGGAAAAATCAACGCGGAGTTATCTGGCATGGTTGACTCTAAAATCCTTTTAAAAAAAAATCCCACCCGCCTTGTGCAATATTTCAAAATAACACAAAAGCAGCTGGACTCTATCTCATCGGAGACTCCGATGGAGGATATTTTGCAGGAGCGGGCTTCAATCCTCTTCTGACAGGAGGCGCTTTTTTACTGCGGTGCTTAGTATGTCACCCTGCCTGATGATTGACACTCCTGTCTTTGATCCAAGAATCTCTACTAGTATTATGTGGTCTGGATTTTCCAACGAGACCTTGTTTGGTAATGTCTCTGCAATTTTATTAGTCACCATCATCCTAGATATGTCTGAGTGTCTTCTTTCAATCGTGATTCGGTACGTCTGATTTTCCTTTATGACTGATTTTATCTCCTCTACACTCTTGACAATCTCCTTAATGCTGGTGATCGTAGTCCTTTGGATTGGAATGACTCTTTGAGAATATTGGATGCTCCACGGCTCGTCCTCGACCATATTTGACATTCTTTGTATAATGTCAAATGGATCATGGTCTGTACTGACGGTAATTATCCCGATTATGTCGGTATTTGCAACCATTGGCTTGTTTAGGTCGAATTTTGCAAATAATTGCTTAACCTCCTCTATCGTCGCTTCCTCACAATGCTTGGGGCACGTAATAATTAGTTCCAAACTGTTTCTATGATCTCCTTGCTTGTAATTATACCCTCTCTTTTTATCGTGACGCCTCCTGTAAGATCAATTATGGTGGAACTTTTGCCCCCTTTAATCATGCCACCGTCGACAAACACGTCATAACCTGTAATATTTTTCATGCATTCCTTGGGGTCAATAAATGGTTTTATGCCAGATGGATTTGCACTAGTACCGACCAAAAACCTGCATTTTTCCAGAATATCTCTGATGCAGCTTCCACTTGGAACCCTCACCGCGATTTCATCCTTTATTCCCAGTGATCCTTGCAGGCTCTTGTCCTTGAGCCTTAGAATCATTGTTACTTGTCCTGGCCAGAACCTGTCTGCAATCCGGGTTGCAACCGGATCAAAAAACGCGATATCATGCAATTCATCTGTGGAAAATGCTAGTACGGGAAACGGCTTTTCTTGCTCCCGTTGTTTTATCCTGTAAATTTTTTGGACTGCGGATTTGTCATACGGGTTGCATCCAATTCCGTATACTGTATCTGTGGGAAATATTGCCGTTCCTCCTTGCGCTATTATGGCACATGCTTCTTTCACGTCCCGTTTGGAGCATCCAAGTACCTTTGCCAATTATCATGCGCGCACGTCATTGTTATTTTAAGATAGGTTTGTTAATATTGGATTAGCGTACGGGATCAGACATGAGCTCACCGTCAGATTATCAGGACACGGAGTTTGAGGATGACTTTGCTGATGATGAATGGGACGAATTTGGGGATCGATGATCAGATTGCGAGTCCGAAATTTTCTGCAAACCTACTAAATGATTGGTATTCTTGCAAAAACTCTCTTCCCGACTGGCTGATCCTGTATTTGGAATAGCCAGAGTTCGTGACCTGCTCTAAGAGTCCATGCGACACCAGCGTTTTTAAAATCTTGGAAATTCTGGAATGAGGGATGTTTGCTTTTCTGATAAGGTGGGTCACGCTTGCCCCGTCATCATCTTGCAGATCGTCCCTTGTGGTGTATAATATGTCCCCAATTATTTTCATATGAGTCCTGTATTCTGTCATCGCTTCTCATTACTTTGATCACATATTTTACAATATACTGTTATGACAAAATAAATTGACAATGCAATTTGATTATTTGTCTATTTTTGAGGATTCATTATCGTCTTCGATAATGTCCGTAAATTCGCCCTTGATTTTGAGTCTAGTTAGCGGTATTCTGCCTACTGGTATGAACAGCACTATCAAGCCGCCAATCTTGATTACGTTTGATGCAAAGTATAAGGACAGTTCGGGGAGCACTAGCGAATACCATGATAGGAATTCCCCTAGGGCCAGCATGGCCAATCCTGCGGCAACCATGGCCGTCCCCCTTTTCCTGTTTTCTAGGTAGGACATCATGGTTTCAATTGCCCCATATGCAAGCAGGATGAATGACACGGATCTAAAGATATGTTCTATATGTATTGTTGAGACTAGGAAGAGTGGAAATACTGCCACTGACCTAAAGTATCTACTCTTTGGCAGGAACGCCTTGATGCTGTGTGAAAATGCAATAAAAAAATATCCCACGGTCTGTATTCCTATCCCCAGCGTCTGAACCCACCTCTCGACCTGTCCTGACTTTGTTATTAGATCGTCTACCATTATTCCAATCCATGTCACACAAAACCCCGCACTTATGGCAAAAAATGCAATCGACAGTCTGAACAATGTGGCGCTGCCTGTATTCCTGAATCCGATTGCCGCGATGATGCCTATGGACAATCCTACCAAAAATCCGATAAAGTTAAGGATGCTTTCTATGGGTATGTCCAATGCCTATGGGCTTCATGTTAATTATTTTAACATGATGGGCCAGGTGTACGGCGTGGTGGATGGTACTAGAACCTGCTATTGGTACCTCGTGCCGGTACCTCGCACCTAGACTTCGTCTATGGTAAAGGTTGCACTTGCCGAGTCAAACGCGTCTGTTGCAGTAATCGTATATGTTCCTGGAGGCAGGTCCTTTGGAATGGGCCACGAATGCTTGACAACTCCGTCTTTGGTTGCGATGGATGTAAGCTGTTGTATCTCTGTTCCCTTATCGTCTGAAATTATTATCTTTACTGTGTTTTTTGCTCCGATTATGTGAAATTTGACCGAACTGCCGATTGTCTGCAGTTCTTCTATTCCCTCCACTGTTATTATCATTCCTTCCTGTACTGTGGCCACAACGTCTAGATCCACTACTGCAAAGTTAGAGCCGCTAATGGCCTTTATCTGCCAGACTCCTGCCTGTGCATTCGAAGGGATCCTAAACGCGCTTTCGGAAATCCTGCCATCTTTTGAGGTAAACGTCTCCTTTGACTTTATTACATCTCCCTGCGGATTAATTAGTTGCATTATAATCAATATGTTTGCGTTTGTCTTTCCTAGAATCAAGATGGGATCGTTGGTCTTGTAGGTCTGTTTTGTGGTGCTGATTTCAATAGAGCCGGAGCCTGTCTGCAATCCTACTGAAAAGATCTCCGTTGTTTTTGAGTTTGCCCTGCTTAGAACCATGGTATATACTCCGGAGGAATAGTCATCTAGGTCTAGTTCATACTGGAGCTTTCCATTTGGCTGTAATACTATATTGTCACTGAACTTTTCCCTGTCTGATGGATCTACTATCAGTAGCGTAAGCGTTGACGATGCTGGTCCGTCAATGTTGATCTTTACCACGTCGGACTTTTGATAATTCAGCTTGTCTAGCGTTGCTACAATTTGCTCCTTTGGAAGCTCGCCTAGGCCCGTGACGATGATTTCTGTACTGTCCCTTTGTTTTGCCAGTAGGACATAGGTACCCTCCTGCGTTGACTGTTCCGTTTGATACGTGAACCTTACTGCACCGGTGTTGTCCACTTGGACTATATCTGAAAAAATTTCTATCCCCTGTGGGTTCTCTAAGATGAACTCGATTGACTCATTGGGTATGGCGGTGCCGTTGAATACCATCAGCTCGCCTGGCTCGAATTTTAGAGTGGTTGGAACTATCTCGATGATCTTTGATGATTCTACCATCCATGATACGTTGATTGTACTAATCCCGTCTGTTACTATCGCCTCATATCTTCCAAACAACGTATCTTGCGCGATGGTTGTCTCAAACGCCCAGTTTCCCTCCGCATCTACCGGCCTAGGCTCCGTCGTAACCGTGTTGTCTTCAGGCCCCTTTATCTGGGCAGTAATTGTACTGGTAGCGGCCGCGGTGCCCGTAATCCTGATGGTCTCACCCCTGTGTATTACCTCCGGCAATCCGTGTATGGTTAATGGAATCTCTTGCGGCGTTACCATTCGGTCCTCGCGCTCGCTTACCCTAAGACTGATCTTCTTTTCATTTTCATACGCGTCTCTGACTGTGAAATCGATCCTGCCAGGCTGAGTGTCGTGGGGGATCCTGCTTGTAATTACAAAGTTACCCGATGAGTCGGTTTCAAATTCCCGCATTTTTTCACCGTCGACATACAGGCTTAGGATCTCGCTGGTGGCATAGCCCATTCCAATCACCCTGATGTTACTTGCAACCTTTGGTTTTTCTGGGATGATGGCTAGGGTGGATATTCCTTCAAATATTGTCGTACGCCTTACTGGTGGCTCTACCGGAGTCGGATCTACGGGAGGCTCTACCGGAGTCGGATCTACGGGCGGCGGAGTCACGGGCGTGGGAGGCTCGACTTTTGATTGGGATGTGCCTGAGCCGATCTGTACTCCACTTGCATCGAATGCCTCCCAACTGACCTCTGGATTGGAGACGCCTGCCTTTATCCCAAACTTTGCCACCTCTCCTGGATTTAATGCCGTTGAGGTTGTAAAAATTAGCACCCCGTCTGGATTTTTACTACCCGTCCATCCATTTTCCCCCTTGAATGACTTTAATTCCCCATCGTGCAAAAGCCATAACCTGATCTCACTTATGCCGTATCCAGATATGTTCTCAAATTCGATGATTACCGTATTGCCTAACTCGATCCTTTTTACACCGATTTCCGCAGACTGTGCGCCTGCATCATGCCACGGTACCAATATCAGTGAAAATACAACTAGTCCTACTAGCAGACCTGTGGCACGATCTTTACCCATGACTCTCATTAACACACCGAACCCTAAATGAATTTCTCCGATTTACATTTCTTCGTTGCGTGAATTTCATGAATAATCTTGGCTCACACCCTGTTTTTCGACCTTATTTTCTTTACTTCTTCGATCTTGTCTGTGTCGCTTTCATACTGCCTGATTCTCTCTGCAATCAGCCGGTACAGCGATCTGAATCTGTCCTTGGTCTTGTCCGATAAAAAATCGGTGTCCCCAAGCGCAATCTTTTCGCAAATATACCTTGTAATCTCCTCGTTTTCAAATTTTCCCCATCCGTCAACTAGGTGATCATTCCACACCTCGTTCAGGTTTTCCAAAACTCCGCTGTTATTTTTTGCGAGAACCTCTTCGGCAGTTAGGTTTGAAAACCCTTCGGCCCTCAGCTTGATTTCATACGTCTGGTTTACCGCATGCAGATAGTCATCCAACATAATGTAATCCTCCATGGATTTCAGGGTTTTTCCCTCCCTTTCAAAAAATATGGTCTGGGATTTTGAAAATTCTCCGGCCTCTAGCTGCGCTGAAATCTGCCTTGACTCATCCGTATTGTCCAATAAAATGAACGTTCTGTAACCATGCTTTTGGTAGAATATTGCCAGCGGCAGAACCGAGTTTTTACTGTGTGCCGTGACCACGTTTAGCGGATTCATTGAAATATTGGGATCCTGCAAGAATTTATCAAACGCATTTAGGTACATTGAATCCGACATTGTCTCCACAATTATTACCGGCCTAGAATTTGTCCCAATCTCCCTGTCAGTCATGGCCTCCACGTTTCCACGTGAAAGTCCGTAAAGAATCGGGGTGAGGGTCTTGTCATCGGCATTCCAATAATCGTAAAATATCCTGCTTAGGTGTTTTCTCTTGTCTAGTTCCACTACTAGAAGGTTGCCCGGAGTATAATCAAAAATCATGAACGGGGAGTGTGTTGCATACAGGACCTGGTTTGAGCCTGCCAGATCTCTGAGCAAGTCGGAGATTCCCATCTGTTGCGTTGGATGCAGGTTCCTTGCAGGCTCGTCTAACAGCAAGATTGCCTCCTTCAACTCGGCCCTTTGTGTTTCAGCTGCAAAGTTGACAATGAACGAAAACGTCCACTTGAATCCTTCCGCCCTTCTATTTAACAGTCCGGTGTTGGTTACCGTTCCATCTCGGTGCACGTCTGAAATTACGACACTCATTATGTTTCCTGGATTATACCTTAAATCAACATGGATTGGATCCCCCTTCCATGCCGGATTCAACTTGCTTGTCAGTCTGTTGCTTGCCGTGTGCAGGTACTTGATCATCTTTGAGGGACTATTGTTTAACGCCCCCAAGTCGCCCACGTCTAATTCGGCCAAATAAAACAGGTTTCGTACCGTTTCTGCCTTGTCAAATTCTTCAATGAACTCGATTGCATTGGCGCGCTGCCCTGCCTCGTCCCTAGCAAATTCGTTCAGGTTGATGTTGCCGTAGATTTTCTTATAGTCTGAAAAATAGACGAATCTGGGATGTATCTCGCTTTCAATAAAGTTTTCAAGCATGTTCCTTTCGGTCCTCCCGCTAAGAAGGCTTGAAAACTGGCTTTCTGGATCTCGGTAGATCTTTTCCCACTCTTCAACCACCTTTGGCTCCTGCATTGCCACTACGTGAAACCTGTTGCTAAACTCCGCCATGTTTTCATCAAAGATCTCCTTTGTTCTTGGCGGCTCGCCTTCAAAGAACCGCGTATCCATCTGGATTTTGAGGTGATTTGGAATTGTGTCTAGGAACTCGACGATTTTTTCACAGAAATTCTCCCAAGAATTAAGCGCCGAGTTTTCCTCCTCGCTTACCTCTGCATCGACAAATTCGTACTGGATTTTTGATTTTTTGTTTGTACGGTATAGTTTTATCTGCCTGATCTCTGGCACTCTGGGAAACTTGTCCTTGATGATATTTTGCTCATTCTCGTTAAGTTCAAATTCGCCTTCGACTAGCTTGATTTCCTGTTTTAATTCCTCGGACATCTCGTCACACAGATCCAGATCGGATACATTTTCATCTTTGTTAAGTAGCGTTAATGCCTGTAAAATGGTAGTCTTGCCGCTTTCATTACGCCCAACAAATGCAGCCAAATCCCCAACATTGATTTCCCCAGAGTCATGTATGCACCTGTATGCCTTGACTCTGAATTTTCGAAGTCGCATCTAGCGATACTTGGATGACTGCGATTTAACTCATTCGTATAACGGAACTCAAAAATTCATCAGGTGCACAAGTGCAGAACTATGCAGATGGCTATGTGCATAGAACTTTATGGTGTAATAATAGATCCCGTGTATAATCGATGGGAAAAAATTCCTCGGTAAAAACCACTTAAATCCATGCGTATACTGGACATCTTTTGGTCGGCAAATTTTCTCTAGGCGATCATGTACACGATCCTATATCTTAATAGTACAATCGGAACTATTGAAATTTAACAAATAGATATATTGGTTCACTGGAATCAGCATACTGTGGCTCGCGGGACGGCATACCTTGTATTTCTGATACCGATAATCGTTTCAGTACCACTGGCTGCATATGTGTTGTTAGACATTGTTTCCCAACCTGACAGGGAACTTGACATGTGGCCGTTTGATGATATTGTACAGACAAATTCCATAACTGATTCTCTGGCATCAACACATTCTGTAAACGTTAACATCCAGACACAATCCGCCATATATGGATCGGCAGTGATTTGAGAGGTGATTTTGTGACAAAAGATAATCAAATGGTTGGGGACGATGGAAAGACAAGCGCCAAACCACGGGAACTCAAAAAAAAGACAAAGGCAACCACACCAATCGTGAACAAGACATCCGCGGCAAACTCTATCGCTGACAAAAAGCCCAAAAAGGACACGTCTGGGGAATCAAAGAAACCCGCCGCCAAAAAGGCCAAGAAACCAACCAAGCCTGCTCCCAAGGCGCCCAAAAAGGATACATCAAAACCACAGGCGCCAGAGGATGCCAAGGGTTCTAGCACACCAAAAAAGACCAAGAAACCTGGCAAGGTAGCCAAGAAGACAAAGCCTGCCGCCAAAAAGACCAAGAAACCTGGCAAGGCAGCCAAGAAGACAAAACCCGATGTCAAAAAGACTCCAAAGAAGATTACAAAGGCAGAACAAAAACGGCTGGCAAAGGAGGCCGAAGAAGCAAAAAAGGCAGCTGAAAGAACATTTGAGGAGGAGCTAGAAGAGCAGCTTACCGACGAGGAGATTGAAAACTTTCGAATTGAAAAGGTCGACATGGAAAAACTCATCAACCGTGTCAGTGAAATAATTGCAACCTTTGAGCTTAACGGCATCATACAAAATAAGTTATGGAAGATGCTTTCTATATCCAACCGTGATGGCTCCCGCCTTGCCTTAAAACTGGAGCGAATGGGAATCATCACCCGTGAAAAAGTACTAGCAAATGACAGGTGGACATACAGACTCATTATCAAAAAAACCCCAATCAGCACCCGCTCAATCGAGGGCGCACCGTGTCTTGTATGCCGGGTGGAACAAAAATGCACGATTGACGGTGAAATCAGTCCTAAAAACTGCCAGCTGATCGAAGACTGGGTCATACTTGAAACGAAAAGGCCAAAGAAAGCATAATGAGACTGCATGATGCGCGACGTGATCATTATCGAAGACTGGCGCGAGAACAAGGCCTTCGAAGCAGGGCCGCTTACAAACTACAAGAGCTCAACAAATCCTATCGAATAATCGGTCCTGGATTCTACGTACTTGATCTTGGATGTGCCCCTGGGGGATGGACACAGACTGCCACCAAATTAGTTGGAAACCAAGGCAAGGTGCTTGGAATCGACAAGTCGTATGTGGAGGAGATTGAAGGAGCCAAGATCATGCGTGAGGACATCTCTGATGAGGGCATAATTGATGAAATCCTAGAATATTTCGGTAAAAAGGCGGATGCCGTGATATGTGACATGTCTCCGCAAGTCACTGGAAACTGGTCAGTAGATCACGCGGTCCAAATCTCGTTAAATTACGACTGTGTCAAGATATTGGACGCGGTCTTGGGGTTCAAAGGCAACGCGCTCTTCAAGGTTTTTGATGGTGAATATTCGACTGAATTCCGGGACTTTGTAAGGAAAAAGTTTGCCAAAGTCAAGCTGACAAAACCTAAGGCAAGCAGAAAACCCAGCAGTGAGCTGTACTTTGTCTGCTTGGGGTACGTGGGCTAGTCGCAAAACACGTCTTTGATTTTTTGGATTGGGGCGTCCGTCTTAAAGCCGGTTGGGTTAAATGACGTGGGAGACGCCTTAAAGCCGCCTTTGGACAGCCTGTCTATTACCTCATCGAGTCCTATGGGTGACGCCTTCATTCTAGACGCAATCTCATCTAGTGTGTAATATGCCGCCGGCATATCTGATTCTAGCAATGCAATGGAAAGCAGCTTTTTGCATTTCTTCTGTACGTTGAAATTATTTGACTCCTCTATCATCTTTTCCACAAAACCCCTTTCAAACAATCTACCTGTCCACAATGGTCCTGACTGCACCACCTTTGAATTGCATGCATCACATACGCTCTGGTGACTATTTGCCGGGACTCGGTTCCCACAGGAACTGCAATGGGTGATGTATCCGACGTTTTCCTCCTGATCCGGCCTGTTTAGTATTCTTACGAAAACCCTATAGTAGTGCATGTGACTCTCGACAAACAGCGGAATGATTTCAATGTCCATTCTAGCTGCCACATGCCTTATGCATCCTAGTATTAGTCTGATTGCTGTCTCGTTTCCATATTTTGTGCGAACCGGACTTCCACCGTACCTCCTCACGCATGCGTTCTGAAACAGCCCGTTGAGGACCTGCAAATCTGTTGCCGTCATGGACAAAATCCCGCCGTGCATGGTGGCGCGTATTCCACAGTCTATAAAGCGCGCAGGCGAACCGAAAGGATCAATGTCGACTGCTATGGCGCGATTACCCTTTCCTGAAAAATCACTGCACACCCTGCATGCCTCCTTTTCTGTAACTGTTATGTTCTTCAAGCCGTTTAGGCCGGCGGACTTTGCTGCTAGCTCTAATGCGCCTGGATTGAGATCGTTTACTATCACCCTTTCAAACTGTAGCTCGTTTGCAACCCTGAGCCCCAGCGAGCCTAGGCCCGCCATGCAGTCTATGAAGACTCGTGTGCCCTGAAAATCACTTGTTGCGGCTGAATATGCCAGTATTGAAAGATCGCGGTTCATTTTTGCCCTTGGATTAAAGAACGCTGGCATTGTCGGGGGTACGATATCTGTAATCGATCTTTCCGGCACGAGAATTCTTGTGCTACCTTCAATGATCTCCACTATTTCGTGTCCAGTCTTTTGCATTTACGTATGCGATTTTTTTCACACAGTTTAATACTTGTTTCATGAGTCCAAAATCGTGCTTGTCTGCGGGGTCGATGAGGCCGGAAGAGGATCGATGCTGGGACCGCTCGTAATTGCAGGCGTCATGGCCTCCAAATCCAAAATCCGGCGTCTGTCATCGTTGGGGGTGATGGACTCTAAACAGCTGTCCGCCAAACGACGTGAGCAACTTTATAAAAAAATCATCGAACTAGCAGATAATTATTACATCTCTAGGGTAAATTCCAAGATAATAGATCGTAGCGTCCGAAAACACGGGCTGAACGACCTAGAGGCAGTATACATGGCGCGTGTGATTACAAAATTACAACCTGACGTCTCCTATGTGGATTCTTGCGATGTAAATTCAAGGCGTTTTGGACGCCGGGTGTCCACGCTGTCAAAATGCAAGGTTCATTCTAGCCACAAGGCCGATGCAAGATATGTGGTGGTATCTGCGGCATCAATCCTTGCCAAGGTCAGTCGCGACAGGGCAATATCTCGCATAAACATGAGACATGACGTGGGTAGTGGATATCCGTCGGATTCAAAAACTGTCGAGTTTGTCAGGGATTATATCCATGCGAACAACACCGTCCCGTCGTTTGTCAGGACTAGCTGGAGACCGGTACAGGCCATGCTTAGCTCCTAGCCTTGGCAACAACCATTGCATGATCCCTGTCAAATGGGTACAAATTCAGCGTCTGGAGGATCTCAAAGCCGTCCCTGATCTTCTTTTCCTCCATTTTTACAATCTCGGACGGCCGTTTTGTCGCGTCAATACTGCGCGTCTTGATCACAATGAACAAAAAGCCGCCCGGTTTTAGGAATCTGTCACAGTTTGCAATTGCAATATCTGTCTGATCCGGCTGCGCTATATCTGAATACACCACGTCCACCCTGCCGTGTATAGCAAAGTATTCCTTTGGCTTCCTGGCGTCCTGCATGATTGGAATGACGTTGGATCTGTGGTTTGCTACCCTGTCCAGAAAATCCCTCGTCGATCTGCTTGCATGTTCGACGGCAAAAATAATGCCGTTTGGACCTGTTATATCCGACAAGTGGCTCACCGTCGTTCCAGAAGATGCCCCCAGATACAATACTGCTGTCTTTGCCTTGAAGGGAAACTCGTCTAGACCGTTCATGATTGCGGCTGCAAGCTTGCTCCTGAACGGATCCCATACTCTGTACTCGACGTGCCTTTTGTTGATCAGTCTTTCCTTGTATACCTGGTTTCCGGGAACCATGTTCTGCGTAGCAAGCCTCTTCTCCCCATCGCAGCGTATCCAGCAGAAATCTTCAACGTCTTCCAAATCTTTTTCTCGGCTTTGTCTTGGATCTCTTGCCGCCCCTGCGCCCATCTCCTGATCTGCCCTTGTTAAAACAGTTCTTGCAATAAACCGACTTGCCGTAGCTTGGCCTGAATGGCAGCTCAAACTCCGTCCCACATTCGTCACATGCTGCTAGATACATCTGTCTCCTGCTGTCTTTTCCGCGCCTGTCCGGCGATCCGGCGAATTCCCGATCCCTTCTACCTGCAACATGTGCCTCTTTTTTTACCGGTTCACTATACTTTTTACCAATCTCGTCTACCCTTACGTTTAACTTTTCAAGCAGTGTCTCGTTGATCCCGCCACCATACACGTCGACTCTGGCCGCAATTGCAGCCTTTGCGGCCACGGCCCTTGCAATCTTTCCCCTCTGCCACCTAGGCGCTGAGTGGACCATTGCATGCTGGAATAACAGCCCGTGTTTTGGCGGCGAGGATCCGGTCTTCAAGGCCCTGAAGAGCGCCCTTTCGGCTCCTAATATCTGAATCGTACTTGCAGGTAACGATGCCAGTTTTTTCAGGCTACCTGCCCTTGCAAGCAGTCTTGCTCCTAGCGCGCTTCCTAGCACCGCAGATATGTTTGGCGCGATGGATCTCATCTGAGCCTCGACATGCTCCTCCATACTCCTCCTTAATTCGTACATGTTGAGAATCTGCCTAGCTATGCCTTGGACCATGGCAAGGTTTTCACTTGAAATATTTCCTCCCTTACTTTTTTCTAGGATTAGTGTGAGCATGTCCACCTTGGATTCTGGAAATCCTGCATCCTCGAAGGTTGACTTTGTCAGATCCTCCCTCTTTCCCACAACCACAATCTGGGAATAGCCGTTGATGCTGTCGATCAGGTTGTCTAGCTCCGGAAAGTGCAGTCCGTACCATTCTCTTAGCCTAGAGCTTAGCACATTGGCAATCCTGTCGACCTCGTCAAGGGAGCCGATTGCCTGAATTATGTGCAAGTCGGGCCTCTCTGATGTCTCCGTTACCCTGCTTGAGGATAATGATATTGCAAAGTCCCTCAGTCTTCCTACTGCATCCCTTGTATCCTGTGCAAATCCTGCATCGACTAGCAGCTGCGGCTTGGTGGCCTGCACTTCTTCTGCCTGTGATTCCTCCATCATCTGCGCATCAAGATCCTTTTTCTTTAAAATTGACAATAATGACTCATCATTTACGGCAAATCCTATCTGTAACTCTTCTAGGTGCCTGACTAGCTCGTTGGGAACGCCTTTTTTGTCCTTTACTGCCATGTATTGCCCCAATGAGTCCGAAAATGGAAATGTTTTTGCAATACTGCCGTCGTTTGATACGATAATCCCAAGCTCTGTTAGGATCACAGAATGCATACATGTAGGATCCGGCGACTATTAAAAAATGTATTATATTTAAAATCAAACGTTATATTCACAAACGTGGTGTGATTGAATGTGGCTCCCAGCATTGCAACCTCGGTTGGAAGAATACAACTGGCCAGTCCGACGATTCTGGCCTCGGGAATTCTGGGCATATCGCTTGATGTTTTTGCCCGCCTGCATGATGTGGGCGCAGGCGCGGTTGTAACAAAGTCACTTAGTATCGAGCCCTGGGAGGGATATGCAAATCCAACTGTATTTAGCGTGGGGGGTGGGGGATGGATAAATGCAGTAGGACTCTCCAATCCGGGTGCAAGGAACTTTGCGAAAATGATCGAGTCCAACAGGGATATTCCGATTATAGTGAGTCTTGTGGGATCCGTTGAGAGTGATTTTGAATCCATGATTAAAGAATTTGAAAACTGTAGTGTTATGGCATATGAGATCAACCTTTCCTGCCCTCACGTGGCACGGGTGGGACTAGAGGTAGGTGATGATGCCGATCTTGTCACACGTATTGTATCTGCTGTTAAAAAAACGACCGACGTGCCGGTCCTTGCCAAGATTGGCGTGGGTTCAGGCCACCTTGACACCGTAAAATCTGCAATCGAGGGGGGTGTGGATGGAATAACTGCAATCAACACGGTTCGCGCCATGGCAATAGATGCGCAGACACAGCGGCCTATACTGTCCAATAAGATTGGGGGACTGTCTGGGACCCCGATCAAACCCATTGCCTTGCGGTGCGTCTTTGAAATAGCGTCCAAATATGATGTTCCGATAGTGGGATGCGGGGGCATTTCGACATGGGAGGATGCCGTTGAGTTCATTCTGGCAGGAGCGTCCGCGGTTCAGCTTGGAAGCGCGGTTGCAGACGGGTGGTTTGAAACGTTTGAACGGATTAATTCGGGAATTTCCTCATACATGGAACGGAAGGGGCATTCAACGATAGGGGAGATGGTTGGCATTGCACAGAGATCCTAGTCATCACACCATTGTCACAATTGAAAGGGTGATCGACGAGTCGCCCACCGTTCGAACGCTGGTCTTCTCCGATGATGTGATGCCTGCCGCAAAGCCGGGGCAGTTTGCAATGGTCTGGATTCCTGGCATCAATGAGCTGCCTATGAGCATAATGGTTTCACGGGAGGAAGGCCGAGCGGCATTTACCGTCCGGAGGCACGGGGAGGCATCTACAGGACTCTACAACACTCCTGTGGGGGCGCAGATTGGAATACGCGGACCGTACGGCAACTCCTTTGATCTTAGACCGGGCAAACTCATGATGGTCGGGGGCGGAACCGGACTTGTGCCGTTGATGCGGCTGCTTTCGACTGTAGATGAGAGGCATGATGTTGTGGTTCTAATCGGCGCTAGGACCAAAGACGAGGTATTTTTTGAGGATTTGGCACACGAGTTGGCGGGCAACTGCCAGGTGATTGTGGCTACAGAAGACGGCACGCGTGGCGAGAACGGGCTTGTCACTGATGTTGTTGACAGGCTGACTGGGTTACAGAGATTTGATGCTGTATATACGTGCGGCCCCGAGATCATGATGTACAAGACGGTGAGGACCGTACATTCTAGAGGTGTGTTTGTGCAGGCTAGTCTTGAGCGCATGATGAAGTGCGGCGTGGGAATATGCGGCAGCTGCTGTACTGGCAGGGATCTCGTATGTCGTGATGGTACGGTCTTTGATGGTGCTCACCTGATGGACAATCCGGAGTTTGGGCGCACATACAGAAACAAGGCTGGCATATTCGAAAACTATTAATTTTTTCTAGCAAGGTTTAAAATGAATCAATAAACCATTGCCGTGAAGGGTAATGGGTTCACCTAAGATCGTCCTGACAGCGGATCGTACGTTGATGTCGCCCTATCGCCATATTTCATTGGCTACCTTCTTTGGATGCGCACCGGCAATTGATCCAAACCGCGACAAGAAGAGTTTCTGGTATAAAATCCTCAAGAACCAAGTCACTCCGAAGATACTGTTTGACTTTATCTGCAACTATGTTCCCCATACCAACGGTATTGCAAACTATGCTCCATATGGATTAAGAAAGGTGGAGGCAGGCTTGCTTCGAGATGGATACAAGCGCGAAGAAGTCGTTGTAGCTCATCCTGATCACATTGAAAAATTCATTGGGCCCGACACTGAGGCGATCGGCACCTATGAGATGGATCCGCTTGGCATGGGGCCGGTAACTATGACGTTTACGTACGGCAGGAAGCAGATATCATATGACGAGTTTTACAATGCGGAACTACACCATAGAATCAACAGCGCAAAAAAGAGGACTGGGAGCAAGGCAAAGGTAATTGCCGGCGCCTCTGGCACGTGGCAGTATAACTATGCTCCGGAAAAAATCCAGGAATACGGCCTCTATGCAGTTCTTGAGGGTGAGCTAGGGGGGATTGCGCCGGAGATCGACGGTCATGCTGGCAGGTTCTTTGACTATTTGATTAATGGTGATTTTGAAAACATGGATCCATTTAGGAAACGAAGCGACTTTAAGGTTAATATCAAGGAATTTGAAAGGAACGGAGAAAAACTGCACGGGCGGTTTGTCAATTTTTGGGACAGGCCGGATCTAGATGAGATTCCGGAAATTGTAGAGCCTAGCATGCATGGCATGATTGAGGTGATGCGCGGTTGCGGCAGGGGATGCAAATTCTGTGACGTGACGTTGAGGGCGCTGAGGTATTATTCTCCGGAAAAGGTAAAGAAGGAAATCGAGATTAATCTCAAGAAAGGTGGTTCAAAGTCGGCCTGGGTGCACAGTGATGATATCTTTGTATATGGAATGGATCCTAGATCATCTAAGGGAATGGAGCCAAACCGTGAGGCGCTCGAGGAACTCTTCACTGCAATCATGTCTACTGGCGTAGAGCATACTAATCCGACGCATGGTACGCTTGCTGGCGCTATAGCGGACGAAAAGCTGATTCCAAACCTTTCGAAAATCATCAGGTCTGGACCGGACAACATGACTGGTGTTCAGTGTGGGTTTGAAACCGGTAGCCTTCGACTAATTGACAAGTATGCAGACAGAAAACTTGCACCTTACATGCCGGAGGAATGGCACTGGGTCGTAAAGGAGGGAATCAAGACGTTGAATGAAAACTATTGGATTCCTGCATTTACGCTGATCATGGGACTAGACAATGACGAGACACCCGAAGACTCTTGGGATACTATCCGGATAATTCATGAGGTGGAGCAGGAGCAGCCGGATTCCATGTTCACGACAACTCCTCTCACATTCGTCCCAATCGGTCTGTTGGAAAAATCTAACTTTTTTAACATTGGAAATGAGATGGATCCTGCACAGCTTGGAGTCATGTATAAAACGTGGCAGCACAATTTCAAGTACGGCATACAAAAGTTCATGACTAGGACAGGCAAGAAAGGCCCGCAAAGGTATCTCTTCAATGCAATTGCCCGCTCGTTGGGAGGCGTGCCGCTGGGTGCCATGGAACGGTATGCCAGACGAAAGGGTCGCGAGCACGAGCGCGTAATTGAGAAGGTAAAGGCGCAGTACTATTAGGCAAATATATAAATTCATTATGGGTGTATTGGGATTATGGCAACACACGGTTCGCTTACAAAGGCAGGTAAGGTAAGGGGTCAGACCCCCAAAGTGGAAGGCAGAAAAAGAGTCGGTACGAACTCTAGTCTAAGGAACAAAAGCAACTTTAGAAAACGATTTGTCCTAGATCGCACTCCGGGCCAGAACAAGCCCGGCCAAAGGAAGAGGCGCCGATAATATAACCTTGGCAGCTGTAACACTTTTTCTACTGGTCAATGATGATTCACCCGTCCGTTTGTGTTTCATGCTAGAATCTCCCATACTAAATAGAGTCTGTCACCTTACACAATTCATCCTGTAATAATCAACAAAAGGACCATACTAAACACGTCTAGTACACCTGCAGTAAATGCAATCTGTAACGGTGAGCCTTTTGACACGGTCGACGCCCCGCCGACGGCACCACGTCCAAGTGGGGGCGGCAGCTCAGGCGGAGGTGGCGCGGTAGACAGGTTGACGCCCTCGCTTGTCACTGACTTTGGGGTTGGCGGGTACCTGCCGGCATGAGGTACGCCGAATCGCAGCTGGACTCTGTGCGCAAGGCTAAGATCCTGCTCGGCGGCGAGTTTACTTGCACGATAACGGTATATGACGACCACGGGGCCGCAGGTGTAAAGCATAGAGTATACTTGGGGGTGCCAAACATGGTTGGCCAATATTGTGGGAATGCTCAGCGCGCAAAATCCACATGATGATCACGGACAAAGATGAGATGAATCACATATGATGGGGCAGTATCTAAAAACGCAAGAATACACACGTCAGCCAAGATGTTTTTCCAGAAAAACCATGATGGAGTCTACATCGTATCTGTGCGGTCCATCAAATATGGCATACGTCAAGTTCTCTGTCTTGTTGTGTAACGAATAGGCACTAGACAACATGTCATGCATGTATGATTCTTCTGCAAGCCACCTGAACCCGTGACTCTCTTGCGTCCCATATGACAGATAAATTGGCCTAGGTGCAATGGTGAGTAAGATATCGACAGAATCGTGAGTGACGTCACCGCATGCGAGATTGGGAGAGGCCGAAAGGTTGAGTGGGCCGTATATACTAGATCCAACGCCGCTAGCAGCTATTAGAATATCCACTGCATCTTCATTTATTATTGCCATGTTTGTTGCTAGGCCGGCACCCAAAGACAGTCCCATAACAACTATGTTGTCAAACTGCCTTGCATCGATGTATTTCAATACTCTTGTGATCTCATCAGTTTGCACGACGTTCAAGTTTATTCCATATTTTGATAACTTGCTTAACAGTGCTGTGTACGAACACGTTGGATGGTCTTTAGGGCATAAGGATCCAGTATCTAGCGCCCGCTCTCCGGATCCTGCCAATTCCAGCGTGTAGACCGTATACCCGCGCCCTACCAGCTGCTTTCCAATCTCGTCATGATAGTAATGAGCGGAAAAAGGACCGTCTTCGCCAAGCACGTCTAGCGCCCCCGAATGACCAGTTCCTGGTATGACCAGTATTGCATCATTACCCCTCTTGTTTTCGGGCACAAGTTCGTAAAAAATTATATCTGTGTGATATGATGGCGCCGGAGAGGTGTACTTGTTCAAAACATAAGATTGTCCGTAAGCGCTTTTGTTTTTACTGCTTGCTAGTTCGGCATTTATCTCTGGTATGTCATGAACCGTGGCGTATGCTTTGTATGATTTTAACACTCCATCTGGATCATTCTTCCAGTCGTAAAAGTCACTCAATGATTTTACGTTAGATGTGTATGAGTGTGTCAGGTTAACTTTGTAATATTCTGGCAGATAGGTATAATCGAATGTCGCATCAGGAATCTGTGCAAAATTAGCACCTACCCTCTGAATTAGTTCGGATGGATTCTTGTCGTATTCTTGCATAATAGCTAGGCCGAAAACTATCCCGGCACAAATAATGCCGCTTTGGACGTATATCAATAAGCGTGATGAATTCAAATCAGATTCAATGGAGGGGGGGTATAAAATGTATCTTACTCCTATATCGTAACTGTTATCATGGTTTTGAGATCATTTTGGCACAGGTTCAAGGTATAGTGCAAAAATCCAAGCGCGACGTTAACCGCTACACTGTATCAAAGTAGGTTGTGGACATGACGCGCAGGTTCAGGCGTGACTACTCCGCGATTCTGTCAGGGCTAAGGACATACTACAACTACGTGCGCCCGCATCTGGGATTGCCCAACACAGGGCGAGGCGGCGGGGATCACCATAAGGTAGCGACAAGATCAAAACGATGATTCAGGCGGCATCCAAGTCATCACACACGCTCTTGACAGTTCCGATTTACATGTCATTATCTACTTTACAAAAATTACTATACCTCATGCGATTTTACTTGGTGACTGCATACGGATGTTGATGAATTCTATCGCGTTTGAGGCTGTAACCCTTGTAGACTAAGTTATTTCGAGTTTTGTGACAAATTATTGCAACTCGCAACCCTTATAATACAGAGTACCGTACTATACGGTATGGAACTAGAACCGTTTGACTTGTCCGACCTAGAAGGTGTCGGGCCAGTAACCAAGAAAAAACTACAAGATGCAGGAATTAGCACCCTAATGGATTTAGTGGTGCGAGGTCCTGTGGAACTAGAAGAAATATCAAGCATGACATCTGAAACATGTGAAAAAATAGTCAACCATGCACGCAAGCAACTAGCAGAATCAGGAGCAATCACAAAGGAATTCACGACTGCATCTGAGATCTATACCCGACGTCAGGCAATTGGCAAAATCAGTACTTGTACTAATGCGCTAGATGAATTGCTAGGCGGTGGAATTGAAACACAGGCTGTGACCGAGGTGTATGGCGAATTTGGCTCTGGGAAAACCCAACTCTGTCACACATTGTGTGTCAGCGTACAAAAATCAAAGGAAGAAGGTGGTCTTGACGGCAATGTTCTGTACATCGACACGGAAGGAACATTCAGGCCGGAGCGAATCGTCTCCATTGCACAGGCACACAACATGGATCCTGCCAAGGCACTAGACAGAATCATCGTAGCTAGGGCGTATAACAGCTCGCACCAGGTTCTGATTCTTGAAGAGGCAGGAAAAATGATCAAAGAAGAAAACGTAAAACTGATTGTATCGGATTCTACGACCGGTCTGTTCAGGATGGAATACCTAGGACGTGGTACCCTAGCAAACAGGCAGCAAAAACTTGGACGATACATACGACTGTTGGCAAGAATTGCCGAAACCTACAACTGTTCTGTTGTGGCAACCAACCAGGTTTCATCTAGTCCAGACTCATTCTTTGGAGACCCAACCCGTCCGGTGGGTGGCAACATAATTGGACATGCCAGTACCTACCGAATATACATCAGAAAGGGCGGAAAGAACAAGAGAGTTGCAAAGATAGTGGACTCACCACACCATGCACTGTCTGAGGCGGTCTTTGAGCTTGGGGTAATGGGCGTACAAGACACCGAAGAGTATCTAAAGCAGGCAGAAAAAGAAGCTGCCAAAGCAGAAAAAGAAGCTGCCAAGGCAGAAAAGGCCAAGCCCAAACCTGTAAATGACGAACCATCACAGATTGCCGACCATGATCCTGTCGGTGCAGACACAGACATTGAGACTAGTGATTCCGAGCCTACGGAAGAATAGGCACTCTTTTTTTATTTTAATACACACAAGTGTTAAAATAGGACTCTCAAAAGATTAGTCATATATGGCAACCAAAAAGCCTTCTGGCCGCTCTCACGGATTCCGACACAAATCTAGGTCAGTCATGACCAAAAAAGCGCCCCGTGGAGTTGCATTTTTACTCCGCAAGTATAGTGAGGGAGATCGCGCACTAGTCATCATTGATTCTAGGCAGCACAAGGGCCTACCGCACCGGAGATATCATGGCAAGGTAGGTACGGTTACGAGTGTTGGAAGGCGTGCAGTTACGCTTGATGTCAAGCTGGGAAACAAAACAAAAACCTTAATCACTAGGTATGACCATATAAAACCATTCGGTGTTTAGTATGGAGGCAGTAAAAAAGAAAAGACCCATTTCAATTTCTGAGGTAAAGGAGATTCTTGGAAAAGAGGACTTGGACTCGATGGATCAGATTCAGCGCTGGACGCATGATTATGTATCAAAATTCGTCATAGTTGATCCTGCCGATGCCAAAAAGACGGTACAAGAGCTAATCAAGGAATGCAATCTTACAGAGGAGGAAGCAGTGGAACTAGTGAATATCAGGCCTACGACCTTGGCCGAGCTTCGCTCATTCACCTTTGGATGGAAAAAGCTGATTCTGGCCGAAACCCTTGAAAAAATGTTAAAAATCATCAAGGAGCATTCCTAAACTCTTGCGGTGATCCTGTTTTGCAAAGGACAAATATGTCATTAAGAAAATATGAAGAGCATGCATACGTGCTAGACTTTACCTCGCGTGCAAAATCAACAACAGTTCGTGGGAGAGAAGGCACCATAATTACCGCAATTGGGGAGGACAAATTGATGTTGCTGGAGATCTTGGGTGTTGACAATTCTTCATTTACGGTTGGAGAACGAGTCTATATCGGCAAGGAGGGAAGGACCAAGGTCGAGTCAGTACTAGGAAAGATGAATTATGATGACATTTCAAACTCCGCCCAGATGGATCTTCCGAGCATTGTGGAGTTGATTGTCACCAACAGTGAAGAAAAGTTCGTAAAACACTTGAACAACATGGGACCGCTTACGCCACGAATTCACATGCTGGAGCTCATTCCTGGGATTGGCAAGACTTACCTAAAGGTGATGCTAGATGAGCGGGACCGGAAAAAATTTGAGAGTTATGCCGACTTGCAGCAACGCATCGGGTTTAAAGAACCCATAAAACAAATCTCAAAGCGCATCATGGAAGAAATCATCGGGGAGACTCGGATGAACATCTTTGTCAAGCGATGAACAAACGGCAAAGATTGGGACAGCACTTTCTCAACTCGCAATCGATTGCAGATGAAATAACCGGCGCGGCCGATATAGGAGGCGAGGATGTTGTGCTAGAAATAGGTACGGGACACGGGATTCTGACCTCTAGATTGTGCCGGCTCGCATCAAGAGTCATCTCTGTTGAGGCGGACCACGAACTGTACCTTCAGACGCGGGCTAGACTCTGCTTTGAAAACCTGACCCTAGTCAATGCAGATGGATTCAAGACGGATTTTTCATTCTCGGTATTCGTATCAAACCTGCCGTATTCAAAAAGCAAAACCGCACTAGAGTGGCTGGCGACAAGGAGATTCTCCCGCGCCGTTATAATGGTGCAAAGGGAATTTGCAGACAAGCTGCTAAATCAGACTAGGGCGATCTCCATCATAGCAAACTATTGCTTTGGAATGGAGAGAATCACCACCGTCGGAAGGCACAATTTTGATGTTCCACCTGATGTTGACTCGGTCGTAATAAAACTTGAGCAAAAACACGTCCTAAGCCGCGACGTAATAAGGGCGATAAACCTATTGTTCTCATATCGAAGAAAAACGGTATCCAACATCTTGAAAAAATTTGGAATATCCAGCGCCGAGCAAAAACGCCTAGATAATCTGTCTGGAGATGAAATAATCCGACTTGGAACACAAATCAGTCGACGGTGAGGAATACCAGCCTGCCGAGGACACATTCTTCCTAGCGGATCATATAATGGACGAAAGCGGTTATGCCGCACTAGACATTGGATCCGGCTCTGGCTATCTGACAAGGCTTCTTGAGGAGAAATTCTCCTTGGTAATAGGTACGGATGTTAACTTTAAGGTACTCTCACGTCAGACCTATAATACATCTAATCCCGTCTGCTGTCATGGCGCAAGCGGGCTAGGTACCAAGTTTGACTTGATCATCTGTAACCTGCCATACTTGGCAACCGATGAAATCATTGACATTGCCACGGATGGGGGTCCCGGCGGCCTTGAGGTAGCGCAAGGAATCATTGATACAATTCCGGCATGCCTGCACCCGATGGGTAGATTCTTGTTCGTTACGTCGTCGCTATCTGATTATGAGGGACTGATCTCATACTGCCGGGGGCTGGGAATGGATGCTGTTGTAGCAGCTAAAAAAAGGCTGTTCTTTGAGGAGCTGATTCTGGTACGGGCGGGACTATCTTCGAAGCTGCCGTTTTGCAACGTTTAAAATCGCGTCAGACATCTGCGTGGTCGATGCATCTCCTCCAATGTCCCATGTCACCACCTTTCCCTCATTGATTACCTGTTCTGTGGCAGAAAATACCGCGTCCCTGATATCCTTCTCACCAAGATACTCTGCCATCCATGCCCCAGAAAGTATGGCCGCCGTTGGATTCACCTTTTTCTGGCCTGCAAACTGCGGCGCGCTTCCATGGGCCGCTTCAAACATTGCAAAGTCATCCCCCATGTTTGCCGAATAGATGAGTCCGATGGACCCGACTAGCGCGGAGGCAAGCTCCGAGATTATATCCATGAACAGGTTCGTACTGACTAGGACTGCCCCGTTGAACTGCTCTGTTGCGATGACCATCTGCTGCGCCATGTTGTCTATGTAAATCTCTGAAACCTCGATTCCTGCATCCTGCGCGGCCCCCTGGACCTCCTCCCAAAAGATTCCATCCGTCTGCTTTAGTATGTTTCTTTTTGTTATGGCGACCATTTTTTTCATATTGTGGTCGTTTGCCCATCTTACTGCCGAGTCAGCTAGGCGTCTAGATCCACTCCTTGTAATCTTTCTTATTGCAATTGCCGCGTCCTCCGTAATCTTGGCCTCGACACCGGTATACAGCCCCTCTGTTGCCTCCCTAAAGCATACACAGTCTAGTTTTCTGTCGGGTGTCAGTCTGTCGTATGTCCTACACGGCCTGATGTTAGCATACAGGTCAAACTCCTGTCTTAGGGTCACTGCCACGCTTCTCGGGGCGCCGGGTATCGGGATGGTCGTAGTCGGACCCTTAAAGCATGCATCGGACTCTTTTAGGATCTGCATTGTCTGCTCTGGAATGTATGATGAATCTTTTCTACCATTTCTTTCCCACTGCTCTGAACCTGCATTACACATAATGATCTCGGACTGGATGTTGCACCCCCTTAGTATCTCAAGCATGCAATCTACTACCTCGGGACCGATGCCGTCACCCCTTATCACTGCGGCCTTTTTTGTCATGATGACGGCTTGTTTGCAAGTTTATTTAATCCTACTTGGCGGGTCTGTCATTACAACTTATTAACAAAACTTTCCATTGTAATGCATGATAATAGTCCAAATTTCGGACCTTCATGTGGGCTCGCAGTTTCAACCTGATGTTTTTGAACAGGTAGTTGGCGAGATCAATTCGATCAAGCCAGATGTCGTGCTAGTTACGGGGGACCTGACAAACGAGGGCCTAGTAAAGGAGTATGATGATTGTAAAAAGCTGCTAAGCAAGATAAAGACACAAAAACTCATCACAATCAGCGGGAACCACGATTATCGCAACACCGGTTACCTGTTGTTCAAAAAATACTTTCCATTTGAGACTATTAACGAGCTAGACGGGGATACTGTACTAGTTACACTTGGGACGGCGCGTCCGGACCGAAACGACGGCGAAGTTGGATACCGACAGAACCTGTGGCTTGAGCGCACGATGAAAAAGTACAAAAACAAGATTAAAATCCTTGCAATGCATCACCATCTGATTGCGATACCTGATACTGGATCCGATCAGCTTACCGTAGTCGATGCCGGTGACGTGCTTAGGACCATTCTTGCAACCCAGGTAAACCTTGTCCTGTGCGGCCACAAGCACCGTCCTTGGGTGTGGAATTTCGGAGAACTAGTGGTTGTAAATGCGGGAACCGCGACATCTGAGCGCGTGCGCGGCCTCTTTGAAAACACGTACAATATAATCACCGTCAAGGACAGGAAAGTCCAAGTTGATCTTAAGATGGTGGGGGGCAAGCGCATACCCATCGAGGATGTAGTTAAAAACTATGCCGGATTTGGAGACGAGTGAATTTATTTACAGACATGTTGTAGTTGACTCGTGCGGGGATCGCCTAGCCTGGTAGGGCGTGGGATTGCTAATCCCATGTTCGCAAGAACACGGGGGTTCAAATCCCCCTCCCCGCGCTTCAAGATGCAAACCATGCCATTCTGGCTGGTTTTAATGCCTGTGTGGGTATGTATCATGGGCGCTACCGTGCATGAATTTACTGGTGTCGTTATGAATGCGTGCAATACGGGAGTCAAAAACAAGTAAAATGATTCATGTGCTGGTGTTATGGTTTGGGGGGTTTATTTTTTTGCCCTGTTGAGAAAATTGGCCATCCTTTCCTCGCGATCCGGATGCGTAAAGCAGTTTCTCCATGCTAGCAGCTCGATTCCAAGTCCGGTGTCGAGATCCGCGTTCCTACCCTTGTTTATTGCGACCTTTGACATTTGAACTCCCATGACTGAGTTGTTGGCAATCTCGGTTGCAATCCTTGTTGCCTCTGGTATCAGGGATTCTGAGGGGACTATGTGATTGACAAGGCCGATCTCCTTGGCCTCATCTGCATTGATCATGTTGCCGCGGTAAACTAGTTCCTTTGCCTTGGCAGTGCCGACAATCCGCATGAGTCTCTGTGTTCCGCCCCATCCTGGTGGAATGCCTATTGTCACTTCTGGCTGGCCTAGCTTTGCAGTATCTGACGCGATTCGAATGTCGCATGACATTGCAAGTTCGCATCCTCCACCAAGAGCAAATCCGTTGATTGCGGCAATTGTCGGCTGCTTCACAAGCTCGACTGTTGCAGTGACCAGCTGGCCTAGTTTTGCATACTCGACAGACTCGTCCGGGGAGATTTTTGACATGTATGAAATGTCTGCACCGGCTGAAAATGCCTTTTTTCCCTCGCCGGTAAGGATTATGACCCTTGTGCCATCATCATGTCCTATATCCTCAAAGGTCTTGATCAACTCTCTTGCAACATCGGAGTTCATTGCATTGAGTTTGTCGGGACGGTTGATTGTGATGGTGCATATGCCGTCTGATTTTGACGTTAGAACTAGTGACATTGATGCTGTTTTGCTGATGTTAAAATTAAATGTTGTTTATTTGCCGCGCTTTTTGCCCCATTGTGCAAGCGCGGACGCGGCGGCCACCCACGTCCTGAGATCCTGGTATACTGGGACCTTGTGTTCCTCTATAAGCTTGATCATTTTTTCAGTGTACGGGCCACCGTTCCCGCCCACTAGGATGGGTTTTTTCCCCCTTTTTCCAAAGTCGGCAAGGTAATCCACTATTGTCTCCTCCAACGGGTCGTCTTGGAATACAAACCACGGCATTGCAATGTCAATGTCCGGCTCGTCCATGAACTGTTGTATGACGAACCGATAGTCGTCGGCAGTCGCCCCGCCTCCAACGTCTGCTGGATTTCCGTTATGTATTGGGACTGCCGGGGGAAAGCGATCCTTCATCTTTTTGAGTAGCTTGGGTGAGAGCCTTCCAATCCCAAGTCCGTGCCTTTCTAACTGATCAATTCCTCCAATCATGGGTCCTGCCCCGTTGCTAGTCATTGCGACGCGATTCCCTCTTGCGGGAGGCTGCCAGGCCAGCGCCTTTAGCGTCCCGACTAGCTCCTGATAGCTGTCCACGGAGATGATTCCTGCCTGCTTGAACGCGCCCATGATTATTGCATTTGAGCCTCCAAGGGAGCCTGTGTGCGATGCCGCCTGTTTTGCACCCGCGGCGGTCCTTCCACTCTTCCAGATTACAATTGGTTTCTTTTTTTCACGCATGACGCGTTTTGCCGTGTTGATGAATTTCCTGCCATCGCCGAAACCCTCTACATACAGGCCGATTACCTTGGTCTGTGGGTCGTTGGCCGCATACCAAATCATGTCCGCCTCGTCCACATCTGAACGGTTTCCAAAGCTTATCATCTTGGAGAGGCCAAACACGTCGGCGCTCTCTAGCATGCATATGCCCATGGTGCCGCTCTGCGAGAAGAATGCCACCTCGCCTAGCCTTGAGCGCACCATTCTCTCCTGCCCCTGAAATGCGCAGTCTAGGCGGTTTGCGGCGTTGAACATTCCGATGCAGTTTGGTCCTATGATTCTGATCTTGTGCTTTTTGGACAGACGTGCAACCTCGGCCTCGTATGCGGCACGTTCGCCACCAAGCTCCTTGCCGCCGCCGGAGACGATGACCACGTTGTGAATGCCTTTCTTGGCACAATCCTCAAGGACGGGGGGCGTCATTGACAGGTCGACTGACACCACCACGAGGTCCACTTTGTCGGGAACCGCCGAGACGGACGGGTAGCATTTCCGTCCAAAGATCTTGTCCGCCTTTGGGTTGATTGGATAGATCTTGCCCTTGTAGTCATAGTTTGCTAGGCTGTCTAGGATGGAGTTTCCAATCTTGCCCGGGCTTGAGGATGCGCCGACAAGTGCGACTGACTTGGGCGTAAAGAACGTCTCCATGTCTTCCCTGTTTGGCCTAGTCCTTGAAATAGAACCTTTTTTCAACTCTTTATTCAGTATTATTTTTGCATCGACTACAAAGTGGGATTTCGGATAGACGACTATTGGGTTAAAGTCTATGCTGTTGATATGGTCGGCATTTTCAACCCCCAACTTTCCGATTTGAACCAGCATTCTTGCAACCATGTCGGTATCGACCGGATCACTCCCCCTGAATCCCTTGAGAATCTTTGATCCCTTGAGCTCGTTTAGCATTGATTTTGCATCGCGGGTCGTGATTGGAAGCATCCTGAATGCCACGTCCTTCATGATCTCTGTCATTATTCCCCCCATTCCGACCATGATTACCGGCCCGAACTGGGGGTCGTTTTGAATACCTACAATCAGTTCCACACCCTTGGGAACCATTTTTTCCAAAAGAATTCCCTTGACGTTTACGCCCTTTCTTTTTGAAAGTTTTCCATACATGTCCTTGAACGTCTTTTTTACGTCGCTAACATTGTCTATTCCGACCATTACGCCGCCCACGTCTGTCTTGTGCAGGATCTGTGGTGATACCACCTTCATTACGAGCGGAAAGCCGATCCTTGCAGCCTGTTTTGCCGCCTCTGTCTCTGATGTTGCTAGCGCATACGGTGGAACTTTTACGCCGTAGCTCTTGAGAATTGATTTTGACAGCTCTTCTGTGACTATTTTGTGATCCGTGTTCATAGTCTCCTCGAGGATTTTTTCGGCTAGTGTCATAATTTGATCGAACCAACCGTTGGTGAATATATTAAACTTTGGTCAAAGATGGAATTCTGATTTGAAATTTTTGTAGAATGTTTGCATGTTTGACTCGACTTTGGAAATACTTTTATCATCATTGAGAATCTTTTGTGGATCCACGTCGGGTATTGCTTTTAGATCTTCCTTTGAATTATCCAGCCAAAGGTTCACCATGCTCCTGTCGACCTCGAGATGAAACTGCAGGCCGACGGCGCTTCCAATCCGGAATGCCTGGTTTTCATAATGCCTTGAATGTGCCAGCCGGATTGCGCGTTCGGGAAGCCCGAACGTATCTTCGTGCCAGTGAAAAACCGAAAACGGATCTGAAAACCCGGAGAATAAACCAGAGCCGGCATCCTGCATCAGATCGTGATAAAAGCCGATCTCATGTCTTGGACCACGTACGACGGGCGCGCCAAAGGCACTAGCTAGCAGCTGCGCGCCTAGGCATATTCCAAGCACCGGTCTTTGATACCTGACGTATTTGCGGATTGTTCTTTGCTCTTCCTTTAGGTATTGCAGCCCGTCATTGGCGCTTTGGGGGCCTCCAAGAACCACCAGCAGGGATTTCAAGTCCGATGGAATCGGCTCTGATTTTGCATGAACTGTCTGTATGTCAAAGCCATCTTCTGCTAAAAGGCGGCCTAGGCTTCCAGAGCCTTCTACGCGGGTGTTTTGTATGACTAGTATATCTGACACGAGGAGATCTGCCAAGGCATCTTTAATAATTGCAGTGAAAGTGTACCTTGGCAAATATCGTGCATGTTATATCTGGGAGATTTGCCTAGTGTGGACTGTTGGGGTTTATGGCCAGATGCCCCTGTGGTTGAACGCATCGACTACACGCGATACTGCAAGCACCATAGCCGCCTTTCTCATGTCGATTTTGTGCTTTTTTGACAGTGCAAGCGTGTCGTTGAATCCGGCAGTGATGTTCTTTTCCATCTTTTGGGCCACTTCGTCAAAGCTCCAATAGTAGCCCTGATTGTTTTGAACCCATTCTAGATACGATATGCACACGCCGCCAGAGTTTGCAAGAATGTCGGGCACGACTAGGATCTTCTTTTTGTATATTATGGGATCCGCCTCTGGCAATGTCGGGCCATTGGCGGCCTCGCCGATAATCTTGCACTTTAGCTTTTTTGCAACCTTTGCATCAATCTGGTTTTCAAGCGCACCAGGGACCAAAACGTCACATTCGGTCGTAAGTAGCTGTTCGGCGGTGATCTTTTTGCTACCTGGAAAGCCGACTACTGTTCCCTTCTTTTGCTTGTATTCGAGTAGTTTTGATACCTTGAACCCCTTTGGCACAAGGATTGATCCCTTGGAGTCGCTTGCGGCAATGCATCTTGCACCCATCTCCTCTAGATACTTACCTGCAAAGGTGGATGCGTTACCGAATCCTTGAAGCGCCACCGTTGTTCCCTTAAGCTTTAACTTTAATGACTTTGCGGCCTCTCTTACGCAATATGCGGTTCCTAGTCCGGTAGCTACATTTCTTGCAAGCGAGCCTCCCATTGGAATAGGTTTTCCTGTAATGACGCCGGGCTGGTGCGTGTTTCCATGAAGTTTTCCAAAGGTGTCCATGATCTGGGTCATCTCTCTACCTGTTGTGTATACGTCGGGTGCTGGAATGTCCTTTTCAGGACCGATTATCTCTGAGATCATAAATGCGAACCTTCTTGTGATCCTTTCCTTTTCTGCATCGCTTAGTCCTTCTTTTTTCGGATTGACAAAGACGGCACCCTTTCCGCCACCTAGCGGCACGTCAACTACTGCACACTTCCAAGTCATCCAAGATGAAAGGGCCATTACCTCCCTCTCCATGTACTCTACTCCGCCCTCGGGGTCAAAGAAGCGAATCCCCCCCTTGTAGGGACCTCGATCATTGTTATGCTGGCTTCTAAAGCCTGTAAAGACGCGAATATTCCCATCGTCCATTTTTACTGGAATCTTTACGCGAAGGAGCTTGTTTGGCATTGCAAGATATTCTCGCATTCCCTTGTCCTTGATTCCCAAAATGTCGCAGGCATCGTTAACCTGTTGAGTTGCATTGTCAAATGGATCTGCTTTTACCAAGTTAGTCGATCCTTTCTGATGCCAAATTCTATTTAAACCTGATCCCGCATGTTGTGTACACACTCGGGCCGATTCGAGATTCATGCCCTAATGTGTTCTGAGTTTTGAAATTTCAGGTATAGTATATTCAGTAGACCTGACCTTGTACCATATTATGACCTCTGTTGTAACCTGTCGGCTGCATTGCAGATTGCATGTGTCCTGTATCATCTTCAAGTGTTAAAATACGGCGCGGCGCGCACCAAGGCATGAGGATTCTAGTCACCGGCGCATCTGGCTTTATTGGATCAAGACTCGTAAAAAACTTGACTGAGAGCGGTCATTGTGTGACTGCGCTTGTAAACAAAAATGAGATCTCGGTTCCAAATATTGTAGTTACAAGGGGGGATATTTCCACAAATGCCCTGATGCTTGACGGGGACTTTGATATTGTGTATCACCTAGCAGCTGTCACACCGTTGGAAAAAAATAAGGACATTCAAAAGGCCGTTAATTTTGACGGCACGAAGAACCTGTTTGAGGCAATCCGGGGCAGGTGCGGACACGTGGTTTATGCCTCTGGACTGGGGGTTTTTGGGGACGCGTCGGACTGCATAATTGACGAGTCTACTGCAAAGAATCCGGACACAGAGTTTGCCCGGATAAGACTAGATGCAGAAAAGCATCTTGAAGAAAGTTGCACTGCATCATCTGTTGGCTTTACTGCTGTGTACCTTGGTGAGGTATATGGAAATGGGGGATGGTTTGCCACGCAGCTTTTGGTTAGGATGAGAAACGGCAGGTTCCGGATTCCGATGGCCGGAGATTACTTTAGGAGCTTTGTACATGTTGATGATGCGGTAGGCGCGCTGGCGGCAGTCGGGCAAAGGAGAGCATGCGGAGATTATATTGTGACGGACTCGCATCCTGTACTATTCCGGGATTTTGTAAATTTTTTAGCAGATGAAATTGGCGCAAGACGTCCGGGAGGAATTCCAAAACTTTTAGCTAGGGCGGCGCTTGGCGGCGACGCGGTAAAACTTTTGACTACATCCACTAGGGCATCCAACAAAAAAATTTCTGGATTAATCGAGTTCAAGTTTCCAACGTACCGAGAGGGGCTGTCTAGTGTCCTAGCTGAGACGAATCAAATGTAGACTTTTTTGACATTCATCTTGCGTTCGAGCTTGTCTACTGCCTCGAGAAGCGCGGATATGTTGTATTCCAGAAAGTTTGAGACGTGGTACTGTGCACCGTACTTTTCACCTATTTTAGATACCATGTTGTTTTTTTCCATTACCCTGAGGTGGTGCTGGACTGCCTTGTAATCGAGTCCCATCTGTTGCGCAAGCCGGTGCGTATTATAGGGCCTGTCTAGCAATAGCATGATTATTCGTAGTCGGGTAAACCCGCCACTTGTCCCAGTAAACATGTAGATCAAAAGCTTCTTGGTCTGCCGATCTACTATGTGACTCGAGGCGCCGGCGGTCCTTTGGATCTGTTCCCGGAATTCTAGCAGTTGTGCATTCATGTGTCCCGGTAACCCGTGCGTGTTGTATCTTAAAACCATACCCCCAATTCATGTCCAAATTCGACCCAGATGTAACCGTTTTTCAAATCGATAATTACCCTTAAATTGACTTGTGCCCGACTCAAAACGAAATGATGGGTTCGCGCGGCTACGATATGACGCCTACGATGTATTCCCCGGATGGGCGAATATACCAGGTAGAGTATGCCATTGAGACGGTAAAAAGGGGGACGTTGGCAGTCGGAGTCAGGGGCAAGGACGGTGTAATTGTAGCAGTTGAGGAAAAGCCCAGGGCGCTTCAGTCATCCGATGCCACTCAAAAAATCTTCCAGGTGGATCACCATATCGGCGTGGCGGCGGCCGGCTATATTCCGGATGCAAGGATTCAGGTGGATCATGCAAGAATGTTTTCGGCCGGAAACCGCTTGAATTATGACGAGTCCGTTGAGGTTGAAACCGTTGCAAAGTACCTAGCAGACCAGTGCCATCAGTTTACCCAGTATTCTGGGGTGAGGCCGTATGGCGTAGCCCTGATAATTGCAGGTGTTGATCAAAAGGGTCAGGCGCTCTACGTGACGGATCCAAGCGGAACGTTTGTCCCATATGCGGCCGTCGCAATCGGGGCCGGTTCTGATGATGCGACGGACTTTTTGGAAAAATCATACTCGGCCGACATGGGCCTTGACGAAGCGGCGGCGCTCTCTATAGCGGCAATCAATCTGAAGGAAAACGGTGCGCAGGACACCAAGCACATCAAAATGGCCAAGGTATCCACCGAAAGGCGGGTTTTGGAAAGAATTTCAGACAGTGAGCTGTCCAAGTACTCTGATTTGGCTGCTAAAAAGTTCAAGCAAGAGTAATGCCTTGCCAATGTGATCCTGGTGGCTGGTTTTGGGACTAGGTAGCAGTTATTGGAGAGAGGTCATCAAGGTATTAGGCGATATTATTCCGGTATATGACAAGGTAAACTCTTACATCTCGCTGGGAAGAGACAAAAGGAACCGGAGCAGGGGAATCTCTGGCAGGGTTCATCCTGGAAACATGATACTTGATGCGGGATCGGGATTTGGAAACATGTCCAAGACGGCGCTGGATCTGTGCGGGGGCGACCTGTCCATAACAATGTATGATCCGTTGATACCCATGCTAAAGAACACCGGGACGTTCTTTGAAAGCACGCCGGATATGGCAAACGGGGTGTTTGAGCACATTCCGTTCCGTGACGGACAGTTTGACGCGATACTTTGCGGATACTCGCTTCGGGACGCAATCAGCCTAGGGGTTGCAATCTCGGAGCTCCACCGAGTCCTAAGGGACGGCGGCAGGCTTGTCATCGTAGATCTTGGCAAGCCGGATGAAACTATCATACGGGCAGGCGTTGCTGTATACCTGCGGATATTTCTGCCGGTCATTGCGCTAGTTGGGGGAGGCAGGCTCGGGCTCAAGTTTGGCACGCTTTATGGGACATTTAGGCGCTGGCCGCAGAACAAAAAGCTCGAGGAGATGTTGTTGGACAAGTTTTCTAGCGTAGAGTTTGAAAAAGATCTTATGGGCGGGGCCATAATGGTTGCCGCATACAAATGAGGGCGCTCATACCTGTCTTTGTTACGGGACTGATCATAGGAATATCCTATGGGATGCACGGGCCGATATTGCCTGTGTTTGCAAAAAACGACCTTGGCGCATCGTATTCGGAGCTGGGACTGATCGGACTGGCCCAGTTCGTTCCATACATGTTTATCCCACTGTTCGTGGGAATTCTGCTGGTCAGGTTCAACAACTCTCGGTTGCTGGCCGCAGGTGTAGTAATAAACTCGATCTCGATCTATTTACCTTCCATGGCGCAGTCGGTCCCGGAGCTTGCTGTATACCGGATAATGACCGGGGTTGCACACGCGTTCTTCTGGCCCCCGTGCGAATCCATCATTTCAAATGCAAGCTCCGAAAGGGACAGGGTCAGGAACATCTCACTGTTTACAATGTTTTTCATAATAGGATTCATGGTGGGACCACTGTTTGGGAACATACTGGTTGAAAGCATGGATGTCATGCACAGGATGTTGTTTCAGATAACCGCACTCGTCGCGGCAGCGGCAATCATCGCGCCACTGGCTACATCGGGCACGCCTGCAAGACATGAACGGTTCTCGCTTGGCTCCCTGAGGCAGTTTGCAAGGTTCCCGACTGTAATCTTGTTGCTAATTTATTGCACGGCATCATTTGGAATGATACTGACCATATTCCCGGCATTCCTAAGTGATCGGAGGGTATCGGACGCCGACATCCTGATGCTGTATTTCATATTTGGAATATCTAGGGTGGCAACGCTGGCACTCGTCGGTAGGCTGGCCAAGCATACTGAAATGATATTGATCTGCGCGCCGTTTGCCATTGCGGCTGGCCTGATGATGGCGTATATGGCAGAATCGATTACAGAATTTGCCGTAGCCCTGCTTGTCATGGGGTTTGGATTCAGCATATTCTTCCCACTCACGCTTGAGATAATCTTGCGCAGGACAAAGAAGGCCGTCTCTGGAGCGGTGATTGGGGCATACGAGACGGTCTTTGGCATCGGGTGGGTAATCGGTCCGATAACTGCTGGCTATATCTCGCAGTTTCATGGCAACGACGCCCCGTATGTTGCATTCTGTGTGCTTGGTGTTGCTGTAGGCGCAGTCTCAATAGCTAGGAGAAAGTCGCTTCGGCCGCAAGGGTTGACGTGATGCGTGTAATTGATGCAGGAGAGGCGCCCGTGGATGTGCCGGTTCATGAATGAATGTCTATATGCAGTTAACCTGTAGCATGTTTGATTTGGCTCCCTCTGTATTGCCTGCACCGTGACTGCGGCCTTGACCATGTTCATCCGTTCTGCAGGACATCTGCGCCTTATTCATCATCTATTCCCTTGGCTTCAAGCACTAGTATCATGCCGTTTTTAATCTAAGATCTTGGATAGCTGCCGTATACGTATCGGATGACAAAACCGAGATGATCGTTTTATCCATGATATTACGCACTCGTTTTCATCAGACACTTGTACAGTACTTGGCTCCCGTTTTGAGTCATACACTGCTAGGTCGACGTGCGCCTTACTCTTGTGGGTGTATTGCTTGATTATTTGCCTTTTCTGAAATATAAGGCATGTCGGACAAAGAAGGTACAAGGTCAGGTCGACTGAGGCATTATACATGAAATTTCAAAACGAATAATACATTCAGGTATGAATCCGGAATCGACCTAGGTGTGTACCAAAGAAGCAATGGGTACAACAGTAATCTCATACAAGTATCAGATCACATTGCCCAAACGCGTGCGTACAAGTTACTGGTTCGAAAAGGGCGATTTGATAGTCTTTGAGCGTGACGGTGACAAATTATGCATCAAGACTGGAAAAGATTAACCCACAACTGTTAACGTCGTGCCTAGATTTTTGCATTATACCTTGAACTTGGACCAAAATGATCTCAAAACCACGTTGGATTAATCCTAAAACATGTACTATACCTTTTGACTGTCGGATCAGCGCCTGTGATTAATCTGAAGGCATGTCTCCCACCTTTTGCACCTTGCAATAATATTATGGCATTCCAAATCTTAATTTAGAAAAGCGACGTATTGTATTTCATGGATTTGTCCATGAATATAGGCGGAGGCGAGTGGATTATCATAATTTTTGCCGCCCTTGTACTGATTCTGGGCACGAACAAGCTTCCCGAGGCCGCCAAAAAGCTTGGAAAGGCGTCGGCGGAATACAAAAAGGCTAGGACCGAGGTGGAGGATCAGATCAAGGGTTATGCAAACGTGAACGTAACAGGGGCCGTGGAAAGTGAGCGGCAAAAGTTTGAGACGATTGCAAAATCCTTAGGAATCGACCCAGTGGGCAAAAACACCGACGAGCTAAGGAAGATGATCGGAGACCGGATCGGCCAAAAAGAGACGGACAAAGCCAACTAGCTGGAATCTAGCCTGTAACGATTTTCATCTAGGCGCCTTTTTGCAAACCTGAAATATTCCGGAACAATTTCAAATCCAATATAGCGGCGCCCGTTCATTTTGCTGACCACCGCCACCTGGCCGGAGCCCAGAAAGGGATCCAATACAACATCATTCTTTTTACTGGAATACTCTAGCATCTTTTTGACAAGCTCGGCTGGGAGTTTTGTAGGCGTCTTTACATCACCTGTCCAATATTCACGCGGTATGCTCCAGACGTCCTCCTTGTCTGCATAGTGTAAAGAGCGGCCATCTGAATCCTTTTCATTCTGCTTGAAGCGTGAGAACGGGTAGAATACTCTTTTGTGCTCGTTTTTGCACACGTACAGGCAGTGATAATGCGAGGTAACAAATTTTTTCTTGGTGACCACGCCGAATTGATACTTCCAGATCGGGTGGTTTACCGTGTAAAACCCGACGTCGTCGAGGGCAACAAGGACGTCTTTGAGGCTGTTCCACCCGGAAAACACGTACATGCTTCCGGACTCTTTGAGGGTACGAAATGCCTCACTCATCCACTCATGCGTAAAATCGTAATATTCTTCTTGCCCTATCTCTACATAACCCTTGATGACGCGCGAGTCCTTTCTGTTGTAGTTTCCGCGGGACGCCTTAAAGTCGATTGCAAACGGGGGATCGGTTATTACAAGGTCTATGCTGTCTCTGGGGATCTGCTTCATTCCGGAGATACAGTCGGTGTTGTAAATGCTGTCAAAAGTAATCCCTGTCATCCTGATGCGGATATGGTGGGTCTTCTTAATAATGTCGTGCCCCGTGCAGCTGTCGGATATCTGAGGCGCGCCTGATTCCACGGGCGGGCAGTCTTGTTCGTGAACATGCCACTTTGCATACGAAACGTCCCTGCAATCCGTCATATTCTTGCAAAAAATGACCCTTGAATTTTTTGCAGGACGCGGCCGCATGCATGTCAAGCAATAAATCACACATGCGGCTATTGTCGGCTGTTGAGATACGCATGCCCAAAATGCAAGACGGGACTGGAATTTCAAAGGACGTTTAATAAAAAAATCCTAGTCTCGTGCCCGTCATGCAGCATTGGTAATATCATGGAGTTTGCTAGAAATCAGGATGAGATCTATCTTGATTTTTTGACAATGTATGACGAAGGGGCGATTCCAGAGGCGCAAAACGGACGACGGTTTGACGATCTTGTCCGTGACGTGGATGAGATTAAAAGGATTATAGGAAAAAACACGCCTGGCAAAATGACAAGATCCATCCTGTTTTCAAAGACGGATTATATCGCGCATTATGACGTGATTAAGAGCCCCGAGCCGGAAATGGGGGCAAGGCCCGACGAGATGGTATCTGAGGAAATATCTGATTACCTAGCGGCGGGCGGGATTTCGCGGTTTTACAAGTTCCAGGAAAGGGCAATCGAGGAGATAATGTGCAAAGAAAATGTCATAATCGAGGCGCCCACGGCATCAGGAAAGACCGAGGCCTTTGTTATTCCAGCGGTACAGATGATAAAGTCCGGGGACGTCACAGGGGGAATCTTTGCCGTATTCGTATATCCGACAAAGGCTCTGGCTAGGGATCAGCATCCGAAAATTGCCGAGATTGCAGGAAAGGCCGGCATCACCGTGGGAGTATATGATGGTGATACGGGAAGGGATGAGAAAAGAGACATGCTAGAGAACCCTCCGCGTATAATAATTACAAACTTTGACGTGCTTCATTACCACATGTGGCACCGGACAAGGCTCTCCTCAATGCTTAGGACTGTGAAATTCATGATGGTAGACGAGGTTCATGCATACTCTGGAATATTCGGCTCCAACGTTCATTATATAATCAAGCGCCTCAAAAGGCTGTGCGGGAACATCCAGTTTGTCTGCGCATCGGCCACGGTGCAAAATGCTACAAAATTCTGCGGGGACCTATTTGGCGTGGAAATGACGCTTGTCCGTGGGGAGGGCAGGCGGGGTGAGACGGACTTTGTAATGATCTTTCCGTCCTTGAGAACCCAGAGGGCGCTGATGGTGGATTTGACAAAAAGACTCACTGCAAACGGTCACAAGACCATGGTCTTTAGTAATTCACACCTGAATTCGGAGCTATTGGCAATGCAGGCAAGGCGGCAGAATGTCAACATCAGGGTCCACCGGGCGGGCCTGATGGCAAATTACCGGAGCTCCGTCGAAAGGAGGTTCAGGGAGGGAATGCTAGATGCCATCTCGTGTACGCCAACGCTTGAGCTGGGAATAGATGTGGGGGACGTGGACGGCGTCATATCCTCCACGATTCCAGTAAACCGGCTGCTACAGAGGATGGGACGCGCGGCAAGAAAGGGACAGAAGGGATACGCCTTTTTGGCGCTGGGAAACGATCCGATCTCGCAGCATTACAGGAATCATCCGCAGAGCTACTTTGACGACGTGGAGCAGTCGTACATAGATCCGAGCAACCCGTTCGTCGAAGAGTTTCACGTCTTGGCAATGGCATGCGACAGGCCGATATCAAAGCACGAGCTCCGGGAGCATGCCGGGGCAATTGCCAAGCACGTCGCGGCAGGCAATCTGACTGAGTCAAACGGCAGGTATGTGCCAAACTTTGCTAGGGCCGGAGCCATCCTAGACTCGTACAACATACGCGGCATTGGGGGTTCGATAGACATAATGCTTGGATCAAAGAAGGTGGGGGACAGGGCGCTACCGATGGCACTAGAGGAGCTGCACAAGGATGCCGTATACTTTTTGGGAGGATCAAGATACCGGGTCAAGGAGCTACAGTATCCAAAAACAGGCCGCGCCATCCTAGAGAGGCTCCCGCGCGACTATCCGCACTATACCAAGGCGCTTGTCCGGGAATGGCCTACTATAGAGACCGTTCTTGAACAAAGACTCGCATTTGGCGCCGAGATTGCGTTTTGCAGGTTGCACATCCGAAAACAGGTCTACGGATATGCCGATATTGATCTTGGGCAAGATGCGGCACACGGGAACAGGATACTCTTAGATGAGCCATTAGAGTACGACTTTGTCACCAAGGGAATAGTATTCCATGCGCCTAGGCCCGCCGATGAGATTGCCAAGGCAGATGACGGGGATTACGTAGAGGCCAGCGGGTATCATGCGGCCGAACACGTGCTAATCGAGGGAAGCAACATGATTACGGGGGGTGTTTCGCAGGATCTGGGTGGAATATCGCTGGGCAACTCGGGCCTGATCTTTGTTTATGACGGGGCCATAGGCGGAAGCGGGGCAAGCAGGGCGCTATACGATCGGTTTGAGAGGGCGGCCGAGCGCAGCCGCATAATACTTGACGAATGCCCGTGCAAGAACGAATCGGGCTGTCCGCGGTGTACGTTTTCGTACAGGTGTGGCAACAACAATGAATTTTTACACAAGTATTGCGCACTGGAGATATTCCGGAGGATGACTGAGGGGGAGAGCACGATGATTACCAAACCGACTGGGGAGGAGAGGCCGCTAGTATGAGGACCGTGATTCTAGTCATGATGACATGTATAGCCGCCGCCCTTCCGCATGCATTTGCCGATACACCGGACTTTGAAATTCATGTGATTGCCGAGAACCTTGAGGTTCCGTGGGCGATGGACATCTCGCCGGACGGGCGAATCTTCTTTACCGAACGCGGCGGCCAGGTGAGGGTGATCGAGGACGGCGTCGTGCGCGCCGAACCGATAAAGGAGCTCGACGTCGGATTTGTGGAGGGGGGGTTGCTTGGAATTGCGCTTGACCCGGACTTTGAAGAAAACCATTATGCCTATGTATATTACACGTATACGGATCTCGTTTTTACGTATAACAAGGTTGTGAGATTTACGGCTTCCGACGACAGTATAACTGACGACTTTACGTTAATGGATAGGATTCCGGGGGGACCAATTCATGATGGCGGAAGGATAAAGTTTGCAGACGATGGCACGCTTTATATCACAACCGGCGATGCCGGAAACGTCAACTTGTCGCAGGATGCCTCCTCGCTTGGGGGCAAGATTCTTAGGATTAACCCTGACGGGGGGATTCCGGAGGACAATCCGTTTGAGGGCTCTGCTGTATACTCGCTTGGGCACAGGAACCCGCAGGGACTGGACTGGGATCCTGATACGGGCATGCTGGTAATATCTGAGCATGGTCCTTCTGGGGAACGGGGTTTTGCCCATGATGAAATCAACATAATCAAAAAGGGCGCCAATTACGGCTGGCCTGAAATCGTAGGCGGTGAAGAAAGGGACGGGATGGAGGCGCCCATCTTGCACAGCGGCAGTACAACATGGGCGCCGTCCGGCGCAGCATTTTATGATTCAGACAGGATTCCAGAGTTTGCGGGTAGATTCCTGGTTGCCACTCTTGCGGGAAAGCAGCTCCTTGCAATAGATCTGGACGCAGATGCGGGGATTGCAGATGCAAGGGAATATCTTGTGGGTGACTATGGCAGGCTACGGGACGTTGCAGTAGATGACGACGGCAACGTCTACATCCTTACGAGTAACCGCGACGGAAGGGGCAGCCCGGCGCCAAACGATGACAGGATTTTGAAAATATCTCCTGCTTTTAGCGAACAGCGCGATAAACCATCTGATGATTTGCAGCATCTTGCGGCCGAACTAGCTGACATCACATGCAGTAGTGGACTGGAACCTGTTTTTCGGATATCGAAAACTCCTGCATGTGTAAAGCCGGCGACGATTCTGATACTGATTGAAAGGGGATGGGCGCTGGATCACCTCTCGTACATGGATGAATAAATATTAAGAGCAAGTCTTGCAGAGAGTCATGGACAAGGTGGCGCTAGTTACTGGCAGCTCGACTGGAATCGGGTACGAGACCGCACTGGCTCTGGCAAGAAACGGGTATCACACCATTGCAAGCATGAGGGACATGCTAAAGTCGGACAGGATACTAAATGTTGCACGCACGGAAAACCTTCCACTAGAGGCTGTGGAGCTAGACGTAGATGATGAGGGATCCGTCAAGAGTGCCGTTGAGAAGATTGTATCCGAGCAGGGCCGCATCGACGTGCTTGTCAACAATGCAGGATACGGACAGTTTGGGTGCACCGAGGATGTCACCGTGGACGAATTCAAAAGCCAGTTTGAAACCAACTTTTTCAGCATTGTCCGGATAATACAGCTTGTTGCCCCGATCATGAGGGGGCAGGGCTCTGGGGTCATAGTGAACATCAGCTCCGTGGTGGGAAGGATGGGACTGCCGGCCTCGCCTGCATATATCAGTACAAAATTTGCACTAGAGGGGCTAAGCGAATGCCTAAGATACGAGCTAGGACAGTTTGGAATAAAAACTACGCTGATTGAACCCGGGGTAATAAAGACCGGCTTTTTTGATTCGATGAGGATTCCAGAGTCAAAGGCGGATCCCAAGTACCGGGAGATGACGGACCGCATACTGTCCGGGCTAAAGATGATGGTGGAGATGGGCACGGAACCCTCGCAGGTGGCCGACATCGTTATCAAGGCTATTCATGATGATGAAATTCTACCAAGATATACGGCGGGAACAGATGCGGCCATGTTCATGGAGGCAAAGAGGATGAAAACTGATATCGAGTTTGAAAAGTACATGGCAAAGGAGCTCTTCTCGGGCTAGGCGGCTCACGTTAAATTGATATACATATTATATGAAACCCGAGTCTGCGATTTTCAGGAATGAAAAAGAATGAGAAAATGGAGAACGTTACAGCACAACGGAATACTGTTTCCACCCGTTTATGAGGCTAGGGGCGTCCCGATCAAGATCAAGGGAAAGAGGGTGAAACTAAACCCGGCGCAAGAAGAGATGGCATACCTGTGGGCCAAGAAGAAGGATACCCCGTATGCGCAAGACAAAGTATTTCAAACAAACTTTACTGCTGATTTTGTAAAGGCGCTGGAACCAAAATTCAAGGGTACCCGATATTCGGACATTGACTTTGCAGAGTTTCACCGGATTGTGGATGCAGAAAAAAAGTACAAGGAACGCCTAAAGCTGCCGGAGCAAAAAAAAGAGCGCAAGGAGCTTGCTACTAGGAGAAAAGAACTGCGTGAAAAGATGAAGGAAAAATATGGGATGGCCGTCATGGATGGCAAGGACGTGGAGGTTGCAAACTATATGGCAGAACCCCCGGGAATCTTCATTGGACGGGGGGCGCATCCGTTACGGGGAAGATGGAAGAAAAGGATCCTACCGCAGGATGTGACGCTAAATATCGGCAAGAATGACAAAATTCCGGAGGGAGAATGGGGCAAGGTAGTTCATAACAGGGACTCTATGTGGCTTGCAAGCTGGATTGATGATCTTACACAGAAACGCAAGTATGTCTGGTTGGCAGACACGGCGGGGCTAAAGCAGGAGAGGGACAGGGAAAAATACGAAAAGGCAGTCAATCTTGCAAGGGGGATTGACAAGATAAAGGACATGATTGTCCAGGACATGAAAAGCCAGGATCCCAAGATTCGCAAGATTGCAACAGCGTGCTACCTGATTTACAGGACGGCAATGAGGGTAGGTGATGAAAAGGATCCAGACGAGGCGGACACTGTGGGCGCGACGACCTTGCGAAAGGAGCACGTGGTCATATCAAATGATGCCATAAAGTTTGATTTTCTGGGCAAGGACAGCGTAAGGTGGCAAGAAACGATCCAAGTGGAGGGTCACGATGCACAGTTCAGGAACAACCTGCGCGTACTTGTGGACAACAAGAAAGACTCGGACATGATATTTGATAAAATCACGTCAAGGCATGTAAACGCATACTATTCGGGAATAGTAAAGGGGCTGTCTGCCAAGGTGTTTAGGACGTATCTTGCCACCACGGTGGTGCGAAATTATTTGAAAAAGCATGATAAAATAAAGTCAAAATCGCCCAATGAAAAGCTGTATCACGCAAAGCTGGCAAACCTCGAGGCGGCAAAGATGTGCAACCACAAGAGAACCATTCCAAAGACATTTCAGACGTCGCTGATTAAAAAACAAGATGCCCTCAAAAAGGCAAAGAAAGTCATACCCAAGACAGAAAAACAAAAGGAGAGAAAAAAGCTGCGGATTGAAAAATTAAAGCTGCAGATAGACCTGCAGAAAAAGACCAAGGACTATAACCTTGGGACGTCGTTGCGCAACTATATTGATCCTAGGGTGGTCAAGGGATGGGCCGACGAGATTGAGGCGCAATGGCCCAAGATGTATACTGCCGCACTACAAAAAAAATTCCTCTGGGTTCAGGATGAAAAGACGGATTGGAAAAAGATAGCGCGTAAATATTCATGAAAGAGGGGCGCGGCATATTTTCAGGAATTCGTGCTATGGGGGGAAACGGCCAAAAGATCGCATTATGTACCTTGAAAATGACATCATTACGAATGATTTAATTTCCTAAACAACGGGCCATTATTTGAGCCGGGGTAGCTCAGCCTGGTTAGAGTGCCAGTTAACTTGGTAGTCTGCAAGGGGTCTCCAACTAAGGCAATACTCATAATCTGGAGGTCGCGAGTTCGAAACTCGCCCCCGGCACACACCTGTAACCGAACCTGCCAAGTAGTCTCTGTCCACTATGACTTGACCCCACTAGAACGACTGATACTCAAATCTGGAAATAACTCTGATGAATGACGGATTATATAGCGGCGCGTACAGGAATAAATTGTACATGAATTTACGAGCGTCGCTATACTTTCATGGTATAATAGAATCCTGTGACTCACTTGGTGGAGTAATATGCAATTTTGGAATCGTTGGCGTGTAAAGTGATTTATTGTACAGTCAATCTCGTATGTACCTGTTCCCGAGTTTTACTATATTTTTCG
>CAZDQM010000074.1:0-4275 GCA_964507825.1 uncultured Nitrosopumilaceae archaeon | reverse complement strand
TGTGAACTCGTACCTAAAGAATTTTTTAATAATTTCAATGGGTTAATAATCATGTCGATTAAAAAAAAATTTAATCAAACGTTATCAATCAATCGATTGGGCAAGATCCAATGACTAAAACGAAAATGACGGTGATGGTTTCCCTGGCAATTGCTGTGGCCGCAACATTCGTGTTCACATCCCTTCCTGTAGAGGGCGACACGGAACTAACTAGACCGGTGTCCGACGAGGAATTTCGTCAGGCTCATATGCAAATCTTGGACCTGAGAACAGAGCTGAACAAGATCGAGTCGATGGGTGTAGTTGGTGCTGGCGGTTCAGATAAAAAGCGAGAACTGGATTCCAAGATCGACCGCCTCATGCCAATCATTGACAAGCATCAGGAACAGGAGTTTGCAAAACACTACATTGAGCCCGCAAGAAAGGCCAAGATGGAACTGGCAGAATCCAATCTCAGAAATGATATCGGCAAGCTCGGATTTAACTCCTACGCCGTTAATCTGAGCACTCTGACCAAGACCATCGATATTATCACGGATGACCCGACAAAGAACGAGCAGGTCCGTGCTCTGATTGACATACATGTGTCAGAAGACATCCCAGTCAGCTTGACAAATGCGAACATCACGGTCATAGATTACGCATGCAACGACTAGAACGACGACTGTGATCCTATCGTGGGCGGCATTGAGGTTGAGGGAGGTTGCACCCTTAGCCTGCCTGTAAGAAAAGGCTCATGGCCATTTTACACGTACGGATTCATCACGGCAGGCCACTGCATACGTGACGGACAGGATTTGAACCAGCCAAATGAATCGTCCCCCGAGATAGGCAATAAAGCTGACAGCAGGTATGTCCACGACTGCGACTGTGCATGGGTACCAAAGACAACTACTACAACATCTAGATCCGAAATTTGGAGATCTCCCAACAACTACATTACGGTCTATGGCGAGGCATCCGACAGGCCTGCGGACGGCACTAATATCGTCATGTCTGGTCAGCGTAGCGGCTTTATGTTTGGAAAAGTGATTGACGGCACGTTTAGAATCTACGCCAACGGAATCTATTGGGATCTGATCGAGCACGACATAAAGATGAAACCGGGGGACAGTGGTTCTCCCATGGGAGATGCCGACGCATCTCACATACTTGGAATTCTCAAAGGAGCTATAATCAATGGCTCCAAAGTGCACTACGTAGCCACTGCATGGGAAGAGATCGACAAGGATTTTGAAATAAGCCTTTACAGCTAATCCAAAAAGCCAGATCCCCCGAACCTCTTTTTTCTTTACCACTTTCCCTAATTCATCGACACAGCATAGCGCTCTGTCTAGAGCAACCCGTCTTGATACGATGCATATAGGGCAGTCCCGTTCCATGCCACGACTCGTCTATGGTCCGAATTCAGCAAATCTTCTAGAATCACAAGCGCTGTTGCCTGTCTGGAGCATGTCCTGACATTGTTTGGGTCACGCGCATGTGAGCATGGCTGAACCATGGTTGTTGCATGTGTCGCACCGCGACTAGCGTGTTTTCTGTAATGTAACATGTCTGTTCGTTCCTGCTGGCACTCCTTGACCATGTGACGCTGTAATCACTGGCCGTGTCTGTATTCTTTTACATTCCATCTGAACTATCCATCGGTACGTTGTCCTGCCTGTCTGCCGATGCTTGGGTTCTGTGATATCTGGTTAGTTCTGCTTAGGACTTTGCATGTGCGTCACTCTCCATCTCTTCCGTGGTTATGTCTTTTGGTGTCTGCTTGCGCACGTAGGCTTTTGCGGGGGTCTCCATGCCGTCCATGAGGGATTTGTGCGGCATATTGTTGTACCAGTCGACCAGTCTCATTATGGGATCCGTCGTGCCTGTTGCATTGAACGGGTTGCCCACATGGTCGCCCGGCTTGAAGTCGCGGATCGCGTTGGACACGGTCTCGTCTTCAAAGGATCTCAGGTGTCGCTTTATCTCTAAATGGAACCGCGCCAGCTTGCCGTTTGTATACGGGTGTCTTGTGCGGGCCATGACCTGTTTGATGCCCATCTTGACTATCTTGTTCTCGAATACGGTTGCGCCGCTCTTTGAATTCGACCTTTCATTTGCGTAGAATTGTGGCCTGTGGTCCGTGAGTATCTGGGCTGGTTTGCCGTATCTCTTTACAGCATCTTCTAGAACCTCTATCGCATGATCGCCTGTGGGCTCATCAAACACACCAAATCCTACTATAATCCTGGATGCGTCGTCCTGATAGGACACAAACCATCTGCCGTCGTGCAACTGCTTGTAGCCTGCATGCCACAGGGAGTTTGAATATCTGCGCTCATAACGTACCCACTTGCGCTACCTTGCCTTTTTAGGCTGGTTCTCTGCTAGCTCCTCGTCCCTCAATATCTCGTGTATGACATGGTGCAAGATATGAATTACGATCTCCTGCCAGATAACCACCTTCTGCCTCACTGCCATGCGCATGTCCTGCCTGCAACAGGATATGACTGCAGAGTGCTCCCTGCGGCCCGGCAGCCCCTTGGCGGGCCGGCCCGTCCGCGGCGGATACGAGATTTCCGGCACTGGCACTGACCCGTATCGGGACAGCATCTTTCTGACCCACCGGGCGGACACGCCAGTCGACTTGGCAATCTGGACATCACTCATATCGTCCTCGCGCTCTTGCCGCACGATCCACCTTGCCTGTTTAGTCAAGCTTGCGTACCGTCCTGAGCTTCTTGCCGTTTTTGAACTGAGTACTGATCTCTGTGCAATGGTCATTGGACGACCCACATACCAGCGTTTTTGTTACGCGGACAGATATCATGGGATCTACGCGCCCGACTGTAATCATCTCTGTCTCAAGCGCGATAAAGCGGAACTACTTGCAAGACGTGGCTGTGCTCGGTCTCATATACTCGGTTAGGTGGCGCACGGTGGTTTTTGGCAAGCTGCCACGAACAATCCCTGCAAATCTTTTAAACTGGCATTGCGAACTCTCCATCATTGGCAAGTCCGTTAGATGATCCAGAAAACAAGGTGATGATTTTTTCCACCAGCGATGAGAGAATCAAGCCGTTAGGAAAGGTGCTGAATAGTAAACCCAGCATGGAGATCTTGGACCTGCTGAATGGTGCAGAGATGACAGCAAATGAGATCGCAGAAAAAACGGGAACGTCTCTGCCGCTTGTAATACATCACCTCACCAAGATGTCGCAGGCAGGGATCGTAAACATCTCCAAGATCAGGATGAACAGCAAAAACCAGCCGATGAAATGCTACACGGCTGCAAAGACCGGAATTCTCATACTGCCCGAACCAGCATCCAAAAAGGCACAGCAGAGCAAATCCCTCTCAAATTCACTGCGCAGGATAATGCGATTTTCTGCAGTTGGGGTGGCGGGACTGGCATCGTGGGTGTTGACCAAACCTGATGATGACGCGCCGATACCGACATCATCGGAATTCGATGGAAGTGTGGTGGATTACGGTCAAGCTCCAGAGACTCCCGCCCTTGCAGAAGAGCCAAGTGTGCACGAGTTGCTAGCGGGCTTGATTGGTGCCGATCCATTGTTGGCTTCGATGGCGGTTCCAGCTATGGTTGTGGCAGTTGGCATCGGCTTGAATGTGGCTCTTGGCAGAATGCTGAGAAACCGATGACTTGCAGACTAGGTGCTCTTCAAACAGGCGCTTTAACGCCGAAAACACGTTCTACACGAGCCAGCGTATGCCGTAGCCTATACGGGCCTTCCAATACACCTGATTCTCCCGCTTCTCCTCCCTGCTCATAAGATTTAGGCGCGTCGCCTCAGGGCTTCCGCCCATCTGGTTCCTTACGGATACACCCCACGCGTCCCCGGACCCCTTGTCACGCGCCGTCACATTGATCGTGTGCATTATACCGAGGATCATCCCAGTCCGCGCGCATGCGGCAATGTTCTTCCTCGAGCCGTACGCGGCGTCGCCAAACAATATGTCGGGCGCGGTCCGGTTCCGGGGGGCGCCCGGTGAGAACGACGCGAGTGGGGATACGCAGGACGCAAGAAGGTTTTCGTATTTCGTACCGTTATAATCCAAATGGAATACAACGGAAGGGCTCATTGTGTAGCGCGTCGTCTGCATCCACGACCTGTCCGAGTAGCGACTCGAACATAGTCGAGTCCCCTACGTGGTCGTTTGTGACCTCCAGCGCTAGTATCTTCAGGGTCTCCGTGTCGATTAGCACGTGCATCTTTACAAAGCCTCGTTCCTTCTTCCACTTGGCCCTAATCCACTCTCCCCTGTTGTGTT
>CAZDQM010000073.1:0-5195 GCA_964507825.1 uncultured Nitrosopumilaceae archaeon | reverse complement strand
GGCAAGCTGGAATCCCCATTTTTCGGATCGGGGTACCTGCAAAATCTTGTAATTTCCAAAGTCATGTTGCCGGCACAAGTCATGTATGAGATCCAGAAATGATTGGTCGGCAGGCTTGTCTATACCAATTACAAACTCGTCGGGGTTCAAAGATATTGCCGACGGGATGGAACGCTCGGCAAACTTGCGCTCGCGAGGCGTGTCACGAAACGCCATTACAATGCTGAATTTGTGCATTAGCAAAACAACACCATTCACATAAATATATTTATCAGATGGCTCACATATCGAGTTCACATCCACTGCAAGACAGGTACACGCATCTTTTGACATGTATATGGATGCAAAACAGTTGTTGATTCGTGTGTCAATATATGATCAAGGTGTACAGAATTATACGTGATGTAATCATGACCGATCCCAGTTGTCTTCTAATCGTACAATATCATTCTCAGAAAAGTCGCCTATAGATATCTCTAGTACCTTGGCCACGGCGTCGGTCCCGCCCGTCAGCCGGTGTACCATCCCTGCCGGAACTAGCAGGCTGTCACCCTCCCGTAGTCTGATTTTTTCGTCACCTAGCGTGGCCAAGACATCGCCGGAGATTACCTTCCAGTACTCCGATCGGTGGTTGTGACGCTGTAATGAGAGCGACAACCCCGGCCTTATGCTAATCATTTTTACCGTGGATTTGGTATTTAGTGTAAACCTTTCAAAGCTGCCCCACGGTCTGTCGTTTTTTATCTCGTGAATATTTCCATCATCTAGTCCCATCAAGTCGGCCGCAGGCGGCATGTGCCGCTTGTGTTCGCTAGTTCGGTGTAGCTGAATGATTCGCCTCACGCGATCAGCAGGTATGTCGAGTTTTTCAGATATCATATTGGTGTCCCGCTCATCGGTTCCAGTATGTGACATCTCAGAGAGTATTGCATCAATGGTGTCATAATTCATTCCAAGCTCGGCAGATACGCTGTGATCCGCCCACAGGTGGGGACTTGGTTCCTTGTCAATTATGTGTTCAGGTACCCCCAGATGACGCGCGATATCCCACACCTGCGTCTTGTAGAGTTCCACAATTGGAAGGATGTCGCATGCCCCATCGCCGTGCTTTGTAAAGTATCCAATCATGTGCTCGCTTCGATCATCGGTTCCCACTACTAGACGATTTCTTTTCTGAGCCTCATAGTATAACAGAATCATCCTGATACGCGCATTCAGGTTGCCGACGGCGCGGCGTCGCGTTGTATCAATCTCGACATGCCCGTTATCAAGAGTATGATCTTTTGAATCATTACTTGTGTTATCAGATTCAGGAGAATCATGTTTAATGGCCGCCGAAGAGATTTGCCCTATTGGAATCACCATATGCGGAATCGCAAGGCGTGTGGCAACTAGCACGCCGTCATCAGTTTCAGAAGATGGGGTAAACTCAGAGTTGGGCATTATAAGCGCAAGACACCGCTGTGGTCCCAGTGCTCGGCAACACAGGTATGCCGTCACAGCAGAGTCAATGCCGCCGCTTAATCCAAACACGACACCGTCAGAACCGACCGACATTACGTGTTCCGCGATGAACTTTTCTGCCTTTTGTATAGTTGGTTCCCAGTCACCCAAGGGCGTCAAGTACCCCCCGAGCCACGCGTTTTACATCATCGACCTCAAGATTACTAGTCGACGGAAGATATACGCCACGCAAGTGTCGAAATTCAGAGTTTTTAAAAGCCCGGTTGTCAGAAACGTATTGTCTAGCCACGCCCTGTAGGTGAAGCGGCCTCGGATACGCCCTGCAGTATATGCTTGATTTTTTAAGGTGTGCTATTATATCAGATGCCCTGTCGCTGAACATGTCGACGTACCATCCCGGGGCAGTGGCATCAAACTCGACTGATCCCTGTAGCATATCTTTGTATTCCAAATAGATCTCATCTAGTCTGCGCAGGCGACGCGGCAGATCACGCAGCTGCGCTAGTCCGAACGCGGCTTGGATTTCAGTCATCTTAAAATTGAGTCCCCATTGGTCATATCGGTCAGACATGGGCTTGAGGGACTGTCTGTCGGTACGCCCGTGATCCTTTAGCCGTACGATCCTCTCAAATTCATCTTCAGAGTCGCAGCATATGGCACCCCCCTGTCCGGCAGTGGTTATGTGCTTGGTGGATGCAAAGCTGTACGTGCTTATCGACCCGCGGGTATGGTGTGTTATAGCCTGGGCGCAGTCCTCCACGCGCCCCACGTGCTTGGCCACCCTGCCATTGGCATGAACCACTATGGACTCGTTGTCATACCGTGATGAATCAAGGAGGCCGGACTCGTCAACGTCAACGACATGCGGTTTTACGCCTGCTGCCGTGAGTGCATTTAGTGCAAATATCCCGTCATGCGACGGCACGTTTACAAAAGCCGACTCGTCACCAAATGCCACGTGTGCCGCAATGTACAAGGCGGCAGTACCGCTCGTGACAGCCGCGCAGTATTTCGCACCCACCAGATCTGCAAACTCGCGCTCAAAGCGCCGCACCGTCTCATGCTCGTTAAGATAGTCAGAGTTGTCAAGAATGTCCGCAACGGCTTGCCCCTCACCATTATTCCAATACGGAACAAACTGCGGGATTGGCTGCATGTCAGTCATTTTTCCATATTCTGCCAAGTAGACTTGTTGCCAACGTCCCTGCAAAGTGACTCTAGTCCGGCTAGTTCAGACTCTGGAGTGTGCCGTGCCTCGAATCCCAACTCGTCGTGAATCCTGCTAAAATCCACGCGGTAATCACGATCATCGTCACTTGTAGTTATTTCAACTCTGGCATCAGGCGTGTTTGACACGGCAATCTCCGCAAGCTCCTTTTTAGTATAATTTTGCTTGTTGCTCCCCACGTTATAGATGCGGTTTTCTAGTCCTTTAGACGGGATTGAGGCTGCCTTCCATACGGCCTGGGCAAGATCATCGACGTGGCAGACAGGCCTGTATGCACCTGGCTGAAAGAGGTCAATGACGCCGTCGATGACGGCTTTTCTTACAAAATTGTTGAACAGGACGTCCCATCGTGTCCGGCCCGCGCCCACACCATACGCGGTCGCACATCTTAGTATGGTTACTCCCTGAACCTTGTCCAACAGGTACCGTTCCGCGTCCACCTTGGTGCGCGCATACATGGAGATCGGCAAGAGTTCGCTGGACTCATCGACTAGCGCGTCGGATTTCCCATAATTACTGCAGGTGCTCATGTACACCATGCGCGTGTCAAGCTTTGTACAACAGTTGCCTACTAGCTCTGCCATGTGTCGGTTGACGAATATCCCCTCCTCTGGAAACTTTGCAGTGGTGGGTAGCGTAAGGGATGCCATGTACACCACAACATCGTGTCGCCCTACCATGTCCCATGTAAGGCGCATGTCCGAGACGTCGCCCTTGACAAACCTAAATCGATCATCGGAGACGACCCTATGAAGATATTCTGGTTCCACGTCAAATGTAAGCGGATCTATAATAGTGACGCGATCAGAGGATTCGGATCGTCGCATGTGTTCTACGAGTGTGGAGCCGATGTATCCCATCCCCCCTATAAGAAGTATCTTCATGAATTCACACGCTCAGCCATATAGTGCTAATGCTGACGGCCTACCCTTATCAACGTAATGCCCTGCCGCTTGGCGATGTATCCGAACGGGTCGATTACCACGCTTCCCTCCGGATAATCAAAGTTGCGAAACTGTTCGTGACGCGTTCCGATAAAGAATACTGCCGGCCGCTCAAGCTCAGACGGGGGCGGCTTGCCAGCATCCACATACGGGTCCCACATCACGACCGGGATGGGCATGATGTCATCAGTTGGCGAGGTGAGTTCGTTGTAAAGTCTTATTGACGGACTTCCCACCGTCAGGTTGGTCCCGGGCTTGTATGACTTGCCCAGTATGACCTTGGGTAGGTCTTGGTTGGATCGTATTATACCTGCAAGCCATTCTATGTGGCGCTCGCGTATTACCATGCCCTCGGTGTATATGTCGTTGGATAACGAGTGGCGCTTGACAAAATCCGCGAGTGCAATGTTGTCACGCGGATGGCACCCACCGCCGTCAGGCATGCCACCGCGCATGTATGAGGGGCTGATTATCCGCCTAGTACAGTCAGATAACGCGTCTATCACGACGTCCACGTCCGCTCCCTGATCACGCATTTTTTCACACACCTCCATCAAATTGTTTGCAAAATTAATCTTCATTGAGATATACGTGTTGTAATTTACCTTTACTAGTTCCGCATTTATGATGGACATCTCGTGGAATGGGGCATCCGTTATGGTGCGATAAAATTCCTTGGCCTTGGATACGGCATCCTTGTCATCTACGCCAAACAGGACGATTTCAGGATGCAAAAAGTCGCTTACCGTGGTCCCCATTGCGATAAAGAATGGATTATAACAAAGCTTGACGTGCTTTGAGAGAAGCGGCTTGATCTCACGCTCGATGGTTCCTGGCAGGACTGTACTTATTATAACAACTATGCGATCCTCGCCTAGCTTGTCAAGTTCTTCAGATATTGACTGGCATGCGCGTTTAAGGTACGTATAATCAAAGTCCGCAGTGGTTTTTGGAAGTCTAGTCACGCCCTCATATAATGGATCATGCGGTGTCTGGACTGGAACAAACACTATCTCGGATTGCCGTAAGACGTCTACCATGGACAGCATGCGTATGGATGTTTTGGCTAGCAGTTCCGGCACGCCCTCTTCCATGTATGGGATTTTGCGGGATTTAATATATTCAGAGATGTTGGGGTTTATGTCGTATCCTACCACGGTATGTCCCTTGGATTCCACTGCCAATGCAGACGGAAGCCCGAGCTTGCCCATTCCTATAAACCCAATATTCACAAAATACGACCCCCCCCCCCCCGAATAAAAGTATTGCACGGGTACACAGGGTACAAGGTCAGGTCGTCATATACATGACCTGCCTTCGATATGGGATTTATGAGCAATGGGACGACTCTTCTTGTGTGTACCAACCTAAAACGGTTTGACCAATTGGCCTGTACAAGGTCAGGTCTACCAGTACATTATACCTGAAATTTCAAAACTCTGAACATGGTGAATCTTGAATCAACTTGAGTGTGTATGCTCCCAAGTGGGAAGGAATCATCGATGAGCAGGTGGGTGAGGAGCACGATGTAAGATAAGGAGGGAGAACGACTTTTTGGA
>CAZDQM010000072.1:0-2585 GCA_964507825.1 uncultured Nitrosopumilaceae archaeon | reverse complement strand
CAGACTGCGCACACTTCTGCAGGTTTCACGCCCGGAGCGGGACCGGCCGTGCCGGTCACCTGTGACGCGTGCACGGTCGACGCGTCCCGGAGCGTGTCAGTTTAGTGGACGGGCAGATATGCAAGTACATGATCAGAAGAGCCTGCAAGAATTATCGGATCTTTATTCAGTTCACTATGCACAAGGCGACATCAAACTGCTTCTGTTTGACAAGTTGAATCCTCATGGACTTGTGCTTCTAGCTATAGGTTGTCGGTTACGTCCTATCAAGTTATTTGGTTGTTATTCGTGATTCGTTTAATTCATGCCAAGTAGCCGCTTTGTACATTCTCTGGTCTTCTGTCTGGTTGACTCCTCTCCCGGACCAAATACATATAGCTTTTTGATGGTTGACTTGCGCACGTTAAGGGGTGAGAATTCGTCCAGCTTTCTGGGCACCCCCTTCCACATGACCATGATCTCGCCTTCGTACAGGTTTACCGGTATGTCAGAAGAGTGGACAATCACGTCGTGTTTGTCAAGACCGGCCTCAGACGCTATATTGTAAGCCATCAGACGCGCATCCTCTCTACTCAGTCTTGACATACGATCACGCACTTGCGCATTGTCTATATCCTTGTCAAGCAAATATTCGGCAACTCTCTTGAGTAGATTCCGATTCTGTATGCGCTTGAGAATCTTGGATGCCTTGCTTTCTTTTTTCCTAAATATACAATCATACAGTCCACGATCATCTAGGCTTGTGTAAAAATCTAGAAACTCCTTGTGCGGCTTGGACAAATCCGTGTCGATAAGTAATGCCTCTTTCTGTATAATGTCCTCCTCATTTACCGCCAGATCGAGGGCTTGGAGAAACATCTGATCCCCAATTAGGTGGGCGTGGTGCTTGTAGACCTGCGCGTGCATCAGGTACCTGCCCAGTCGGTAGCTCTCAATGGAGTCCTTGCCCTTGGAATCGACACAGATTTTTTGTTCTGCTGGATCACCCGTGTATGTCAGCGTGTGTATTATGCGCGGTAGGTCAAACTGTCCGTACGCCACGCCGATGTGATACGAGTCTCTCCTTAAATAATCCATCTTGTCAACATCTAGAGGGCTTGACACCACATCCGTGGCAAGGGAGCTGATTTCCGCGTCTAATCCGGGAGCAGGTCTGTGATCTAATATATGGATTATTTTTTCTCCCTTGTCACCCAGTATGGACGAGATGTCCGGATCCTCCTTTATCAGCATCATGGAGATCTTGTCGTGGTCGATCTTTTTCCCGTTGACACTCTCCATTACCGACTCAAACAGGTGAGAGAACGAGCCGTGCCCCACATCATGCAGAAGGGCAGCCAGCCTAACGATCTCCTTCACCTCGTCATCAAAGGACAGCTGCTTTGATACCAAATCTGCCAAGTGGGTCACCCCCAGCGAATGCTCAAACCTAGTATGGATTGCGGTCGGATACACCAGATAGGCGTGTGAAAGCTGTTTTATGCCCAAGAGCCTCCGGAACACCGGGGTGTCGATTATCCGGGTCTCAGTTTCAGACAGGTCTATGAATCCATACAGCGGATCCCGTATGGACTTGAAACGAAAATAGTCATCTGGATACTGTGACAAGTTCTAGTTGCTCCAGTAGCTTTGCGCCCTGTTCCGCACTGTCTTCGGACACCTTCCATTGAAGCTTTTTGGCATGTTCTACCGCGTCCGGGAACGACATCCTGCCGCCGGTTCTGTGTGAGCTAAGCAGGTAGTGAATCTTGGACGCATACGAGAGGGGGGCCGACCTCAAGTCGCAGAAGTCACGGCACACCTTGACGATCCCGGCAATCTTCTCAAATGTGTCGTTGTTTCTCTCCTTTACCATTCTTGCAATCTCCCGCCCGTCGCTGGTAAGTTTGTACTTGTATCCCTCGTACATGGAACCCGGGGGGCTGTCTTCATACAGAAAGTAGCATGAGACCATCGTCTCCAGCGCCCACCCTAGGCCTTGGCTGAACGGCCCGTAATAGTGGGGCTTGTAAGGTGGCACATCAAGATCTGGAATCTTCTCGTTGGAGAGGTAGACGATCTTTTGAATCACGGTCCTGCCCCTTACCTCGTTGTCGTTTGCATCCAGTATGGCGTAAATCGTGTCATAAACATCCATGTAATGTGCACAACGTATGAGTTTGAGTTCTTTTCGCTATAAAATTGTATAATGTAACTGCATAGAGACCCTGACGAATGGATGAAGCATGGTATTGAGATTGCATGCCCGCATAGATATGTATTCGCCACATCCTAGAAGGGAGAACCGAATCTAGCGTGTGCTATGCATCAACGCACGAAAACCGCCGGATTCCTTATAAAGTTCCAACATAGATTCAATACAATGCGCGTATCAGTGGACATTCTTAACAAATATCAGTACTGCAGGATTCCGATCCATGGATGTTTTAAGGTACAACAGCGTTTGATCGGATGAAAAAGCCATCTTTATTATATGGTATTTTGTAAATTTGTATGATGCAGACGTTGCCTAGATGTGCCAAATCTAGTCATATGAATTCGTGCTTGGGGGGGGGTGCTGATAACCTGTGAATGTGTTTCTTCCG
>CAZDQM010000071.1:0-82868 GCA_964507825.1 uncultured Nitrosopumilaceae archaeon | reverse complement strand
TATACTATATCTGATATCAAGGCGCGCCCCGACAGGCAGGATTCTGCCTGGCAGGACCGCGGCCCAAACGAGAACTGGAATCGTGTATATGACGAACTAGACCGTCTAGAGGCCTGCCGCGCAAACTAGAGTCATCTCATCTAATCTGATATACGTCTGTATAATGGAGCATGACAATGCGCGCAATGCTCCTTGATGATTACGTCATCTCATCAAATCTGATATACGTCTGTATAATGGAGCAGTCATGCTTTCAGTAGTGATACATGTGTAATCCGCGCCAAATCTGTTGAATAATATATTAAGTGGGTCACAGCCAATTACTATATGCCTAGTGCGCAGGACAAATCTTGGATTAGCTTGTGGAAGAACAATTCTCCGGATATTCGGAACAGAGTTGTAAAGTGGCGCAAACAAAACGCCTCTATACGCATCGACAAGCCTAGCAGAATTCAAAGGGCAAGAAGGCTTGGGTACAAAGCAAAACAGGGCATAATTGTGGTGCGTATGAGGGTCGGAACTGGCGGCATGAGGAAACAGAGGCCGCGCGGCGGCAGAAGGCCAAAGCATCTAGGTGTTACTAGGATCAAGGCCGATATCTCAATGAAACAGGTTGCAGAAAACAGGGTCCTTGAAAAATACCCTAACATGAAGCTACTTGGATCGTACTTTGTCTACAAGGACGGCATTCATTATTGGTTTGAGGTCATCTTGGCTGATCCCTTCCATTCAAGAATATCAAAGGACGTAGAACTACGCAGGCGTGTGGTTTCTCTACCTGCATAAATTGAAGGCGCTACTTTTAACTACGATTCTAGTCGGACTCATGCTTGTTCCGGCTTTTGGACAGCTGTCTGACAAGACCGGCCTAAATAACAGGCTGTATGTTGATGCGGGTGGGCAAGAGTTTGAAATATTGGTCACTGCAAACTATGACATCTCTGACTCTACGTTTGACCTTCCACAAAAAACCTTGTCGCTAAGCGTTGTCAGTGGTCTAGAAAACAACCTAGGTGAAATCACCATTCCAAAAATCCTCCTTGACGGCGAGCTAGCCATCACACTCAATGATCAGGACTTTGATCCAACCATCCGATCAAACGACAAAATATGGTTCATCACTACCCAATTCAATGGAACAGGCATGCATACTCTGAAGATTACTGGAACCGAATCCCTCAGGGTTGTTGATGCGACGGAACACGCCACGGGTTCTGAGTACAGTGGATGCCTGATTGCTACTGCTACATATGACTCTGAAACGGCACCACAGGTTCAGTCTCTGCGGGAGATACGTGATAACATAGTGTTGAAAACGCAGTCTGGTTCTGCATTCATGAGTGGATTCAACCATTTCTATTACCTGTTTTCCCCAACCGTTGCAGATTGGGAAAGGAATAATCCTGCATTCAAGGAGATAGTCAGGGCGGCGATCTCTCCACTACTTGCCACACTTGCAATCCTAAACTATGTTGATATTGACTCAGAGCATGAAATGATCGGATACGGATTGGGAATCATTGCATTAAACGCTGGAATTTACTTTGGGCCCCTAGCGGGCATAATGCACGTCAGACGACTTGCAGTACGATGGAACTGATCCTGTCTTGATGACATGCCGCAACTCTTCATTATGGACCTAGTAAAGTAGCACCAACACATGACTTTCTAGGTATAATTACATCGGAAATTTACCGCCTACTAAAAGACGGGTGGATTTTAACCCGAGCATGACGGTCTGTTCTATACATGCCGCTTTAGTTGGATCGCCTAGTCCTCGCCAAGCAGGGACTGGATAATCTGCTCCACATGCCCCGTCTGGCCAAATGACACATCCCTGAGTATTCCTCGTCGATCCACGATAATGGTAGAAGGCGTGCCCCGCAATGCGTATTTCTCAAATGTTTCTGCTGAATACTCTTTTGCCATCATGTGGTCCTTTACCCTCTTGATTATCTGATTCTTGTAATCCTCCGGCTGTGAATCAAATTCTGGAATCTGGCTGTGGATGAACTCCATTATTTTTTCCCGGCCTGGTTCGCCCTCCACCTTGGTCAGCATGTCCATGGCTACAGGAAACGGGATTTTGTAGCGAAGCTTGTTTCCATCCAACTGCCCGTACTGTGACAGCCCGTTTAGCGTATCACCAATCACCTCACCCGTCTCAACTAGCATCTTCAAATTATCCAAAGTGTTTTTATCAAAATCCTCAAAGGCCGTGGCCATACCTAGGACTCGCACACCCTCGTCCCTGTACCTGTTGTAGATGTCTATCATTGCAGGCATTCCATACAGAAAACAGCCCGGGCAATTGACCTGAAACACCTCTGTCACTATAATGTGATCCTTTTCCTGATCAAAATTGGTAGGAAGTCCCTGCACCCACTCGGAGATTCCTAGATTTGGTGCCCTTTGGCCTAAAACTGCATTCACAAGTAGATCCTGATAATTTCCATTAAAAAGATAACTATGGTTTTCATCATATGGCATATAATTGCAAAAATACGTGTCCTGCTCCATGCCTGTCCATTCATGACTCAATCAGGGGTGCAGTAAATTACGCGCCTGAGGCCATGTCTTAGATTTCCACATCTGGCGCCCAACTGGCATCTGCGTGACACGCTCGGCGTCCATGATAACAAGAAGGCATGCAACATGACTGTTGCATGCATGAGCTGGCACGGGCACACCATGTTATCGTATCGGTACATTTCAAACCATGTGGCGATCCCATGCCTGTTTTACTCTATTTTATCAGCTTGGCATCCTGTCATCTGGCATGCCAGCCGGGAATTAAGGATAATATATGAGCCGTGTGGGTTTTTTGACATGACTATGGTTCCGCAGCAGCGACTGGATCTTTTTACAGAGATGGAGAAAAAATACGAGGAAAGGGATACCCAATACTTTGTAGGATTACTAGATCACGACGATTATGTGATCCGTACTAGGGCCACGTGCATCCTAGTCGATTTTGGGGGGGAGGACAAAGTCCAACATATTGCCCGAGTTCTCAAGAATGATCCGGATGAGCTCGTAAGGCACGAGGCCGCCTTTTCTCTGGGGCAGATGTGCTACAGTAGTGGCATTGCACCCCTCGCGGATGCGACAATCAATGATCCCAGCATGTTTGTACGGCACGAGGCGGCAATCGCACTGGGCGTGATGGGATCCAACGAGGCGCGGGACATACTACAAAAGGCGCTCTCCGACAAGGACCGTCCGGTTGTGAAATCTGCCGTAATTGCACTATCCAACATCGAATTCATGGAAAAGCTAAGCAAGAACGCGCAGTTTGCCAAGCTGACTGGCGGCTAGATTAAAAACTCGGCGGCATGCTTTCCCTCATCGGTAATGCTTATCCAGCGGTTCCTGCCCACCTTTTCAACCTCGATGAACTTCCACTCGTTTTCTAGTGGCGCTATTATGTTTGCATCAAGGCTTGCAAACCGCGCCTGCGAATAGTTGGCCTTTTCGGCATTTACGTTAATTATACCCTCCCTATCTGCAATCTCGGCCATCTCCTTCTTTGTAATCTTTTGATTCTTCTGCCTGACAATAATCTTCAACGCTTTAAGCAGTTTTTGTTTTGGGATCTGGATTTCATAGGTCGGCAGCTCTATCATACCCTTGACTCCTTCGGACTGCTGTCTTCCACTCAGTGCCAAATATTTTTCTGGCTCTGCATAAAACGGCCTTAGATTGTCGTAATCCTTGAGCATCATGCACGCCATCATGCATGCAATTGCCTGAATCTTTGAACCTGATGCGACGTTGACATAGACATGGTTATTGACTTCCTGAGCGATGATGTCCCTGATCGACTTTATTGCTTTAAACAGGTTCAGCCTGTCTGCGTATGCGATCTCTACCTTTACATCTAGACTCTTGCAAGCCTTTTTGATTTTGTCAAGGTACGGTCCTGACAGATCTGATGACTTGTTGTCATGAGATATCAGCCACAGCTTGTCCGCCTTTGTTTGCTTTAGCGGAATTATTATCCTGTCTACCTCAAAGCCGACCGGGGCAATGTGCACTCGAAGCATTAACATCTTTGTCATGTTAGTATTTACAGTATGCATACTATTGACATGGTATATAATAATATCGAATCCTAAATTTAAAGTATGAAATCAATATCAGCCAAACAACGCATGAAAGACAAAGAGAATTCTACAAGCGTGAATTTTTTTCCACGAATAATCAGAGAATTCGAAGATCATGACGAGCCGATGATCTATACGAGGCGATCATCATGACCGGGCAAAAACCAGGCCGCGAATTCATCTTTGATACCTGCGTAGAGATCAGAATGTGTCAAAATCCGAACATAGCATCCCTTCTGGCCTGCCGGATCGACCTGAAGGATTCGACGGTTCATCTAAACTCCCAGATCAGCACAGAGCTGACAAAATCCTGCTATGACGTGGAATCCATCTCTAGACAAATCGAGTCATTGGGCGCCCATGTCAAAAGGAAGAGTATCACGTCTCAGATGAAGGATAGGGCCATTATCTTGGAATCACAGTGTCCGACACTGCATCGTGGCGACAGCTGCATTCTTGCATACGCGGAGATGACCAAGATCACACTAGTTACATCTGACCGGGGTCTAGCACAAGCCGCCAAGTTAATCGGAGTCGGTGTCATAAACCCGGATCTGCTACCGTGTGATGTATCTGCCAAAAAAGTCAAGACGCGGTTTCATAATATAGTCATCAGGTTACCACCCGTCGTCAAAAAGAAGGCAAGCAAATCAATCTCCCTCAAGCCCGGCCATAGGATAACGTGGAGCGCGTTTAACTAATTGGCTCCGGGCTTTTACAGACTCGCGTCATTCATATTGACATCCTGAACAGACTCTGCATGTACGGCGGCAGTTGCAGGCAGTTCCTGCCGTATGTTTTGTGGACGGATCCTTGAAATTCCATCCTGCTTTGAAACGGTAAAGATGTTCTCCACGTATGCTTCTAGCTCTCTTTCATGTGAGACCAGGATAATCTGATCTGATCTTAGCTCGTTGAACAGCTCTCGGATCTTACCGAGCTGACTCTTGGAGAATCCATCCGTGGGCTCGTCCAAAATCAGCAGGTTCGACTTCATTGATTCGGTCTCCCGCCTCATCAGCGAGTTTAATGTCAGCCTGTACGCTAGTGCAACGCTCGTCTTCTCGCCGCCTGACAGGTATTCCACCCTTTGATCATATTCGTCTTGCATCATAACTGGCTCAAAATCCTCGTTAATCTGCGAGGTCTTGGTTGGTTCGTCTATTAGAATAGAATACCACCTGCGGTACGTCTCATCAAAGGCGGCCAGTATTGATGCTAGCACCTGCTTTTCAATCTGCCTTGCAACGGGAATGAAAAATTCGCCAATCCACCTACTATATTCGGAAATTCCATCAAGGTTTCGCTTCCATTCCATCGCCTCATTGATTCTTTTGGCATTCTCCTCCATCCTCCTGCTTGCTAGATCCCTTTTTTCACGCATCGCCGCAGTCTGGGCGATGTTTTCTGAGGCGGCCTTTTGCAACATTTCGATGTTGCGCTCGTTTTTTGCTATACTCTCATCTAAATTGTCGAATCTGCCTTGGCTCATCAGGACCTTTTGCTCGGTCATCTTTTCTGCAATTTTCTCTCGCTGACTGCTTGCGCCGTCGTGCTTTTTCTGCCACCTGTCCATGATTCCCTGCATGTTTTGCTCTGCCTGCTTTACCAACTTTATTGCATTCTCATATTGGATCAGATTATCTCTGATCCTCGACATGGCCTCTACTGACTCCCCATCCGGGGGCAACTCTTGCATTTTTTTTGCAATATCTGCATTAATCTGTTCAATTCTGAGTGACTTTTGACTGTATTCCTCGGCCTTTGGCCTGATATTCATGTTCTCGTCGGACCGTGCCCGGGCTGCATCCATGGCATCCCTTGCATCGTTTCGCTCCTTTACGGCATTAGATAACAAGTTTGCAATGGACTCTATATCCTTCCTTGTTTTGCTGAGCATGGAACGCCTTTTATCCACCATGCTGTGGTGGTGCTCCTCGGTGATCTCTTGCTTGCAAGTGGGACACATGCTACCTAGCTCCGAGAATCTGGACAGCTCATCATCCTGACTCTTTTCTTGCTGTTGCACTCGCGCCTGCTCCTCCCTTAATTTGTCGAGTTTTTTGCCTGCCTCCTCCAAATACTCCTCACGCGACCTCGTTTCATTGTCTAGTATTCTTTGCCGCTCGGCAAGCTCCTGAGTGTCTGAACCCGCCTTGTCGCCAAGGAATCTACCTAGTCTTGAAACATCCTCCATGATGGAGCTCTTTTGTGCATTCAGTCTCAATATATCGTTGTCTGAGCTTCTTCTTGCCGCAATCTCTCGGTCTAGCTCCGTGACCGTCTTGGACGTCTCTGGCCTCTCCATGCGCCGGTATTCGTTTAATAGAGCCTGGCACTCTTGCTCCTCTTCTTTGATCTCTCCTAGGTCGGCCTCGGACTTTGCCAGCTGTCTTTTCAATTCTGCAATGTTTTCATTGACTGCGCGCCTCTGCTCCTCGACCCTTGCCCTTTCCATGCTTTTTTCTTGCAGCTCTTTTAGTTGGCGCGTTGCATTTTTTATGGACCTTGACAGCTCTGCATCCCTTTGCGCCAACCTTGTAATCGACGCGTCATACTCTGCAATGTTTTTCTTGGCATCTGAATTTTGCGCCTCCATCTCCGGAATCCCCCTTGTCCTCTCGCGCAAAACCCCGGCCCTAAAGTCAAGCATTTTCTGAAGCTCCCTTGCATTTGATACTGCCACGTCATACTCTTCGATTCGAAACGCCCTTCGTACCGTCTCTAGGCGCCTATCCTTGTTGTCTAGGACCGCCTTCATCTCCTCCTGGGGGGTAAATATGGCGTACCTGAATATCCTGCTTTCGGACTTGGGATCTGCAGGTTCATTGAACCTGAGAATCTGCAGCACCCTCTGCTTTAGCTCTGATACGGAAAGAACCTCCTTTTCCCCATTCGCCTTTAGCCAGGATTTCTTGGGATCTTGGGTGATCCTAGAATCTCTTTTGATTAGTGTTCGCTTGATCTCGTATCTGTTTTTCCCAACCGAGAACTCTAGCAGCACCGAGGCTGATCCTGACTTTTTTGCCAGTAGCGCCTCTGGCCTCTGCTGGCCGAGCCCGAAGAGTGCAAACTCTATGCACATCAGTATGGTGGACTTGCCGGAGCCGATGTCGCCTGCAAACAGTGAAATCCCCCTGGGAAACACGACCTCTTCGTGCTTGTAGCTGCGAATATTGTCTATGATTATTGATTCAAGGATCACTCAGATCTACTCCCATGGTGGCCAAGGCATCATTGCAAACCCGAAGTTCATACTCTGACTTTTTTTCATTCGTCAGCGGCCGCTGTTCAAGCCGACGCAGGAGGCTTTTTGCAAGATGGACTCCGCGCTCCCCTAATAGATCCTGTTGTGAGAATCGCAGCTGCCCTATGTTTTCTGCTAGCACGTTTGTCTCTATCTCGTCATTGCTTGCACCGACGGCGCCCGTGATTGAATACTCTTTTGAGGTGAGCTGGTTCCTAGATATGTTGACTGCAAGTGCGCCCGAATCTGTTAGTTTGTCTCTGACATCTGATATGCTGATATCTGACGTCTTGCCGGAGGCCATCTCCCCGTGAATCTTGATGATTACCATCTTTTGCTCCGACTCTGCATCCTTTGTCCGTTCGTGTAGTTCTCGGTTTACCGAATCAGATCCCCTATTTTTTGCGTCAATTTCAATCATTTTATAGCTCATGTTGGGTATGGGGACAAAATCTACGGATTTTACCGCGTCCTCAAACTCTACTATTACTAGGCCTCTCTTTATCCCCTTGGCGTTCTCTTCTAGATCCAGGTGATGCCCTGCAAAGAGCGTGCCGGGATACACTATATGCGGATAATCCGGAAAGCTTTGGTAGTTGTACTTGTGCATGTGTCCACCTGCATAATATGAAAACCCCCTTGGGAGCAGGGACAGGGGCATGTGCTGGCCGTCGATGGCCGTATCGGTCTTCATGTCCGCGATTCCGCCGTGGAACAAAAATATCTTGAAACCCGGCTCTGATTCAAGGTCTTCCCTGTCTAATACTTCGTACCATTTCTGATCCATTCCGACCTTGAGGCCCGACAGGCCGGCAATCTTGGCTCCTGTCCTGCCGTCTGTTTTAAAGCCGAGGCGGATCCTGCCGTCCTCGCCGCTCTCGGCATCGGTCACCTTGATTATGTATTTGGTTTCTGCTAGTAGGTCTATTACGGAGTTTGAAACCGGCGAAAAATCATGGCTCCCATATACGACATATGCTGGGATGTTGTTTTCGTACAGTTTGCGGAAGACAGAAAACGCGAACTTTTGAACCCTCATCTCCGGAATATTAACGTGAAAGATATCGCCCGGGATCAGCACAAAGTCCACCTTGCGGGCGATGCACTCGTCTATTGCCCTCTCAAAGACGTCCTGCTCTATCTTTTGGAGTGATTCGTGCTTTTGAAAGCCAAGGTGAATGTCTGAAAGATGGCCAAACCTCACCTAGAACACCTTTATTCTTCCGGCCTGTTCTTCCCTAGGCCTTGATTTTACAACATCGTCAAAAAACGGCACCTTTATCGGCATTGCAAACGGGACAAAGATGCTTGTAATTATGGCCTCGCCCCTGTCTAGGCTTGCGATGTTTTTGTCGTCCTCGGACAGGTCCTGTGACGCCGACGCGATTATCGCCTCCCGTTCGTACTTCATCTCGTTTCCTAGGATCATCTTTGTATTCATGTTTGCAAGAATCGTCTTTGGGATGACGCTGCTAAGCTGCGTAATTGCCGTCAGTCCCACGCTGAATTTCCTGCCCTCCTTTGCGATTGTGGCGTAGATGTTGTCGTTCTGCGAGGCTAGGACATCCTCTCCTATCACCCTAGGGGCCTCTTCTATAACGATTGTAACTACCGGCTTTTGGTCTAGGCTTCCGTCTGACTTGGCATTTTTGTACCTCCTGAGGATCTCGGCTGCGATTATGTTGCCCACGAGCAGCTCGGCCGCGTCTCCGAGCCTTGACGTGTCTAGTATCACCACCCTTCCCTGCTCTATGTTGCAGACTATATCATTTACCGTGTTTTTGCCCTTTGATTCAGAGTCAAAGACCGTATGCTCGGATCTGATACTGCCGTCTTCTTCTACCGTGAGTCCTAGGATCACACTCAGCTTTCTTTGAACCACTATCAGGCTTGCCGCGCGAATCTCTTTGTTTTCACTCTCTGACGGATTGGCCGTCATGATCTCGTAGATCCATTCTTTCTTGTATCTTTTATTGTATATTCTGATTGCGTCAAACTGCGCGTCCGAGAAATTCACAATTCCCTCAAAATGTTCTGGGCGGATCGTCTCTATGTTGATTGTCAGCAGGCTTGATCCAACCGGTGGATCTGAAGGGGTGTAATATACCAGACTGTCACGCGCATCGGAATGATCCTTGAGTCCCGGCTTGTCGCGGCCGAAATACTCGTCATGGGCGTCTAAAACTAGCGCGCTTACCTTGCTTGTATCTAGGACATGCCACAGAATGGTCTTGACTAGGTTTGACTTTCCACGTCCAGTAGTTGCCGGAATAAGCATGTGATGTGAGAACATTTCTTTGGCAGGTAGCCATACCTCCGCCTCTTTGAGCACCTTGCTACCGCTGCGAATGTGTCCTACAAAGATCTGGTCGTCGCCCTTTTGAAGGAACGTTAGGTCATCGTAGGTAATCAGCCTAAGCTTGTTAAAGAACGCGGGCAACGTCTTTGGAATCCTGACTCTGTTGTCTTTTTTGTATACGCGCGCTAGGGGTTTTATCCTGGCTAGGACATAGTTTACAAATTCTGGCTCATAAAGGCGCGCGTCTGGAACCTCTTGCTCCAAATTCACCCCGGACATCATCTGCTGCATTCTGTCCTGGATCTGGGAGCCGTATTCGAGCGCAAAGACCTGCAGAATCAAAAATGAACCGTCTTCCTCGGAGACCATCAGATCCCCGATCTCGAGGTTGCTGTTGGATTTTTGACGGATTATAATGTCTCCGAATTTGCCTCCGATCACCTGCCCTACTATTGAAACCTCTTCCACTAGCTTGTCACCATGTTTAGGATATCATGTACGTTCAAACCCGTATTGTACCTTTGCAACCTTCTCCACTCTGGCTTTTTAAGCTTCGCTGACATGATGTAGCCCTTGTACATGTCGGCCTCGTCATTTCTTACCTGGGCAAACCTGTCCGCGTCTATGGCCCCGTATGGGTATCCGAGCATGGATATGTCGTGCGAGTTCGCAGCTAGGCTGTACATTATTGAGTTGAGCTCGTCGTGGTCCAACTTGTTAAACTGTCCACGAAAAATCTCAAACCTGAAGACAAACTGGGACTTTTCATGGAGTCTTACTGCAAGCATAAAGCCGCGGTCATCCTTGGATACCTCCTCGGCCACCTTGACGTACCACCTTCCAAACGGAACCTCCTCCCCGATCTCGGCTACCCGTGCTAGGAGCGGCTCTCCGGCCTCGGTTATGAGTCTGCTTGTCTTTGAGAGGCCGCAGACGATGACGCCCATCTGTTGTGCGGTATTGTACAGATCAGACGCATATACTACCTCGTTTTTCAGGGATGTCTGCAGGGAGCCGTCCATGACGATCATGTCGCCTCTTTCCAACTCGTTTTTTACCACATGCAGGGCAAACTTCCACTCTGCAAATCTGCGCCCTATGGACTCTAGCTTGGAGCCGTCCATGACCGATGAGCGCTCAACCTCTGATGACAGGTCTGCATCCTGCGGCAGGTATTGCATGTCTGCATCCCGCGCAAACAAGCGCGTCTTGTAATTGATCTTTTTTTTCCCACCTGTCGCTTGGATATCTGATGTTATGCACGAGAGAAACTGTACCCTGTTCCTTGTTCGGGGCCTGATCCTGTCCTTGCCCTTGAATATTGAATAATATACGCGGTTTAGTGCTACTAGGAAGCTTGGAGACTCGTCTAGTATGCCGCTTCCGCCGTCTACAAAGGCGATCTTTCTGACGTGTTCGACGGGTTTTATCTCGACGAACTTGGAGGGTTTTATCTCAAAACGCTTTGCACTGCCCACGTTTAGGACTATATCTGAGTGCTTTCTCCGGGCAAGGTTGCTGCCTAGTTCGTCAACTAGACTCCTTACAGGATCAGAATTTGTTGTATTTTCTTCCATTTTTTGTATTATGTTTTCCCCGTGTAACGACATTACTGTTGGTTATAACATTTTCAACGTGGACTGTGTTTGATATTTTGAAAACCTGTCGCACGAGGTGATGGGGGGACCGGTGGCGGCAGGGGGATCATCCTATCTTGCCCCGGAGAATTACCTCCTCTTGTGTTCCAGAGGGCGTGCTCTTGTCAACGTATGTTATCTCATACCAGTCTCCTATGTGTACTATCTTGCCGTCAATCTCCCTTGGAATCTTGATCTTTACTTCGAACGTGTCCGTATTCGGGCCAGTCTCTATCATTGCGCCTGAATTTGCATCAAATACCGGATTGGACAGTGTGGTCCTGATCCCGCCCTCGCCCCTGTATTTGAGGTAACCGAGTGGAATTCTATCCTTATCGCGCGAGTCCCTGTTTGCATCTGGCTCGTAGATTCTTAGCGTAAATTCACGTCCTATTCTTGACGAATCGCCTTCTGCCTCGACTCTTGCATAGGATGATGACAGTGCAAACGACCTTGTAAGGACCTGGGGATCTCCGGAATGGCCCGTCTCGTCAAGGTATTTTACAAGGATGATGTCCCCCTGCCGTAGCGGCTCCCCGTTAACCACCTGTGGCAGGTTTATGCTGACTAGGAACCTGCCTGTGTCGAATCCGGTCTCTGTCATCTTGTCGGGAATGTCTATTGGAACGCCGTTTACCGTAACCTCAAAGAGTCCCCTGGTTGAAACGGTCTCCGCAGCACTTTTTGCCAGATTGAGATCTTGATCGGTTACGTAAAAATTCACGGTTCCTGTGGATGCAGAAACCTGCTGGATTTTGCTCATGGTATATGTGGTATCTGCCGGTTCTGGCGGCGTGCTTGCCGCCTTGGTGATTATAATCCACCCCCTGTCCTCAAACCTTTCAGCAGTCGACGGCTTTACACAGGCAGGCATCCCGGACTCTCTTAGCGCTAGGATCAGGCCGTGCCTGCACACTATATCTTCTGGTTCTATTCCAAGCTCCAACTGCTTTTTTGGGGGCAGATTTTCGGCATATGCAACAGCATGGGACGCGTACAGTACTAACATGAAAAACATCAGGACCACGATCGACTTGGATTCCACGGTACTGTATTTCTCATTGACATAAATATATTGGATACTGATACAGGTACACACTTGGGTTGATTCGGGATTCGCGGCCTAGTGTGTTGAGTCAGGTATAATGCATTAGTAGACCTGACCTTGTACTGGTACAGTCCGGTACGACGCGAGGCAACCATGCAGGAGAATATTGCGCCCTACAATTAATTACCCAGTGGCGTAATGGAAAGGGGTTGAAAAGGATTGCTCTGTTGGGATGTGGCGTAATAGGAACCCGAATTGCACTGGCAGTTGACTCGGGGAAAATTCCGGCACGATTAACGCATGTATATGACACGGACCGCGCCAAATCCGAGTCCCTTGTATCAAAACTACAGTCTGATCCGGTAATCGTGGAAAACTCTCACCTGCTCTCCTCGCAGCCCATCGACCTAGTAGTCGAGGCCGCATCTCAGAATGCAGTACGGGATGTTGCATTAAGCATTCTACAAAACCGCAAGGATTTAATGATCATGAGCGCGGGTGCATTACTTGACGAATCCGTATTTGAGATAATATCTGACGCATGCCGCGACTTTCATAAAACGGTTTACCTTCCATCCGGTGCCATTGCTGGCCTAGACGGGCTGAGGGCAGTTAGAAACGAGATTGTAAATATCATGCTTACCACCACCAAGCATCCGCGTTCTCTGCGCGGGGCAAGATTCTTTGAGACATCTGACATTGATCCTGACGCAATCTGCGCCCCGACTGTGATTTTTGAGGGCACGGCAAAGCAGGCCGTGTCGATGTTTCCGGCAAACATAAACGTTGCAGCGTTGCTGAGTCTTGCCGCCGTGGGGAGTGAAAAAACGCTGGTCAAGATCGTCGCTGACCCTTCCACTGACAAGAACACGCACGTTGTTGCCGTGGATGGCACGTTTGGCAAGATGAATTTTGAGATACAAAACGTGCCTGATGATGTCAACCCGAAAACCAGCAAGCTTGCGATACTTTCGGCCATTGAAAAACTGCGGCAAATCTGCTCCGAAGAGATCCAAGTCGGTTCATGACGTGGCAATTATTGCCGTAATCGGGCATCTTTGAGATGATTCTAGGCGCGATCTTATTCTTTAAATCTGCTTAACTTGAACGCTCTCTGGTTTGCTTACACAGGTCGCCGGCATCAGGGATGAGATTTTGAAACTCAAAAAGGAAAAGGACGTCTTGATCCTAGCCCACAATTATCAAATCCCGGAGGTTCAGGATGTTGCCGACTTTGTCGGTGATTCACTGGGACTGTCTAGGCAGGCCGGGCAAACTAGTCATGACCGAATCCTGTTTTGCGGTGTGCACTTTATGGCCGAAACCGCGGCAATCATAAGTCCCGAAAAGCGCGTCTTCATCCCGACCTTGGAGGCCGGATGCTCGCTGTCTGACTCGATTAGTTTAGAAGATCTGAAAAGCTGGAAGAGCCGTCATCCTGATGCCGTTGCAGTAGGTTACGTTAACACCACCGCAGAAATAAAGTCCGAGCTGGATTACTGTTGCACGTCGTCTAATGCAGTAAACGTGGTTAATGCGATTCCACGGGACAGGGAGATACTGTTCCTGCCGGACATGTTTCTGGGGTCATATGTGGCCAAGGTTACGGGTAGGAAAAACATGCGTATCTGGGCCGGCGAGTGCCATGTCCATGCAGGAATAACCCCTGATGATGTTAACCGCAAGCTGGACTCTATGAGGAATGCCGAATTCTTGGTGCATCCGGAATGCAGTTGTACTACGCCCATACTGTACGACGTTGCATCGGGAAGCTACAATGACCGCCGGGTCTCAATTCTGTCTACCGAAGGAATGATGCAGCATGCGTCTAGATCGGACGCAAAGGAGTTCGTCGTGGCGACTGAGACCGGCATACTGTACAGGATGAGGCGGCAGAACCCGGGCAAGAGGTTCGTCCCGGCATCAGAAAAAGCCGAGTGCCAGTACATGAAGATGATTGACCTGAAAAACGTCCACCGGGCTCTAGCGGAGGACAAGTACGAGGTCAGGGTGCCGCCAGATATTGCCAGCAAGGCGAGACTTGCAATAGAGCGCATGCTAGCCATAAGATGAACATTAATTCAAGGAAGGCATGTGACTTTTAGATTGGCCGGTCTGTTCAGCAGGGCTCCAAAGGATCCTCAAAAGAAAAAGAACGTTGAAAAAATCCGACACGTACGCAAGCTAGTCAGGGAGCAAAAGTATGACGAGGCATTAAGGGAGGGGCTAGAATACCTGCGCCATGTCCCGTATAATCATGATATCTTGTTCATCGTTGGCGGAATATATTATATAAAGCGGCAGTACCGGTCCGCCCTAAAGCACCTTGAACGTGCGGCAGATATAGGAAGCTATGATGTTGACGTCCTAGTTCTCAAGGCGCACACACACCTGCATCTTGGCGAAAAGACGCGCTCTAGAGAATGCTGCGACAAAGTTTTAGAGGTCGACGAGAAGAACAAGGATGCCAAGGAAATCTTGGAAAAACTAGACTCTTGACGTGATCTCTAGGGACATGTCTATCCCGCGCACAGAATTTGTGATCTCGCCGACTGAGATCATATCCACCCCTGTCCTGCCGTAATGCCTGATGTTCCTTCCATTGATCCCACCGGACGCCTCTAGCTTTACCTTTTCTCGAAGATTCAGCCTCCTTAACTCCTTGATGGTATTCCTGATCTGCCTTGGGGTGAAATTATCTAGCATGATTATAGAGGCCCCATTTTGCGCGGCGATTATCGCGTCCTCTTGCACCTCTACTTCTATCTCGACTTTGTTATATTTTTTCTTCGCGCGCCTGAGCAGCTCCTCAATGGAGAGTCCCACCGATAGGTGGTTGTCCTTGAACATGACCATTTCATCTAGCCCCATGCGGTGTTTTTGGCCCCCTCCTATCTTTACTGCCTCCTTGTCAAAGATGCGTAGGCCGGGTGCGGTCTTTCTTGTTGCAAACAACTTGGTGTTTCTTGGGAGCCTCTCTACTAGCGCGCTAGTCTGCGTGGCTATTCCACTCATTCGTGACAGCAGGTTCAGGGCGGTTCTCTCGCAGGCAAGGATGCGGCGCGGATTTCCGGTGATACTCATTATTACCTGGCCCCGTTTTATTTTAGAACCGTCTCGTATTTTATCTGACACGCGACATTCTTTTAACGCGAATATCTCCGCTGCAAATCTCACCCCTGCGGCAATTCCCGGCTGTCTGGATATTATTCTTGCATGGACCGGTCTCTTTGGGAGGAGGGATCCAGTAATATCGCCGGTACGTATGTCCTCGGATAAAAATCTAGAGAGCTCTTTTTGTAAATTAGATTGCAACTCATGTTACCTTTAGCGCATACTTGCCCTTTTCGGTGATTCCCAGGGTTTTTGCAACAATGGAGTTTGACGGCTCGACTATGAGGACGATTCCGTTCCAGTCCGGCGTCAAGTCTGAGGACTTGCAGACAGGGCAAACCCTTCCAGTCGTAACGTGCTTGCACTTTCTACAGGCCATTTCCCTGACCATCTACTTCGCCTTTACCTTTGCCTTTTCGGCCTTGACCGTACCTGTTGTTTCACTGCCCGTCTTTTTGATCTCTTCTGCAATCCATTCGTCGGCTCCCAAGCAGGGTTGCCTGCAGGTGATGCCAATCTTTCCCATCGTAGCCGCCTTGCCTAGGGATACCGCGGTGATTCTTGCACGCAGGGTAGAGCCGACCTTTAGCGTCCTCCCGCTCTGGTTGGCGATAATCATGCCGGATTTTACATCACTCTTCAAATAGTCATCCATTACCTGTGATAGGTGTAACAGCGCATCGGTGGGACCGATTCTGACGAACGCCCCAAAGTCCGTAATGTCTACAATCTCCCCCTGTACGATCTCTTGCAGTTTTGGATAAAATGTAAGTGCGTCAAATTCCACCCTGTGGAATGTCCCCCCGTCGCCGGCAATCATCTTGCCCATCTCGTCTACGTCTGTATTCATAATCATGATGATGTATCCCAGATCTGCATTGATCATGCTTTCGTATTTTTCCTTGAGTATGTTCCTAGCGGCCTTTTTGAGCGTGGTGCCAAACAGGTTTGGTGGGATCCTAACGACATCGACTAGGGTAGATATGGAAAACAACTTTGCTCAAATTCTCGATTTTGAATTTATGAATCTTTGGGTATGATATACGTACAAGGTCCAAGGTCGTCAGATGCATGATCTGCCTCTGATACGGGATTTGTGAGCCATGGGACGACTCGGCCTGTACTGTGCTTTTGGAGACGCGCCTTGCGTCAGATTCGGACCGGTTACATTGCGTACTAGGTATCGTCTTGCATCCTGGCTATGGAATTACTGTTTTTTACGGGCATTCATGGCGGACATGATTACCCGTGTCGTAATCTGGCATATTTTGATCCAGCCAAGATACGCGGCGAAAAGAAAATTCGTAATGCATGCCAAATAACAGGAATTGATCGTACTGGACTTGTGACTATCGTTATATCAGCCGGTGACGTCGGATTTGCGGCATTGGTTTTGCCTGTGACGACTAGATGGATGAATCCGGTATATCATAATGATTGTATGCTAAACATGACTGGCTGGAGAACCTTTGGATGATTACGTACCAGATACGGCGATTAAAGGCCAGATGTTCTGCGGCAGGCCGGGCCACAGGCAAAAAGAGATGCACGATATTAGTGGATTTCACAGGAGGATACGTGGAATTATTTGGCATCCGAACCTGTGGGGATTATTACGGTACATGAGATCAGGAGGGGGACCGCGTCTTGCGTGCGATGTCAAACTAGCTATAAATAACGCGTAACCATTCATTGGCCAATGGTAGGGATTGATCAGGTACTAGAAAAGCTCGGTACTGTAATTGATCCTGATTTGAAGAAGGACATTGTTTCAATGGGCATGATAAAGGACCTAGAGCTGTCAGAGGGGAATTTAAAATTCACCTTGGAGCTTACTACACCGGCATGTCCGTTTAACGCGGAGATTGAGGAGGATGTTCGAAGGGTCATCGGTGAACTAGGTGAAATTAAAAACTTTGACATGAACGTGACTGCCAAGGTCATGGAGGGCCGCTCACTAGATGATGATACCGGAATGGCAACGGTCAAGAACATTATTGGGGTTGCCAGTGGAAAAGGAGGAGTGGGAAAATCCACGGTCTCGCTTAATCTGGCGCTTGCATTGTCGCAGACAGGGGCCAAGGTTGGACTGCTTGATGCGGACATTTACGGCCCCAGCATTCCGCTGATGCTTGGAATGAAGGACGGTCACATGGAGGTTGACAACAACAAGCTGCAGCCTGCCGAATCAAACGGCCTCAAGGTAGTCTCGTTTGGATTTTTTGCAGAGCAGCAGCACCAGGCGGCGATTTATCGGGGGCCGATTATATCTGGAATACTAAAACAGTTCCTTGTTGATACGAATTGGTCGGATCTCGATTATCTTATCGTAGATCTGCCTCCTGGAACCGGGGACATTCCGCTGACCCTGGCCCAAACAATCCCGATCACCGGCATACTTGTTGTTACAACACCGCAGAATGTTGCAAGCCACGTGGCTACAAAGGCGATTGGGATGTTTGAAAAGCTGAACGTGCCGATTATAGGCGTGCTTGAGAACATGAGTCATTTTGTCTGCCCGCAATGTGATGAAAAGCACATGGTCTTCGGCGACGGCGGGGCAAGAAAAATCAGCGAAGAGTTTAACATTCCATTTTTGGGCGAGATCCCACTCAATTCCGGAATCATGTCTGGCTCGGACCTCGGCAAGCCAACTATGACTTCGTCTACTGACTCTATCAGCGCCGACGCGTTTAGGACCGCGGCCAAGAACATCGCCGCACAGTGCAGTATTATTGCCGCAAACCTGCGAGAAGAGATGGAGACAGAAAAGGCGGCTGAAAATCCAGCCCAGGAATCAGATCAAGGCCACGCTAGATGACGCATTCTTGAAACTGCCTACAAGTCTTCGCAACCGCCTCAAGGCCCCATTGGGCATCCTGATACCTGACGCGCAGGCTGATTCGGCGACCGTTTTACTGCATGTTGTAGGCGCACCGTGCATCGTTACGGTGGGGGATAGAACCACTGAAAAATTAATTGAATTTGGCATAGTGCCGGACCTGCAAATCGTAGATGGTCGGGAAGAAAGGCACTCGAGAAGAGCCCCGGTTCTGCCGCTTGGAACCGTGGAAATCCAGTGCGCAAATCCCCCGGCTGAAATCACCGATGAGAGTATTGAAAAAATCCTCCGGGCGTTTTCATCTGCTACACCCGTCCGTATTACGGTCCGGGGCGAGGAAGATCTCTTGGTGATTCCAGCCTGCATTCATGCGCCAAAAGACGCAGTCGTACTGTACGGGCAGCCGGGGGAGGGAGTGGTAATAGTGCACGTCGATGCGGAGATCAGGCACAAGACACAAACACTGCTAGATTCAATCAGGCACGGGGGGAATGATGAGACGGTGGCTGTATGATCCGTGATTATAACTGTAAAACCACTGACCCCTCACTCAAATTCAACCAATTCAAAAACTAGTTTTGACACGTGGCATTATACGCCCGTTTGTACATGTGGAATCGTGAAGCTGACACCCGATCTGCGCCTGCAAATCCTTGAAAAGACGGGGATCTATTCGCGCCGGTTCTCAATTCCCGAGCCGCAGTTACTGCTGAGTACTAGGGAAGTGCTTGATGCGCCAAGGACGATGACGGAGGGGCGCCGGACATCGGCATACAAGTATTATGGGGTTTCATACCTGCAACACAATTTAATCTTCATAAACGTGCGAAAAATTCCGGACGAACGGACACTGGAAAACACCATTGTACACGAACTAATCCACATGAGGTTTCCCTATCTCTCCCATGGCAGGAGGTTCAACAGGCTAGTCAGGCAGGGGCTGCGCGGGAAGACGTTTGCGCCTTACAGACACAAGGCAACGGGAAAAAACAGGCTAGAGCCGTAAAACACCCTGACATCACCGCGGGAAATTAGAATTCCCTGCGGCCAAAAAGGACAGCTTGTACCGTATGACATCCTGAAAACCCGTACGATATACAATCTGCAATGCTTTGTTGCTAACGGGCAAAAAAAGGCGCCGCACGGAAAGGATCTGGACAAGCACAAAAAGTCCGGTTGCCATCAATGATTTATATTTCACAGTACGGGGCAGGCTGTGGGAATGGAGATTGGTCTTGCTGAGGCGCTTCCAATAGGCGCCGGTATTGCCTCTTTTATTATTGCTGCCTGCTTGGCGGCTTGGATTTCTAAGCAGGAACCTGGTACCAAGGAGATGCTTGAAATCTCAAACGCGGTCAGGGTTGGCGCATCTGCATTCCTAAAGAGGGAGATGAAGATAATCATACCCGTTGCAGTCGGATTATCCGTTGTAATCGGGGCGTTTTTACAGCCGTCAAACGGGATTGCGTTTGCAGTCGGCGCCGCATTGTCTGCAGTCGCGGGCCTAATATCGCTTAAAATCACCGTAAAGGCGGCGGTGCGGGCCGCAAACCTGAGCAGTACCGGACTAGGCAGGACGTTTGCCATGGCATTTAGGGGGGGAGCAACAGTTGGACTAGCGGTCCCGGCCATGGCGTTGCTGGCAATCACGGGGCTGTACCTGGCCTATCCGGACCCGATCACGATTGCCGGAGTCGGCATTGGCGCAAGCCTGATTGCATTATTCATCAGGATAGGTGGTGGGATCTTTACAAAGGCTGCCGACATGGGTGCCGACTTGGTGGGCAAGGTGGAGGCTAACATTCCAGAAGATGATCCAAGAAATCCTGCAACCATAGCAGACAACGTGGGCGATAATGTGGGTGATGCCGCCGGCATGGGCTCTGACGTATACGAATCATACATTGTCACAATACTTGCATCCTTGCTCATCGCCGCGTTGATCGGTGCGCCAGAACTCTTCCTTTACCCAATCCTAATCGGCGCGTCCGGCATGATTGCCTCGATTATAGGCGTAATAATTGTAAGATCCGGCAACGTTACCGACGTGATGAAGCCGCTTAACCGCTCGTTTTACGTCTCTGCGGGAATCGCCATCGGGCTGAACTACTTTCTCACCAGCCAGTTTCTAGGTGATTCACCTGCCGCATATGCGCTGTTTGGAGCCACTGTGATAGGGGTGGCACTCGTACCGATAATTCAAAAGATTACCGACCGGTACACGAACTACAAGTACGGCCCGGTCAACGAGATTGCAGAATCTGCCAAATGGGGGTATGCATCACTTACACTGATGGGGATCATAAAGGGACTCCAGTCGACCGGACCGTTCATGATTGCGTTGGTGGTTGCAATCATAGTATCCTTTGCCATATCTGCCAATGCCGCCCCGGAGGGCGCCGATCCGGTACTATACGGGATATTTGGAACCTCGCTTACTGCGATGGCCATGCTGAGCCTTGCCGGAATCGTACTTAGTATTGACGCGTTTGGTCCCATTGCCGATAATGCGGGCGGAATAGTCGAGATGACTGGAATGGGGGAGGAAAATCGCAAGGTGACAGACGAGATTGATGCCGTGGGAAACACGACCAAGGCCGTGACCAAGGGATTTGCGATTGCAAGCGCCGCGTTGGCCGCACTGGCCATGATTCAGGCGTTCCAGTTCGAGGCGGCGCACGTCTTTGAAGGATTACTGGATCTTGATTACAGCCTGACAAACCCGGCCGTAATCGTGGGGCTGCTAGTCGGAGGCCTGATTCCGTTTATCATAACTGGACAGTTAATCAACGGCGTGTCTCGGGCCGCCGGCAAGATGGTCGACGAGGTGCGCAGGCAGTTCAAGGCTGATCCTGATATCCTTACCGGCAAGTCCAAGCCAGATTATGCCCGGTGCGTAGACATTGCAACCGTTGCATCGATAAAGGAGCTGTGGAAGTCCGCAATCATTGCAATCATCTCGCCGATAATACTTGGGGTACTGCTTGGACCGACCGCGGTGGCCGGGTTGCTGATGGGCTCCGTCGTCACCGGGATATTTTTGGCATACCACCTAGCAAACACCGGCGGCGCATGGGATAATGCAAAAAAGCTTGTAGAGATGAGGGGTCAAAAGGGTTCTGAGGAGCACAAGGTTGCAGTCGTCGGCGACATTATCGGCGACCCGTACAAGGATACTGCCGGCCCGGCACTCAACACTGTAATAAAGCTGTTAAACACGGTTGCAATAGTCTTTGTATCTGCATTCGTTGCAATCATTGCACTCTAGCCGGACTTTTCATCTACTGCCAGCGTCATGTCGAGCTCGTCTAGCTGCATCTTGACCGTCTTTGTCAGGGTCACGTCATGATTCCTGCAGAACTTGAAGAATCCGTCGGTGGTCTGATAGCACCCGCATATCCATTCGGTCTTCCTGTCCCCCTCCACAGTCAGCCTTGAGTATTGAATCCCCATGAAACACCTGAATCGTGGCCGTTAAAAAACTTTGAAAAAATTAAGAAAGGAGGTACAACTTGCCCTAGGGACAGCCTTCCATCTTTTGGATATAGTATCCGTGCTTTTCTATTACCTTGGCGATTGGCTTGGGCGCACCTTGGGAGTGACAGAACTGGCACTCTTCGGCAGACACCTCTGACTCACCTTCTCCGATCGTAGACAGCCATTCCTTTGCATATTGGATTGCCTGGTCGTCATCCTTCTTGTCCATGATTACGTCAAAGTGCATGGTGTGGCCGTCCTTGGCCTTTACGTACGTGTCGTATACGTGTATTTCCATGGATCAGCTAGAATCGAGGGGATATTTAATTCAAGAAGATGACGTACGGGTACAGGGTCAGGTCTACTAGTGCATTATACCTGACTCAACACATTCAGGTATGAATCCCGAATCAACCCAAGTGTGTACACGTACGGGATTCCCAACAAATCTTGTATTGACAAGAGTCATTTCTGTGTCTGGTTCCATGCCTAACTCGTGTGTATACGTGGCGTGGCACATGCTCGTGTTCAGCTTGAGATGACTATCTCCATTATATCGCGCTGCGAGGGCGGGTCTGTGATACCTTTCAATATATAGGCCCTGAACTCGGAGCTGATCCCAGAATAAATCACCCAGACCTGAGGGTTTATCCCCATGAATCGCACGTCCTTGGATGAGGGACGCGCCTCGGATGCCGGATGCGAATGAAACATGGCTATGATTCTGACATCGCCGTCCTCTCTATCGTATGCCTTGATCAGCTGTTCGTCGGGTACGGCAAAACTGACTGGTGAGTCATCGGCATTGTCCGTAAGAAATACATCTGTCGTTACCACGGTGTCGCCTATATTTCTGCCGTACAGTATGGCACATGCCTCGCTTGGGCTCCATTTTTGGACGTGGTTTTGCAAGACCTGCTTTTGGGATTTGGAAATTTTTATTGTTCTTATCAAGCCTAGTTCACTATTACCATACCTTCCATCCATGGATGCAGTATGCAAAAGTACTCGTACTCGCCGGCCTCTGAAAATGTATGCTCATAGGCTGCACCGATGGCCATCAGTCCAGAGTCAAACAAGTCGGTAATGCCTGCCTCGGTGCTGCCCGATGTCACCGTATGGGCCACTATATCATCATTGGTCCATGATATGGTATCACCCGCGTCTATCTCGATCGTCTCCGGATCATAATAGACTTTTTCGGCTCCTATGACACCGGCACCGTCGGGAATTGACACGTTTATGGATGCGGATTCCTCCCCCCCGATGGTTAGGATCGAAGTCATCCATGGATGGACTATGCAAAAGTACGGGTATTTGCCGGGAGGAATCGACGACGTGTCTAGCCTGAACTCGCCGCCGCCGCTGACGAGTCCCGTGTCAAACGTATCTCCAAAGTCCTCCTCGCTTGTAGCCGTATGCGCCACGATATCCTCGTTGACCCAGATTATGACGTGCCCGTGCGGCACCACCGCCTCGTCTGGATCATAGTCTGGCGCCCCTTGCTTGTCTGAGCCTTCTAACATCCTGATGGTGTATTCGGGTCCTGCCGGGATCTCTTCGACCTGCTCTACTATTTCAACTTCTTCTGGTAACAGGTACGGGGATGGACCGACGAGTCCGAATCCAACATATGCAATTATTCCTGCAACCGAGCCGAGGATGAAGATTATGGATACTGGCTTGACTACCTTGACATGTTTCATTGATATGTATGCAATGATTGTGGCAGGGGCCGCAATCGCCATTAGGATGCCTGCAAACGTTGCAGAGGTGCTGATCGTATTAAACGTGAACGCATACGTTGCAAATCCGAGCGCTATTGATATAATGATCAGGACCGTCGCCTTGGCCCTGTTACTGGTGGAGATTCCGCCGTCTAGGATTCCCACTGCTAGAATAATCAGGCCGACAAACAGCGTAAGCCCTGCTAGTGCATGGAGGCCGTCTATGAAGGTATGGGCAATCTCTGCATACGCCAAAACCACACCTGCAAGCCCTATCGAGGTAAGGCCCATTCCGGGCATCATCAGATCCCAATTACTCATTTACGCTTGATTCTTGGCGTGATGTAATTAATTCTTTTTATTTTTTAAACATTTGATTCGAATAAATTAAATGCCTTGCAGGATGGCAAGAAGAGGATTGGGCGCAAAGGAAGTCTTGGAGATATCAAAGCCTAGGATCGTCGTACTGCTAGTAATCACGGCGGTGGCCTCGATGTATGGTGCAAGCAAGCTGGTTCAGGGCGCGCCAGAGCTCGACTATTGGGCATACATACACATCATAATTGCGGGCGCACTGGCATCTGCTGGCTCGAGCGCGCTGAACCATTATTATGACAGGGACATTGATCCCAAGATGAAACGGACTAGTCGGAGGCCGATACCATCGGGGAGGATGTCTGCCTCATCCGTCCTAATCTATGGGCTTGCCGTCAGTGTGCTGTCCGTGGCATACGGGTACTTTTTCATTAACGCGATATCTGCGTCCTTTATAGCTCTGGGGATCTTTTCATATGTGGTGGTTTACACTGTCTGGCTCAAGCGGCTAAACACGTCGAACATTGTAATTGGGGGGATTGCAGGAAGCGCGGCATCGTGGGCAGGATGGGCGGCCGCCACTGGAACATTGGACATACTTGGCTTTCTTGTTGGATTCCTAGTATTCGTCTGGACACCGTCCCACTTTTGGTGCCTTGCCATGAAGATCAAAGACGAGTACGCACAGGCAAACGTCCCGATGCTTCCGGTAGTAATTGGAATGCAAAAGACTTCGAGATACATCCTGGCAAACACGATAATCCTACTTCCGTTCTCTTTGATGCTGTACGCGTTTGGGATGGGGCTTGTCTATATGGTCATGGCGGCAGTTTCCGGGGGACTCATGCTTGCTTATCATTACAAACTGACCAAGACGCCTACATCGGACTTTGCATGGAAGGCGTACAAGGTAACGGCTCCGTACCTGACGATAATATTTCTGGCAGTGGCCCTTGATGCGGCCTTTTACATCCGGATCTAGGCATCCGAGCTTGGAAAGCTTGACTCGTAATCCCTTTCGGACATTTCACGATTCTGCTTTTCCACAGGATCCTCGTCCTGCGTGCCCCCTGTAACCTCTATCCTGCGCATGTCCTTTGTGATCCACGTCACGTTGATCAGGCCTAGGATTTCTAGGTCCAGCAGAATCTTGTTGAATCCGTCCTTGCTGATCTCCATCTCGCTCTTTACGAGCGCCTTTGATAGTTCAGAGTCCGTAAGTGATCCCGCAGTCTGGATCTTGTCAAATACTTGATTTCTAGTTGGCATTGTCATCTTAACCGTAAAACGTCTTGTCAATTGTCTTTGGAATCACGTTAGATATACTTTCCCTTATGGTGTTGTACCACTGATCCACCTCCTTTGTCACCGAGGGCCTGATATTCTTGAGCCCTGCGGCAAAGTCCGCATCGGTTATCTTTTCAGAACTGTTTTGCATTGCGTGGACAGCTGCCTCCCTGCACAAGGATGCTAGGTCTGCTCCGGTATAGTTCTGCGTGGCTACTGCAATCTCTTGCAGCTTGACGTTGCCTGCTAGGGGCATCTTTCTAGTGAGTATCCTGATGATTTCCAGCCTGCCCTTCTCGTCTGGCGGCGTTACATACAGGGCAAGATCCAGCCTTCCTGCCCTTAACAAAGAGTTGTCTAGCAGGTCCGGCCTACTGGTAATTCCGATGACAATTACTCGTGACGGGGCGCTCTCCTCCATCTCTGTTAGCAGCTGGCTTAGGATGTTCTCGCCTATGCCTCCCTCGCTTGTCTTGTATCTTGCAAACGAGTCCAACTCGTCAAGAATGACCGCGCACGGTGATGATGCCTTTGCCTTTCTGAATATTTCGCGCACGGCCTTTTCGGACTCGCCGGCCCACTTTGAGAGGATCTCCGTACCGCGAACTAGGATCATGTTTGCCCCGCTTTCTGTGGCCAGTGCCCTAGCAAGCAGCGTCTTGCCGCATCCGGGAGGCCCGTAAACTAGGGCGCCCCTTGGAGGCTTTATCCCCATCTTGCCAAACTTGTCTGGCTCTTTCATTCCAAGCAGAAGGTTGTCGTTGAGCGCCTTTTTGACGTCGGCTAGGCCACCGACATCGTCCCACCAGACCTTTGGCCTTTCGACATAAAACTCTCTCATTGCGGTAGGGACTACCTCGTGCATTGCCTCGTAAAAGTCAAGCAGCTTTATCTCCATGGATTGTAGCACTCCTGAGGGAATCTGCTCGGTTTCTAGGTCGATCTCTGGCAGGTACCTCCTGATTGCCTTTATTGCGGCCTCCCTGCACAACGACTTTATGTCCGCGCCGGTATATCCGTGCAATTCTGATGCCAGATCCTTGAGGTCTATTCCGCTGGCAATCGGCATGCCTATTGTATGTATCAGGAGAATCTCGTACCTCCCATCCTCGTTAGGGACGGAGATTTCAAACTCCCTGTCGAATCTTCCCGGGCGCCTTAGGGCGGGATCCACACTGGCCTGCCGGTTCGTGGCGCCTAGGACGATGACGTTGCCCCTGTCGTTTAACCCGTCCATAAGGGCTAGCATCTGCGCGACCACCCGTTTTTCAACGTCGCCGTACACCTCCTCCCTCTTGGGCGCTATGGCGTCGATCTCGTCAATGAATATGATGCTTGGGGAGTTGTCCTTGGCCTCCTTGAAGATGTTTCTGAGCCTTGCCTCGGTCTCGCCGTAATACTTGTTCATGATCTCGGGGCCGTTTATTGAGTACATGCTGGCCTCTGACTCGCTTGCTAGGACCTTTGCGATGAGCGTTTTACCGCATCCGGGCGGACCGTAAAGCAGTATGCCGCTGTGCGGCTCTACGCCTAGCCTGTTGAACAGTTCCGGGTGGCGCAGTGGAAGCTCCACTATCTCCCTCATTGCCTTGATCTCTGTCCGAAGGCCGCCGACCTCCTCATATGTGACCCTGGGCTTTCTGTCTATTGATTCAGACGAGATTGTAAGATTCGTGTTTCTCTCTATCCTTACGACCGACTTGGGATTTGTCTTGTTTATCTTAAAGTCCATGGAATTGCCTAGGATCATCACGGAGATCTCATCACCGTCTGCAAGAGGCATGCCTTTTAGTCGGTTCTTTACAAAGTCGGTAAACTCCTTGTCCACCACGACAGAGTCGTTTACGGGCATCAGCGTAATGGACTTGGCGGCCTTGGCTGTTATCTTTTGAATGCTTACAATGTCGTTTAGTGCGGCGCCAATATTCTTCCTGGTCTGGCCGTCTATTCTAATTACGTCCTGGTGTCTTTCATCCTCGTCCGCGGGCCATACCACGGCGCTGCTTGTTCGGCCGCCCTGAATCCCGACAATGTCTCCGGCCGCCACCTTGAGATGATCCATCGCGTCCGGGCCCATGCGGGCACGCTTTTTGCCAATATCTCGCTGCTTGGCCTCTCCTACGCGCATCTGGATGGGTTCGCCATTATGTGACAAGGGACCACCTATTTAACGTCGACTGACATTCTGCTCTGCTGTAAAACCTCAAATTCACTGACTCCCTCCACAGACCTGACGGCCTCTTCTAACTTGTCAAGTAATCCGCCGGCATCCTCCATGACGAATTCCATTTTGAGGAAAAAGAGTCCGAACGCCAGCGGCTCCTTTTCATGGTTTCTTGCACTGATGTCGTCGGGAAGTTTTTGGATGATTTTGCTTGGCAATCCGTCGATGTCGACCTCGATTCCATCCGGCAGTATTTTGCAGACAAGGAGCAGCTTGGCCATCTTGCTAGGGTCCCTGGAATCCGCATGCCTCGCATGCAAACGCCTTTGCCGACACTCTGCAGCTCTCGCACCTCCAGATGAGGCCAGAGCCGCACTCGGGGCACTGAAACTTTACACACTTGTCGTTGGGCATTATGTGCCTGTGGCAACAGCTGCAAAGCGGTAGCGAGATTGTAGATGACATGTCCGGACTCGGCCTAGTACCGCATTTATACCTTGCCTGCATTCGACCAGAGTTTTTTGATTCCGGCCCCGGCAAGCGCCCCGGTAGTTCTAAGTGAACCCCTGATGCCAAGCAGCCTTACAATCGGACCGGCATGAAAGTCAAAGTCATCATGCGCGGAGATTTCGGCCGCTATCTCTGGTGTTACCATGTCAAACATCCTGTCCAGTGAGTCGTTGTCTAGGGATTCAAGTATCCGTCTTGCAAGCAGCTGCCTTTCAAATTCGGCACCAAACCGCCTGGTCCACTGTTTCTGGTACGCGCCCAATTCCTGCATGTCGCCCTCCTTGAGGTATTTTGATATGGCCCTGCCTGCTAGGATTCCGCCGAGTCCGGCCGTATAAATCCCTCCTGCAGTAGTTGGCTTGGTCTGCCCGGCGGCGTCGCCGACGGCAACTATTCTATCATTGGCAAATTTTTTAACCGGTCCCTTTATCCAGATGGGCGCAAATACCTTCCTGATGGTTGAAAAGGCGCCCCTCTGTTCTAGGAGCTCTTCTATGGCCCTTGCAGCGTTTATCCCCCTTCCTGCGACGCCGACCTTCCCCCTTGCATTACCTGACGGGATAATCCATGCAAAGAACCCGGGATACTTGTCTTGGTCAAAAAACAGCTGCACTGTATCTGGCGTAATCCAGTCTGCATAAACCTCGTACTGTGCCGATGACAGCGCTCCGCCGCCGTCCCTTTGGATCAGCGGCGAGATACCCCTGGCATCGACCGCGATGGCGCATTCCATGGTGCCATCCTTGGTCCTGATCATACCACTTTTGAATTCCTGGACTGCTGACCTTACCCTTAGCACCGCGCCGTTTTTTTGGGCCTGGTATGCCGCCTGCTTGTCAAGCTCCCGCCTGCTCACCTCGACTATCTTCTGCCTTTGGGCGTCTAGCGTAATGCATCTTCCGCCCGGTGATGTAATCTCTGCTGACTTTATTGTACACTCGAATGTTTTTTGTGACGGGATTATGCCTAGCTCGGAGAGACCTTTACTGCTGACTAGGCCACTGCAATGCTCCGGCGTTCCAATCTCATCATCCTCTTCTAGAACCAGGACTGAAAAGCCGCTACGCGCCACCTCCCTTGCACATAATAGTCCTGCAATGCTCCCGCCTGCAACGACTACATCGTACATGATCTCTTATCCGGTCACGATTATTTTAATATGTGAACTGGTATCATTGCCAAGGTTTTTGTTCAACGATATGATTGTAGGTGCGTGGAATGCATAAAGCAGGTGGTCGTGGTTCGAACCGACCTTGGCATGGGACGCGGCAAGATTGCCGCACAGGTAGGTCATGCATGCGTCCTCGGGGCCGAACACGTGAGAAAGTCCCATCCTGACTGGTTCAGGGAATGGTGGACGGGGCAAGAAAAGATCATAGTCCGCGTGTCCGGGCTTGGGGAGCTGCAAAGGATCAGGGCCGGAGCCGTTGATCTGAACCTGCCATGGTCTGAGGTTACCGATGCAGGGCACACCCAGATTGCACCCGGGACCATCACCTGTATCTCGATAGGTCCTGCACCGGAAAACCTAGTTGACCAAGTCACCGGCAATCTAAAGTTGCTCTGACTCTAAGAAATATTAACGACATACTGTGACAGATTTTGTGAAAAAACGCACCAAAGGAATACTAGCATTTGCCTTCCTTGGTGGAATAATGGTCACATCGGGGGTCACGATTGCAATTCCTGGAATAATCCCGGATGATGCCGGCATGAACATAACGATGACCGGGACGCCTGCAGATAACTTTCCAGACGAGCAGCGGGCCCAGTTCTGCGGCCTAGGAACCTCCAAGTCCAATCAGTATATTGACGAGTTTTCAATACCTACACCGTGCACGCAGCCGCTGGCAATCACCAGTGATTCTGCCGGCAATATCTGGTTCATGCAGACTAATACCGGCGGCGTTGCCCGGTTTGATCCGGTTACCGAGACGTTTTCCGAGTATGCCAATCCCAGCTGGCCGCCGGGCGCGCGCTCCATGTTCTGGGGAATGGATTACTCGCCGGACAACTCTATCTGGTATTCGGATGAGGCGCATGATTCGATCTGGCGCTTTTCTATAGACAGCCAGGAATACCAGCGATTTAACTTCCCGTCGGAAGGCAACTCGTTGCCGCAACGCCTGATGCTTGACGGATCACAGATTATAATTAACGACTTTACGGGAAACAAGCTGACCGTCATGGATGCCAGCGCGTTCTCACAAGGCGATCACGTCAACATCCCGTCGCCCGTAGACCAGTCCGTCACGGCCGGGTTTGCACAGGACTCTGCCTCCAATCTTTGGTATACCAACTGGATTCCAAACCTTGACGGAGTCCTAGTACGACTTGATCTTGTCGGATACCAGACCGCGATATCCGATGAGTCTGACATGGTTCCTAACATGGCAGAACATGCCGTAATATTCAGGCTGCCCGCGCAGGCAGCTGCAACTAACGGCATCACGGTGGATGGTTCTGACAACGTGTGGCTGGCAGATACTGCAACCTCAAACTTTTACCGGTTTGATCCGAATACTGAAGCATTCACCGCGTATGTTTCATCGCCTGTACCTGCCGCATCCTTTGGAAATCAAACCGGGCTGATCAAGGACGAGCCCCTGTCGCGGCCATACTGGATGGAATTAAACGAGCAGGGACAGATTATCTTCAACGAACAGACTGCCAACAGGATAGCGCTGTTTGATCCACGCACGGAAAGGCTGGTAGAATACAACATCCCGTCGATGAACCCGCTCTGGTCCGATTGCGGAGTCATGGTAGAGTGCGGCATTGCGCAGGCCTTTGACTTTACGATAACAGGTACGAAGATCTGGTTCACGCAATGGGCGACCAACAACATAGGGGTTGTTGACACGTCGACAGATCTATCCGTTGACGTCTCCGTTGATGCCTCTCAGGTATTTTATACCGAAGATTCCTCCGTTATCATGGAGATAACATCAAGATCCGACTCTGACATACTTCCGGTATCTGCAAGCGCGGCCGGTGAAATGATCCGACTGTCTCCTGACGTCGAGTCCATTCGATCCGTGGCAGGTTCGACGGATCATGTATCGTATGACATTTCGGTATCCCCGGATCTGCCTCCCGGAATATACAAGGTCCTAGTTGGCGCTCAGGCGTCCGATATCACCGTATCTGAATTCTTTACGCTGATTGTGGGCTAGATGGCGGTTCCTGAGATTGACTCGGAGCTCGGATTACACTACTACTCCACGGAATTTCAAGGCTGCAAGGGACGGATCAGGAACGAACCAAAGGACTTTGAGGTCGATGAGGTTCTATCCGCCAAGGGCAAGTCATTAATCGGAAGCGCCGGCAACTATCCTGTATTTCTACTGACAAAGTCTGGAATCGACACGAAACATGCGCTATCGCACCTAGCTAGGAGGACGGGCATACGCCTGCGTTCCTTGGGACTAAAGGATGCTAGGGCGGTCACGACCCAGTATGTCTATTCCAATAAGAAGACCCGCGGCCCGGAAAAATTTCAGACTAGCATGTATGCATTATACCGGATAGGATTCACGGACAAGCCGCTTTCAAAGAGACTCATGGTGGGAAACAGGTTTTCTATCCGAGTTGTAGACAATTCTGCATCATTTGACTCCTTTGATGAGGATCAGCGCATCCTGAATTATTACGGGTATCAGCGGTTCGGCTCGACTAGGCCCGTGACTCATTTGATTGGCAAGGCGCTGATTCAGGGGCGGTATTCGGATGCCGTACGATACATTCTATCCCACCCATCAAAATACGACACCGGTGCGAATGCAAGGATACGCGAAGAGATGGCCGATCCGTCCACGTACGCGCAAGTTTACGAACGGATACCGCCTGGGATGGATCTGGAACGCAGGGTAATGTCCGGGCTGATTGATCACGGCGACCCGTTCCGGGCAATAATGTCACTTCGTGTCGACATGCGCCGTTTTTATATTCAGGCGTACCAGTCGTACCTCTTCAACCTGACCGTCAGTCGCGCATTTGGATGCGGCGAGGATCTCTTCTCATCGGCTGATGGTGACGTCTGCTATGATGTCGACGGTACGCTGTGCAGGCATGTTACCGGATCAAAACAAAGCCTCGCGATTCCGATTGTAGGATACGCCTATTATGCAAAAACCCGATTCCATGAATACATATCCGAAATACTCCGGCAGGAGGGCGTGCGTCCCCGCGACTTTTACGTCCGGGATATCCAGGATGCAAGCGGCGAGGGGGGGTTTAGAAATGCCGCCATCCGGGTTGATGACTTTGACGCAGATGATGACCGTGCATCCTTTATGCTGTCACGTGGTTCGTTTGCTACAATTGTCATGCGTGAAATAATAAAGCCGGAGAATCCGCTCCAATCGGGGTTTTAAATCCGCATCTATCATACACGCGTCACCTGTATTGCGCATACGCGTGCAGTATTATACCTGTTACGGCTATTATGGCTCCTATACAAGTAATCTGAATCCCGTAATCAATCCATTGCCTGCTTGAATACATAAAGGACGACTCGGGCCCGATGACTGACAACCCTTGGAGGCTGAATATGATACCGAGAATTAGTACCGATGATCCGGTTATTGATACGAGTACGCCTATCTTCATCGGTTTTCTAGGGCGCCTTGGTTAAAAAAGGTAAACAGAATTGGATTAATTACGCAAATGATTTTTCGGTGTTTTCTTTAATTGTAATTTTTTTATGATGTATCGTGTACAACTGGCAGGATGACGCGTCATGCTCGCGGTCTAATCTCCCGATTAACCTTATACTGTTTGCGGCGTCTGCATCACTTGCAATAATTATGTTTCTAGTGTTTTACCCGCAGATTGAGGCGATTAACAGGGAATCGCCCATCCTGATCAACATCATGTTTGCTCCTGCCTTGGCGATAGGATTTCTTTACGGGATACGCATAACCGAGCGTGCGGTGAGGCCGTCGGAAATTCGGAGCCCGGCTAGGCGCTCTATCGTCAAGATCTTTTTGTTCTTCTTTGTGATTGGCGGGTTGTTTAGCTCCGTCAACTTTGCATTAAACGGTGGAAGCATAATGCCGGAAATGACCATATTAGATGACGGCCTGATACCGTGGGCGTACAACTTTGTGATCGCAAACGGGGGGGCGACATTCCTTATAATATCGAGCATTGCACTCATGGCGGCTGCGACCAAACGTATAGTTGGAATGAACGGGGGTCCCCTCAACCGCATCGTGAGCTTTGTCGGGGTGTTTGCATTCTTTTCCATACTTGTACTTAGCTTTACAAAATCTGATCCGACCAATTCTGGCGTCTTTTTGTACACCTTTTACCATGCGGGGATAATCGGGGGCGCATTCTTTGCAATGAACCGGCTTACTAGGAACCTGAACGCGTGGGAGGACTTTACTAGCGGATACTAGCCCTGGTCGGTAAATACTCCGGACGCCGGCGTGTTGACCCTGTCTAAATACTTGGTACACACGGGATCCTCAAAGTTTAACTCTTTACAGTATTCAAACTCGGCAGTCTTGGCTCTCTGTATGTTGTCTGCATACAAGACGTCATCGCCGATAAATAGTCCTAATAGTCCTATTGCGGCTAGGCCGCCTGCAACTGCCACCATGGACCATCCTACTGCCCTGTAGTTGTGTGGATCCTTGTCTGCCATTTGGCGAAACTTCAAGCATGTGGCATTTATTCCTTTCAAAATTTAGGGGGTACACTTGGGTTGATTCGGGATTTATACCCGAATGTGTTGAGTCAGGTATAATACTTTCAGTCGACCTGATCTTGTGCTTTCGGGACTCATAAGGCGGGGTCAGTTATACGGCATGGGATAAATGATACCTAGATGGGGCAAATGCGCCATGCCTTTGGGTACTTGGGATTGCATGATACCGTGTATGTGGCGCGAACCCTGTATGCGATGTATCTGGCGGTCTCTAAAGGGGGATGATAAACCGTCCTAGCAATCACGGTGAATTTTGGGAAAAGTGTAAAACACAGAACCGCGTACATGATACGTTGACGCTTCAGATCCTTCATTACGAGTTCATGGGCCCGATACGCCTAGGCGAGTGGGGACCGCCGATGAAGGAGGTAGTATACATACTGCTGGCAAAAAGCAGGGATAAATTCTCCCTGATTTACGCGGATCAGTGCTCCGAGTCCGACGAGGTTGGGTTTTTTACCAAGAGCCCGCGGTTCAAGTGCTGGATTGAGCAGGCAGGTGCCGAAAACAACCTTTATGTCGCAATACATCCGATGTTTGGCTCGTCAGCCACCAAGAGGCGCTTTGTAGTTGGCAAGATAGTCTCAAAATACTCCCCACACTGCAACATGGTTCCAGAGCCAGAGCCGGCATGGACGGGGCAGGATGCCTCTGCGCCTAGACCGGATTCTGATGATATTAAAAAGGAATACATAAAATGCGCCTGCTGCGGTTCTGATATGCATGTAGAGCGCGAGCTGCGGCAAAGCAACGTGTACAGGTGCGATTCGTGCGGAATAAGCGATACTAGGCTACGATGATCTGGCCTTTTTTTGAACGTCAAAGAACTGCAGTGTAAGTAGATCGATTGCCTTCTTCAAATGCTCAAACTCGTTTATGGAGTGGATCTGGCCCTCTGTCAGCGCTCTTAGTACCTTGACGGTGCCGACTTGGTATTCGTCCTTGGCGACGATCTCTAGCGCGTTGATCTTGGAGAGCATATTGTCTAGATCTTTTTTCATCTCTGATGCAGGCGCGTGCTTGTTCATGAGTCCCTGTTATGTCATTCTAATATTAATCAGATCAAATCCTCGTCAATCTTTTTTATGCTGTCTGCATACTGGCGGCACGTGCAGTCTGGCACATTACATCCTCCAAATCTCATCAGCGAGTCATCCTTTGCGGACTCGGCATGCGCCTCGCTTGTATGGTGGCATCTCTCGCAGTTCATTGGGCATCGTTATGGTACAAGGACCGCCCTTGCGTCAATCTGCGAGTTCTTTAGCTTCTCTAGGACCTCGTTTGCCTGCTCTAGGGGGTATGTATCTGAGACCACTTTTAGGCCGTATTTGTCGGCGATTCTGATTACCTGCTTCATGTCGTCTACGGAGCCGATCAGAGTTCCCCTGACGGTCTTTTCCTCAAACGCGACAAAGCCGGTGATCTCACCGATCGTTGCAATTACAATCAGCCCGCCCTTTTTGACCGCCTTGATTGCAGAATCCGTAACGCGGTCGTTTGGGGCAAGGACGATTGCGGCATCGAGCATTCCCGCGGCGTTTTTCAGATTATCGAGTAGCGCCTCTTGGTCGTCTTGGTATCTTACCACCCTGTCTGCACCGAGATTACTTGCTATATTCAGGTGCTTTTCAGATCTTGTGATTGCAGTGACATCAAAGCCGTCTACCTTTGCAAACTGGATTGCCATGTGGCCCACGCCGCCGATTCCAAAAATTCCGACCTTTTTATTCCTCTCCGGCTCGGCCGCTTTTACTGCCTTGTATGCCGTTATTCCGGCACAAAACAACGGGGCCGCATACTCGGGATTCATGGTATCTGGCACCCTTACTGCAAAATCCTCTGAGACGGTGACGTATTCGGCGTATCCGCCCTTTAGACTCTCGCCGAGAATCTCCGCGTCCTCGCACAGGTTCTCCTTTCCGGCCAGGCAATAGTCACACTTGCGGCATGACTCTAGCAACGGGGAGATTCCTGCCCGATCTCCTGTCTTGAATTCGGTGACGTCATCACCTACCTGCACCACCTCGCCTACTATCTCGTGCCCGGGTACGGTGGGCAGCTGCGGGGGGATTCCAAGCTCCTTCCAGTCGCCCTCTATTCCGTGTAGTTGCGAGTGGCAGACACCGCAGGCCTGAATTTTAATCAGTATTTCCTTGGGATTTTTAATCTGGTGTCTTTTAATCTCTGAGATTTTGAGAGGCTTGGACTCAATTGGACCTAGCCTTTCTAGTATCATTGCTCTCATCTTCTCCTCCATGGATATACACATGATTCATTATAATATTAGATTAACCCTTGAGGGGGGTTTGTTGCATAACTGCTCAAAAACCGCCCGGCGTAATACAGAAAATCATTTGATGTAACCGATCAAATCGAAAAAGCTAGAGTACGGTTGCGCATTAAACCTGTTGGCAACTGGGAATACATCTGACGCGGAAGGGATTTGGTAGCGTCTTATGATTCTAGATGGGAAGAAGACGGGCTAGATTACGTATCAATTCATTCATGGCGGACAATTTTGTCAAATTCGAGGAAAGATCATCCTTGCCAAACGTGATATGATGTATCAGAAGAAAGTGACGACAATTATGACGTTGCCACGTATGGGATCAGAGACGACATACATGTTAGAGATCGGGTACATGGCAACCACCGATGGGACGAGCGGTTCGGCGGAACACTTGGTTAATTTTACGAGTTAGGCCAAAGTCCGGCTCAGGCGGGGCAACAAATACAAGATCAGGTCGTTATTCGTATCATTGGGTCACAACCACCTCAACGAGGACAGGATCAGGACGATGGTAACCAAGTTCATGTCTGAAAATGGACTATCTGATATTTCAGTAACATTCGGCCCTGATTCCCTCTCGGCATACTTTGGACATTGACAAGCATTATAAACAAGTCATGTGTTTAGAAACGTATGGTAGTTAAAGAAGAGGATCTTAAGGAAGAGGGGATTCAGGCAGAAATGAAACGAAGCGGAACTACCCGCGAAGAAGCAATACACCACATTTTAAGATGGCTTAACTAAAATGTCCACCGGCATGACGCCGCGAAAGCAATCATAAAAGATGTCAGACATCTCCTTGCCTCGGACGGGGTGCAATATGCCGCGCGCCGCTAGTGTTACTATGTGTTGCATGCGGCGTGCCCCGTCTAGGTCGCTGACCATCTTGGTCCCGGGCCTGAGTCCGACAAGCGGGAGACCGCAACACGGGGGACACGATAGTCATCGATGTTGACATGACCGGCTATTCTGTGATATCATAGTGCAACGATATCCTGAAATATTTCGGTGCAACCATGCGAAATATCTTCCATTCATTTATGAATGATATTAGCATGCTAATCCTGCGTGCAACTGCACCTGACTTTTCAAACTGTTTCAAAAGCTCGACACTTTGCATGACATGTATGACGCGATATTGGTGTGCCGCATGTTTTAATCGATGATATTGTTGCAAAAATTAGATGTCGTATGCAGCTTGTACCATTCATGATGAAATTTGTAGGGTCGGTGACAAGTTTAGCGGTGCGTACAGGAATAAATTGTACATGAATTTACGGGCGTCGCTATAGGCCTTTCAGCCGGGACTCTTACCCCTGTATTTGGGACTCTTAAATCTCAATGATCTCTTGAGTTTTAGGTTATCAAACTGTACTTTTTTGTAGAGACTCTTGGCAAGGTTTTGACGGTTAGTTCAATGCCGCGTACCAACTTGCAGTATTTGGATCATATGAAACCAAATATAGTGTGCAATATATTGTCGTGTGGATTGCGTGCATCTTGCCTAGACTGTGATGGTGATGGATTTGGGTAAGGGGATATCCTCGGAGGACATTGAGAGGGTGACACTGCTCAAGATTGTAACTGAGCAAAGCCTCAAGGCGCTCAATTATGACCAATTAAAGCGGCTAGAAGACTTGGTGCAGCGCAAGGATTACAGTCATGACAAAAAGGCGCACAGGTCCAAGACAAAGCTCTTGGCAAGGATTAATGTCCGGATTTACGAACTACAGGAGGGAAGGGAGGGGATCTAGCTATATACTCACAACGAATCGGAGCGTTGATTTTGCGCCATAGGTACAAATACCAAAATGACACAGATGTCACGTGGCCGAAAACAGCCTTGCCCGTGAAACCAGCCCGTACCTGTTGCAGCATGCAGGCAATCCTGTGGAATGGTATTCTTGGAATGACGCGGCGCTTGAAAAGGCCAAAAACGAGAACAAGCCCATATTTTTAAGCATAGGGTACAGCTCGTGCCACTGGTGTCATGTGATGGCGCATGAGTCATTTGAGAACAAAGAGATTGCCGGAATCATGAACGATCATTTCATCAATATCAAGGTGGACAGGGAGGAGCGTCCGGATATTGATGATATCTACCAAAAGGCATGCCAGATTGCCACCGGAACCGGCGGCTGGCCGCTAAGCGTATTCCTGACCCCTGATCAAAAACCATTCTATGTGGGGACCTACTTTCCACCACTTGACTCACACGGGCGCCCCGGATTTGGAAGCATTTTGAGGCAGCTGGCGCAAGCGTGGGGGGAGAAACCCGGTGATGTAAAACAGGCAGCTGAGAATTTTGTAGCAAATCTGGGCAAGACTGATGATGTATCACCATCAGATATTGGAAGGGTTATCTTAGATGAGGCCGCGATGAACCTTTTGCAGCTTGGTGACATGACAAACGGTGGGTTTGGCACGGCACCCAAGTTTCCAAACAGCGCGAACATATCGTTCATGTTCAAGTACGCAAGGCTGTCCGGAATCACAAAATTCCGTGAGTTTGCACTACGAACGCTGAACAAGATGGCGCGCGGCGGAATATTTGATCAGGTTGGAGGGGGATTTCACCGGTATGCCACGGATGCTCGATGGCTCGTGCCGCATTTTGAAAAGATGCTTTATGACAACGCGCTGATTCCAATAAATTATGCAGAGGCCTATCAGATAACGCGGGATCCGCTCTACCTTGAGACACTGCAAAAAACGCTAGACTTTGTACTGCGGGAGATGACGTCTGATTTGGGAGGATTCTATTGTGCCCTAGATGCAGACTCTGAAGGCGTGGAGGGCAAGTTTTACGTCTGGACCAAGGATGAGATTTGCAAGATATTGGGGGATGATGCGGATGCATTCTGCCTGTATTACGGCGTAACTGATGGTGGAAACTGGGAGGGAAACACGATCCTGTATAATGAAATCAACATGTCTACAGTATCGTTTCAGTGCGGGATCGGAGAAGATGAACTGCGCCGACTCTTACAAGACGGCACTCAGAAACTGCTTGATTACCGTAACGGGCGAGTGCGACCCGGACTCGATGACAAGATACTCGTATCTTGGAACGCCTTGATGATCTCCGCGCTTGCTAGGGGATACCGTATCACGGACGATCCTAGGTATATTGAGGCCGCCGAAAAGTGTACATCCTTTATAATCGGCAACCTGCTCGTGGATGGGAGGTTGTTGCGGACTCATAAAGACGGTATCTCCAAGATCGGCGGATACCTAGAGGATTACGCATTCTTTGCAGACGCCCTCCTTGACGTCTTTGAGGTCAGACCTGAGGCAAGATACCTGGACACGGCAAGACAGCTTGCAGATTTCATGATGCGGCACTTTTGGGACGCCGAGGCGGGGGGATTTTTCATGGCCTCAGATGACTCTGAATCACTCATCGTCCGGACAAAGAGCATCCACGATCTATCGATGCCGTCTGGCAACTCGGTCGCATGCCGCGTACTTTTTCGGCTTTATCATATGGCGCACGAACCCCGCTATCTTGATGCATCCAAAAAGATTATAGAGTCCTACGGGCAGGCGGCAGCCGAGAATCCGTTTGCATTCGGGCATCTGCTCAATACCATGCACATGTACGTTCAAAAGCCAGTCGAGATTACAATTTTGGATACCGACGGTCGCATGTCGTCTGCCATTGCAAAGCGCTATATCCCTGACTCCATACTGGTATCAGTCAGGACGGAGGAGCAGCTTGAAGCACTTGGGTCCGTGCCGTTTTTTGCGGGAAAAAAGTTTGACGGGGAGCAGGCGATATCTTATGTGTGTCAAGACTTTGCATGCTCGCCACCATTAAAGTCCCTAGAAGAGATAGAGTCTAGGCTAGGATGAGCTCATTCGTATATCTATCACTGAACCGACCTGTGGTCTGCCCATTCTTTCATACCTGCCCTTTGGCATTGTTATTGTAATTGATGTCTGGTGGTAACTCTTCATTTTGATGGTGGGTTGCGCCTGTAAAATTGCCTCTAGCAACGGGGTTACGTGCTCCCTAGTCTCTGGATCAAGCTTTTTTGCGACCGACTCCATGATCATCTGCTTCTGAGAGATGGGCTCGGTATTGACGTTTTCAATCAGGGTCATCTGAACGGCCTGGCCGTTATCGACAATCTGAGTTATCTTAAAGTCAGTTACCTCGGACATTGTAAACGCCTCTTTAGTGCAGGAATCTTGGGATCTTTCTTGCGGCATGCGCTATTGATATTCTTCCGGGACCTATGACTATGATAATTAGGCTTGCTGCCAACAGGATCAGGTCAAACTCTACGCCCCTGTCTCCAGTCAGGCTGGTGGCTCCCTTTACTAGGAACATGGCGCCCAGCATTATGATTGCTAGCAGGGATGATGAAATCCTTGTTAAAACGCCTACGATTAGCAAAATTCCTGGAATCAGCTCTGCGAGCGCGATGGGGATGGCCATCTCCGGCGGCAGGCCCCAGCTTTCAACGGCACCTGCAAAGCGCGGCTCAAATTTACCTATAGAGTGTGCGATAAAGATTACACCAACTGTTAATCTCAGACCCAGGTGCGTGACATCGTGCAACATGCCCTGGCGGATCTCTGCCGTAGTCATGTATTGGAGGCATTTCCTCTTACATATATTGGATTCGGGACAACAATTTGTGCCCTTCAAGTCAATGATTATCTTGTATAATTTTACCTTAGAGCAAAAATCAGGCCGAACATTGCGATTGCAATGGATGCCCCGACCCCAAGCAAAAATATGATCTTGCTCCCGTCAGGCTTCATGACCGCGATTCGCAGGTCTAAAATTATAACTGTTATCCCCGACGCATCTTGTTGAGGAGTCGGGGAATCATGTCACCCCGGCGCATCTTGTGGTGATGTACACTTTGTATCGTGGATCAAACTGCAAATTTGGGGATTGAATTGCCGTGATGATGTCTCGTTGCTCCGGTCACGGCCCTGGTTCATTATCCGTGGGATCTGCCGCATCGATGACATCCTGTCCGAGGACCGCCCTCTTGATATCTTGCGCCCGCGCCATCATGATCCCGTTGAACTCGTTGATATCCTCAAGGCTTGGCATTATGCGCTGGCTCTGGTAGACTTGCATAAAGCTCGAGTACACACTTCCAACGATCATTCCAAAGATCGTATCATCGATAGAGTCTACGAATTCCTTGTATTGTACTGCCATATCTCTGTAGGATGGGGCCGTTGAAATGTAATAGTCAATCAGATTTGAAATGAATTCTCGGTTCTCCTTTGATATTGTCATATCGTATATGTTATTTTACAGGAATAAAATTTTTTGTTATGTGATATCTGGGCAGTTTTTTGGGGCAAAATGATGTCGGTTTTGGCAGAAAAATCGTTCTATTACACGGTCCGACAACGGCGGGCACCGTAATCTGGAGCAAATTCCATGTACCTTCGACATGGCCTAGTCGGTGGGATGACAATGGGCGAGGCTTGGAAAAGCGCGTTCTTGAGATCCTTATTTCTGGCAAGAATACCTTTAGTAGTTGCAAGATTTCCACCTATGTCATGTGGAAGCTTGATCTTGAGGATTATTTTTACAAAATATATGACTCTAATAAGCAGATTGCGGGTTATTTTGATCCGGATTATGGCGTAATACAATCCTCTGGTGATGAATTTGAGCAGATACAAAAGATGCATAAAGACGCCGACAAAATTGCACGCGGATTTCTCATCCTCCCGATGGTCAAATTTGGCATATTTGGGGAGCAGTCCATGCAAATGCTGGAACTGCAAGGTCGGGTAGAGCAGGCGGGGCTGAGAATCGAGCACTGGAAAGGGTACCTGCAAGAATTCCCACATTCGCATTCTATCACGGTATCACACACCGATCCGGATATGCTAAGCATCACCCTTGAAATCAGGTTCTCCGAGCACGTTCCACTCGACAAGAAGGCTCTTGGCAAAAAGCTAGAACCCGTACTGGACCGGCTGCAGGATTTGGGCCTGTTGTGAGTGCGGCGGCTAGATACCGTGAGGGATTCTGTGCACATGTGGAGAAAAATTATACTATATTACGAATTACACGGTCGACTGTCAGCAGATTCTGGTGAGGTCTAGTCTCCTTGATGTTCTTCATGCATGCAAAAAAGGACGTGGTAATTTTCTCCCAAACGCGGTTGATGCGTGACTAGATGCATATGTTGTGGGGATTTACAAGTGGAGTTCTGGTAATCGGGACAAGAAGGGTTTTGTTGACTGTTTTGGGTCAGGAACGGCGCGGATCGTGCCTAGCTGAGGACTGTTCGTGGATAGTTGCGCGGATAGTTGCGCCTTGTACGGAACTGCGGTCCCTACAACATGCACTAGACACCACAAAATCTGGACACAAGATGCCTTCTGGACTTGGATGTGAAGGTGTCAAACGGTTATGCTAGCATCTTCTACCATGTTTAAAGTACGGTAACTGTTAACATGGTTTTGGGATTATGATCATTTTTAGGCACAAGTTCAGGATATAGTGCAAAAATCTAGGCACGACGTTAACAGTTACATTATCTGTATTGCACCGGGCGGTTTTTGGGCAGTTATGCAACAAACTTCATGTTATGCTATATTCCTACCTATAGTGCGAGAAGAGATTTACGAATATGTGCCATGTCCTGAATCATGGCTCTTCTATTCCAAGCTGTGCGCGCTTGAACTTGCCTAGCGCGGCCGTCTCGTACTCAAAGGACTCTTGAATTAGCGCATCTGATCTTATCTTATGCGCGTCGTCACCGGTCTCGATCCATAATATGTACTCGTTGTCGCTTTCAAGCTGTGACTCTGCGGACAGCTTGAACACGTCCACCGAAGGCCCAAATGCCGCTGGGGGGTCTAGTGCGTCGTACCTTGCAATCAACTCTTCCATATTTTGGGCGTGACTTTTTGCAAACTTTTCAAGCTCCGCCCGGGTCAGGTCCCCTTCCTCCCACTGTGTTATATGTGAACCAAACTCGCCCTGTAAACCTGTTAATTCTTCTTGGATTGCCGAGATCTCATTTCCAAAAACAAATCCTGCCTGCCTAGTCTGATCTATCGAGTATCCGTATCCTGCAATACTTGCTGTAATTGCCAGTGCAATTCCTGCCATGATGATGTTCTGCTTCTTCATGGTCATTAGAGGCTTGGTGGCCCTTGATATTAGTTTTAGTCTGCATAATTGCCTTTGGCATCAAGCTTTAGCTCTATCGTCATGACGGTTCCGCTGATGAATGATTCGTTCCTGATCGTCCTGACCCTTGCAACATCGAGGTGATATGGCCAAATCTCTACCACTATCGCGCCCACCTGTACGTTTTCCGGGGCATCGGTAAGGATAATATCATCTTTTTTAACTCCGTGCAATTCCAGCTGGTGGACTGCATGCCTTACAAGCGGCTCTGGGTTGTTGTGGTTGATTGCCCAGACCTTTCCGGAATACTTTATCATGTCCATGTTTTACCCGACTCTGAATTCGTCTATATAACTGTCATTCGGGGCCGACCACGTTTAGGGTCATCGTGCTTATTACCCTTGACAGCTTTCTGATCCTACCACCGACCGTATATTCAAAATCTTCCTGCGTGTCTGCATGGACCTCGGCAATCACATCATATGCACCGAATGTAAGGTGCGCATTCTTGACATGTGGGATGCGCTTTACCTCTTTTATGATATATTCCTCTGCCCCGAGATCACAGTTTAACAAAATGTAGCCTATGTGCATTCCTTATTCTTCATGCATGATTGCCGGTACTGTCACTTTAATCTTTATGATTACCATCTGCTTCTAAGACCGTTGTATTTTTTTCTTGAATCTTGAGGCTTTTTGTCCCCGTCCCTTTTATAGCCACTATTGTCTTCTCTGTGATCGTTTCTGCGGCTTTTGTACCCGTCTCTCCCATAACTCCTACCATCTTCTCTGTGATCGTTTCTGCGGCTTTTGTAATATGGCCTTTCACCGTTGCGTCTGAACCCGCCTCCTCTTGAAAATCCTCCACCGTCGCGGCGCCTGCCAAAGTCGCGCCTTTCTGCTCCCATTCGTGAATATGAGCCAAACCTCCTCGTGGAGACGTCACGTTTTAGCGGATCTGGTATCGTGACCTTGACTCCCATCTCCTCGTTCAAGTCACGCAGGTCTACCTTGATCTGGCGCTTGATTATGTTGAAATCACCTATCGTTGAATATGATACGAGCGTGATTGCACGTCCCTTTGCACCGGCCCTTGCCGTCCTTCCAATCCTGTGAAAGTACGTCATGTCTTGGTTTGGAACGTCATAATTGACTACTAGTGAGACTCTGGGAACGTCTATCCCCCTTGCGGCCACGTCGGTGGCTACTAGGACCTCGGCCTTTCCCTGCCTGAACTTGGACATTGATGCCTCCCTTCTGTGCTGTGACATGTCGCCTTCTATTACCACGGTATCGAATTTTTTTCGTAAAAGGTATGCAACATCGCGTGTCCTGCTTTTTGTGGAACAAAACACGATGCACTGCTTTCCATCATTTTGTTCTATAAACTCGACTAGGTATTTTGGCTTGTTCCTGTCCGTGATGACCAAGTATGACTGATCAATGCCATCGCCGCTCAAGTCATCAGCATCTAGCAGGAACTGTTTTGCATCCCTCAGGTATTCCTCTGCCAATCTTAAAATGTCAACTGGCATCGTCGCGGAAAACAGCGACATTGTCTTTTCATCCGGGGTCTTCATCAGTATGAACTTTATATCGTCGATGAATCCCATGTCTAGCATCGTGTCTGCCTCGTCTAATACCACATGTGTTACATTACTGAGGCTGATTGTTCCCCTGTTGATGTGGTCGATCAGCCTTCCGGGGGTTGCAACTATGATCTCTGGATCATCACTCAACGCTTCAAGCTGAGTCCCCATTCCCTGACCGCCGTAAATTGTAACGATTTTGATTCCCGTATATCTGCCGAATTTTTTAATCTCGTCGGTGATCTGGTTTGCAAGCTCCCTTGTCGGCGCCACGACTAGGCCCTGCAGTCTTTTTCCTGCATTGATATTGTTTAGCATTGGAACTCCAAATGCGGCCGTCTTTCCGGAACCCGTGTGGGCCTGGCCCACCACGTCCCTTCCTTGGAGCAGGACCGGAATGGCGGCCTCTTGGATTGGAAACGTCTCTTTGAACCCAATCTTGGCCAACCCTTCTAGGATTGATGTCTTTATCCCTAACTCTTCAAACTTTGTCATTTTACATTTCTCACTCTTGCAATGACAGAAAAGCTCATTGCCAGTCCGTCATTATTCTGATACGATTAAGGTCGTATTACCACTAATAAACCCTTGATTGAACTGCCAAAATCCATTCTTTTACGCCTGACATTGTGTTATTGACTGCTGTCATTGGGTATATTCTTTCATAATACTCGACCTTTTTAGTTTAACACTGTCGGGGTTGATATTTTCCACATTGGCATCTATGAAATAATCAACTCACGCGGATGGCATGACGCGATCACGTATGTGCATGGTGGACTTGGTGACATGCGTTATTCCGGGAACCTGTCACCATTCAAGCCTACTTTCTCATATAAGGTGAGCCAATGGCGGGATCTGAACCCACGACCTTTCGCTTACAAGGCGAATGCTCTAGCCAGGCTGAGCTACATTGGCACGAATCTTCGTTTAACTTGAAGCTTTAAAATGTTCTCCGGATCTCTCCACCGTCAATTTTTAATATGCTAAAATAGTGAACATGATGTCTTGAAATTCAAACATGTAGAGCCAAAAAAACTCCAAGTAATCACTGGCATGTTTTTTGGCACAGGAGCAGTCGGAATACTGATGGGACTGACGTACTCTGAACTTTACATCACCATGCTAGGCACCATAAACCTCTGTCTGGGCGGTTTTACCGGGTGGCTACTGCTGACTCAGGCCCCCAAGGTACGCGATGCACGAAAAAAACGGCGCAATCCTGACAAGTCTGACTGAATGTTTTGTGATTTATTAAACACCATACATCTTGCAAAATAATGGAAGAAGGGGACATGGCGCCGGATTTTCAACTGCCGGATCATAACGGCAACATGGTGAGCCTAGGATCCTTTCGCGGGGATAGGAATGTCGTGCTATGCTTTTATCCAAAAAACCGCATCTTTGGGTGTCCCTCCAAGAAGGTGTTTAAAACGGCTGAAAACGTAATCTCTTCGTACCCTGACATACTAGATGCCAATTCAGTACTGTTTGCAATCTCGATTGACACTGTTCCTGCCCAAAAAAAGTTTGTAGACCAATACTCTGTACCGTATCCACATCTTAGTGACACCACAAAGGACGTCTGCCGACAATATGCGGGCCTAAACATTGCAGGCATGGCAAAAAGAACAACCCTTGTTATAGACAGGGAGGGAAAGGTTCGCAAAATATTTCGTATTATAAACTCCGATACGCACGGGCAGGAGATCGTCTCTGCCCTGAAACAACTTTGAAAATCTGCGCCGGATTTTGTGCACGACTTGGCAAGATGGTGTGTACCCTGCTAGTAACGGTTAGGCCGCACCGGACGATAATCTGTCAAAATATTTTTCAAAGGTATAAATAATTAGATTATTGCTGAAAATTCGACCTTGCTGGATTTGGTAGCAAAAAAATTATTCTTGACTCGCGGGAAGGGCGTACATGAGGACCGACTGACCAGCTTTGAGTATGCGTTGCGCGATGCCGGAATCGCGGGGACCAACCTTGTGCTGATTTCAAGCATCTTTCCGCCAAATGCAAAGCTAGTCTCAAAGGCTCAGGGACTAAGGGAGATCAGGCACGGCCAGATTCTATTTACCATATATTCGCGCAACCAGACAAACGAGCCGCACAGGCTGTGCGGCGCATCCGTGGGGATCGCACGGCCCACTGATCCAAACCGGTATGGGTACCTTTCTGAATATGACTCGTTTGGCAAAAATGAAAAGCAGGCAGGCGATTATGCTGAAGATATCGCGGCGCAGATGCTTGCATCCTCGCTTGGGATTCCGTTTGACGTGGATAAGAACTGGGATGAAAGGCGCCAGCAGTGGAACGTTTCAGGACAGATTTACAGGACTCAGAACATAACACAGACTGCAAAGGGCGACAAGGATGGAAAATGGACTACTGTCTTCGCCGCCGCCGTATTGCTACTCTAAGATCTCTTGTATCCCTTGAGGTAAAACCCGGCAGCTGCTACTGCAAAGACTGTTATGATTGCTATTATGGCGATCGATTCGTCTATCTTAAACGACTCTTCGTAATTGATCTCCTGTTCTGGAGATCCATATGTTAGCTTTAGTTCATCTCTATCTGCGGCCGCATTTGTTCCAAAGATGTACTTTCCCTCGATCTTGGTGCTCTGCCTTTGGTCAAAGATCCACCCGTTTTGGTCAAACTCGGTTGGGATTATATCACCGTCGACTATTCTGGTTGGAATGATATTGGAATTGACATCGTGAATTATAATCTCTTCTGGCGACAGCAAGACTATTTGCAGTATTGAATTAAGCGGGTAAAACCCGCCGGCAAAGTAGCTTGATCTTTCCAGCATGTCTGATTGCAGATAGTATAACGGGTCTAAACGGTTCGTATCTACGGCTCCTGGATAATCTGATGAGACGCTTATTTGGAACAGCGATGTCGTCTGCATGGGCAGAATGGACAGAGTCATGTGCGAATTTTCGTGCGACGCTAGGGATAGTGCCGTATTGTAAAACCCGCCAGAGTCCCTGATGCTCCTGTCAAGCGTCAGTGCGGTAATTTTTTGATACATTGACTGCGTATCCTCCTTTGGCATTGTATATGTCGCCGAGACGATGTCCCTTCCGGATACTGCGCCCGATGTTCCAAGCATCACATTGATGTCATCTTTGTGGTGTACAAAGCTAGAGTGGTATGACGCCTTTGTGTCAAACAGCTCGTTTAGCTCGTCTATGATATCATCCCCGCTCTTCTTGGCGGACTCTTGGATCTTTATTATGTTAGAGTCCTCCGGTGATCTTATTATATTTACTAGGATGCAGCTTTGATCAACGACCCCGGGCACCCCGCAACCCTCCTGGCTGGTCAGGATCACCGAGATGATTCTTTTATCATCCCTAATCTTCTGGTCAAGCTCGCTTGGTATCTTGATCTCCTGGTTACTTGTGCTTTGCAACGTAATTGATGCGGTTATGTTGCCGCTCAGAGTCCTGTCGACTAGGATCTGGGCCGTCTCTCGAAACGTTGCTAGTTGCACCTCTTGTGAATATGCATCGTGCATCATTCCTGCAGATAAAATGATTACTAGGACAGCCAAAACCCTGTACATTTACTGAAAAAATCCACCTTGAAATTATTAAGGTTGCGCAGGCAAATACGTGATCAATGGATACGAACAAGTTAGTGACTCGGAGATGCCGGTGCCTATACCGTACACTGACTCTTGCGTATTCCTAGTATGTCATAATATGCCATTGGAATCCTGTCCCTTGCCCGGCTTAGGACGTGGTTCACTGCAGAGTCCAAGACGTATGTCCTTGCCCAGTCACCGTCATTTCGTATGGAGCGCCCGAATCCCTGTAGCAGCTTCGTCATGGTCTGGGCATCATACCAAAGCGGGAACATGCGCATTTTTTCACTGATCCTTTTTTCGGCCAAGTTGGGGTATGGAACCTTTGCAATAATTTGGAACCTTGACAGATCATCTTTTAGGTCAACACCCTCCCACAGTGAGGAGGACAGCAACACGCTGTTTGGCACCCCTGCATGCTCGTCTATAATCTCGTCTTGCGTCCTTCCGTTATTGTTCTTGCTGTGGCAGATCCTGATTCGCCTCTGGTTTTCACTCGTAAGGTGGTTCCTGATCTCATGGCACCAGGAAATCGACGACGTGAGGATGAGGCCCCTGTGTTCGGAATGCCGCGTCATAATATCGTCAATCCTTTTAATCACTGCTAGCTTGTCGTCCTGCGTTGACCTGCTGTTCAGACTGCGGACGTTTAAAAAGTCGACACTCCTGTTTTCCACGGGAAACGGTGATTTTGGCGTGTCGATCATTGCGACCTCTTCGGGATCCATTCCCATGTTTTCACAAAAGCTGTCCCTGTCGATCGTGGCGGACATGTACATCTGCAGATCGGTCTGGAAAAACTCTTTGCAATGCTTTGAAATGTCGATTGGTTTTACCGAGACTGATTTGAACACCCCGTCGTAGTCGGTTACCGGCCTGCCTATGACAAAGTTTTCCTTGTCATCTAGCATGTCCTTTTTGGCACGGCTTATTTTTTCGTATCTTGATCTTACTCTTGTCATCGTACCTGCATCGATGTCCTGACTCCCGGAGCCGGACTCTAACTCCTTGAGGCGCCTTGCATACGATATTGCGATGCTTTCGGCAAGCGATATGACAGAGTCAATGTCTTCTAGGTTGTATGCCTGCAGATCTATTCCACAGTCATCGACTGTTCCCTTGTAGATGTCTAGTCCAATGAAATTCACTATCTGATCCTCTATCTTGTGGGCCTCGTCAAAAACCGCTATCTTCCTGTCTAGGTATTCTTCAAACATTTTCTTGTTGTACTTTATTATCTGAAAGTACGCATGATAGTTCCACAGGGAATGCGGCGCAACAAGTGCCATGTATTTTTGCAGGTAATAGTCGCACGCATCTAGATCGTATTTTCCATTTTCAACATGCTTGATCTTTGGCTTGAACTGGCATGTCTCCTCTTCGGTTTTACCGTCCTTTGATATGATTTCAATGCATCGTCCCTTTTCGCATGTGAGGCCCTGCCTTGTCGCACGCGCTAGGCTCCGCACTGACTGGTTTTTCATAAGCTTCCTGCAGGGAAAGTTTGACTTGCCCTTGACTGATTTGAGAAAATCCATGTCCCTGATATATTGATCCTGCAGGTGCTTTGTCGCAGTAACTATGAATGAATCCCCGCAATGTTTTGCAACGGCTCCTGCAATCAGGGACTTGCCAACACCCGTCGGCGCGGACAGGATTATCTTCTTGTACCCGGACTTTATCTTCTCATCAACGTTTCTTAGAATGTCCTTTTGAATCTCCCTTGGGGAAAAATTTGCAGGAAACTCTGATATGATATCCTTCAAGATTGCACACCTGTCCGTTTCATTAAATCTCATCAGTCCTGATTATTGGGGGTTGTTTTTTTTGATTTGTTGTGGCAATCGGTGCAGATGGATGTGCTGGTCTTCTCGTTTAGGACCACGGAGACCCCGCTGGCAAGACATTCGTGACATAATCCAATCATGATATTCCCCCTAAAACCTAGATACATTAATTTGCTAAGAGTTAACTTTGATTAGCTAATGGTGCGATCAATTTGAAGGCTCGGTTTGCAGGCAAGTGTAGTGAGTGCGGCGAGCCGATCAAGGCAGGAAAGGAGATATTAAAGAATTCCAAGGGGAACTGGGTTCACAAGTTCTGCTGTGATTTAGACGAGTCTCTGCCCTAATATCGCGGAAATTCAACATGATATTTCGCCGATCAGGCTTTTCATTATGCATACATTGATCTAGGCAACGGACTTGGCTGTATGCGGTATCTTGTTGGAGTTTGGGGTATGGGTGCGGGATATGTCCATGGTACACACATGTAGATCCGGGATTCATGCCCGAGTGTGTACTATCCTTGCAACGATTCGTATTTATAGACAAAAGCATGCGTACGACTCGACATCGAATTCAAACCGCTCGGGGAACAGCCAGCAACCAGTGCGTGGTTGCTGGCCCCACTTAAATTCATCATTGTTTGTAATTTTGCTGTTGATATCATTGAAATCCTTCTTTATTGTAAGTGCGGCAATAATGTTTCTTGGAGTGGCAGATGTTCCGGAATCGTTTGCATGCAGCTGCGTACAGGCAACATTCATGCAGCACGCCGAGTACGCGGATGCGATTCTTGTTGGAACGTCGGATTCTTTTGAAGGAGACGACATGACACATTACTGGAGCTTTACAGACGTGGTCTTTGTCAAGGGGGAGCCGCTAGATGAAATCGTGCCGACATTGATCGCCACGCCAAGCGCCGGTTCTGCATGCGGATATGGCTTTGAAGGTGGAATTGAGTACGTCGTGTTTGCAATATATGATGAGGGGAGACTGCACACTAGCTTGTGCAATGGAAACCTAGAGACCTCTGAGCTCTCCGAATCACAAATTAAAATTCTGTCACTGTTGCAAACCTCCTCTGTTGATTTTGAGGATGGCGGTGCCGGAATGGGAGATGGCGGGGATTTAGTCAGTACGCGCACATGCGGCGAGTCTGAGATTGAACTGGGAGGATGCATCGGGATGGAGCTAATCGCGGCACTCGTTATCGTAGCGGCCGGGGCGGCAGGGCTTGTTGTATGGCGGCGCCTGCGCAAGTAACGTGTATCGTACATGTAGCCACTTTGTAATGTAGCTTGATGCGTGCCGGCATTCTGGTTAATTCGGGCACGATTCTGGTTAAAAAATAGGGGGTGGGGGCATTACCCTGTGCGTACTAGATCTATTTTGACTACTGGATTACCCCACGCATGGAGTGATGTCAGATCGTCTGTTCCCATGATGCCGGGATGTGGAATGATTATGCCGTCTTCTGCAATTGCGGGGTTGCTTGCCCCGGTTCCGGCGTCATCTGATAATATTCCTATTGCATCCTGGCATGGTGGTACTAGGTCGGCAAAATTCTCTGTATTCATCTCTGTTCTTGCATCGTATGCCAGTGCATATACTGTCTTTTCGTGATAGTAGGGAAGCTTGACGCCGTCGATTCCGGCAAAGCCGTCGTTCGTACAGACTAGCATGCTTGCAAATGAAAGGTACCTGTGACTGCCGCTTGCCGTTATAGTAAATGTTTCAGAGTGTGCAAGGCCGGTGTCTCCGGGATCATTTGCAGGCACAAGCGGCGCGGAGCCTTGAACAATGTCAAAGATATGGTCCATGCCCGTTATACCTTGGACCAACGGTTCGGCATTGCCGTTTTCTACAAGCTGCTGCAGATGTTCACTGGCCTCATCTCCGACCGTGAAGAATCCCGCATCCCTAGCATGTGTTACTAGCAGGGGTGGAGTAATTGGCTGCCCTGGAGTGAGGTTTGTAACCGTAACCTCAAAGGTTATCGTCTTTGCTGCGCTGGTTTCTTGAATTCCTACTGCTCCTGCAACGGTGATAATTGCCGCTATTGCAGATAATGCAAGAATTCCAGTCTTCTGCCTTGTGTTCATTGCAGGCCAAATCGAAACTTTTCATTTAAGGTTTAGTCCAAATTGGACAAAACTCGTACGGATTGGGGATATACTATCGTGAAGGGTTTGATTTGCAGGACTCAAGCTAGCCTTGATAATTCTGTTATCTTTGAGCGTATGTGATCGAATCCGTCTTGCCAGAATCTTGGGGATCCGATGTCGAATCCGTACTCTGCAAGCAATACCTCTGGCTTTATGGAACCGCCGGCTGCCAGAATCTCGATATACGACGGAACAAAATCATTCCCCTCTTTTTTGTATCTTTGAAACAGTGAGATGGCCAAGAGGTTTCCAAACGAGTATGCATAGCAGTAAAATGGCGTGTGGTAAAAGTGCGGTATGCAACTCCATTCTATTGCAAAGTCTTCTGATACGGAAACTGACTTTCCAAACTGCATCTCGAGGTTGGACAGGTACGTCTTTGACAGCTCTTCTACGGTCGTGGTGCGTGCAACCTGCTTGTGGGCCTCGATCTCAAACAACGTGAAAAACGACTGCCTCATGATCGTGGCGTACAGATCGTCGATCTTTTCTGCAAGAACGATCCTTTTCTCATCCTCTGTAATCATTTCTGACATGCTGTCATAGAGTAGCAGTTCTGCAAACGTTGACGCTGTTTCTGCTAGTGGGAGCGGTGCGTCTTGGACTAGGATGGAGCGGTCACCGGCCGCTTGGCTGTGCACCGCATGACCTAGTTCATGGGCTAGGGTAAAGACATCTCTTGCCTTTCCGGTATAGTTTACAAGCACGAACGGGGTGATTTTGGGCGACAGCGTGCTACAAAACGCGCCATCCCTCTTTCCGGCCCGAATTGACGAGTCAATGTGGTGTTTCACAAAGACGTTCTTTGCCCAATCATGTATTTTTGGACTAAACCTGTTTAGTGATTCTAGGACGAGGTCTGCCGCCCTATCGTAAGAATAGTTTTTCTCTCTGGTCTTTGCCGCGGCAGGCGCATACAGGTCATATCGGCGGAGTTTTTTCAGCCCGGCCATTTTTGCCTTTTGAACAAAAAATTTCTGGAATATCCTACCGTTCTTCTTGCATGTGTCTAGTAGCGAGGTGATGGTCCTGTCGTCTATATCGTTTCCTATATTCCTCATTGATATGGGCGAGTGGTATCCCCGAATCTCGATCCCCTCATCCCTCCAGTTTAGCGTTATATTCTGATAAATTTCTCCGAGAACGCCTTTGTTGTCGTTGAATTTGGTCAGCAGGGACCTGTAAGCGGCCTCTCTCGTGCCTGCATTTGAGCTTTTGACAAGGTTGGTAAGCTGCTCCCTTGTAACTATTCTTGACCTGCCTTTGACTTTTACGTTATACTCAAATGAGTTTGTTATCTTGTCGTATATCTTGACTAGCGCAGAGGCACCGGTGACATCTAGCGTGTTGATTATCTTTTCCTCTGGCTCTGACAGGGAGTATCTTGCAGTTAGCCGCTTGCGCCTCAGGTATCCCTCAAGCTCGCCGGCAACACTGATCAATCTCTTGGCGTTCTTTTCATCCATCTTTTGCTTCCACCATAGGTCAAAAAACAGCACGCGGTTGGAGACGTTTGAGCCTAGCTTGCTGATTCTAGTCATGATCGATGTCGCCTCGTCTGACTGGGTGTCTGCAGCATAGGAGAGTGATGCAAACCCGCCGAGTATGCTCATTTTTTCAGCGAGTCTTTCCTTGTCCCTGATTATCTTCATGAACGTACCCTGTGATATATCTGGAGAAAGCCTTGACTTTGACCCTTCAAACGATTTGGCAAGCCTTTGTACCTCTCTGATCTGGGACTCAAGCGTTGTTCTCTTTACCAACTCTGTTAGATCCCATCGCTGGGTCTGATATGATGCCACTGTTTTAGGCGCCTTTTTTGCCATTAAAAATCAATCCATATATGGACGCGGTCAGAGGCGGCACGCTAGTATTTCTTCAGGGTGTCTTTGTAGTTTTTGACAGAGTCTACGATTGCAGACTTGGCCTCTCTTGCCGACTCCCATCCGAGAATTTCAACCTTCTTTCCCTCTAGATCCTTGTATACTTGGAAAAAGTGCGCAATCTCTGACCTGTAATGATCCTCTACATCTGAAATGTCCGCGGTATGCAGGTACCTTGGATCATTGGTGGAGACGCAAATTATCTTGTAATCGAGCTCCCCGTCGTCCTTCATGCGAAGCATCCCGATGGGCCTTGCCTCGATCAGGATTCCGGGATACGTCGCGTTAGTGACTAGTACTAGTGCGTCTAGTGGATCCCCGTCATCTGACAGCGTCTGTGGTATGATCCCATAGTCGCCTGGATAATGAAACGGCGAGAACAATACCCTGTCGAGCTTTATCATGTTGTGCTTTTTGTCGTATTCATACTTGTTCTGGGAGCCCTTTGGAATCTCGACGATCACATTGATGATCTCGGGCATATCCGTACCCGTTTCTATATCGTGCCAAAAGTTCTTGCTCATGATCATGTGTGGGTAGTTGAATTGGTATATGTCTATTCTTTTTTTCCACGGCCCGAGTCCGTATCGTGCCTAACCATTCACTTGGATTTGTATTGCAATCTTGATTCCAAGAATAATTCTCTGGGGAAAATTTTCCATGGCAAAAAATGTCTGATAAAATCCGCAAATTAGTTCAGGCTAATTAGGCGCTTCTAATTTTCACACCGTTTATCTATTGTTTGGCCCAATACAAAACATGAACACATGGAACAAATTCTGGAAATGGTACGAGGATAAAATTCTCGGAAGCATTGTTGTAATTGCCGTAATTCAGTTCATTCAAATCCCGCACATGATCTGGAACGCTGACCTGTATCTGGAGATGGGCATGGTGAGCAGACTCCATCCGGCGCTGGACTGGCTCTTGTACGGCGTCGACCTTATCGAGACTGTCTCCATCATAAACGTGGGAATGATCATGTATAGCCTGCTCAAGACGCGGCGGGCGCAAAGGCTCAACACTTTGTAAGATATATTGCCTCAAGTGTCATGCCGCGCACGTTGGGCCAATTGGTACGTGCAAATTCGTGACCCAACTAGGCAAGGATGGGGGTATGGAACGGTTAGGCGGTGATCGAGAAGGTTCTGATGCGAATCAGATGATATCGTGATGGGTTTACCGTACACCAAGTTTGTATCTGTATATCTGGCGCGAGGAGCTGATGCCGTCCCGTTTACATCAGGTGTAACTGTTAATATCGTGCCTAGATTTTTGCACTATATCCTGAACTTGTACCAAAATGATCCAACAGTTACGATCAAATTATCTTATATCTCACGACCGGACCTGACATTATATGAATTCAGGTCCATGGTGGCGGGCCGGTTGCGCGGCCTTGTTGTAATGCGATACGTCTGCATGCCGTACTGGTGGGATCTATCTTCTCGTCTTCGCGCGGCGCCCTGCTACCCCCACTGAATTTTTTTGTCCCGGTACTGTTAACGGGATCCTCGACGCGGCCCTTCATGAACGCCGTCCGCTCTGCGTTGTAAAGCGAGGGCTGTGACGTCGGCATGCCTGGGGCCTCATAATGGGCAGGCTGGACCTTGTATTATCTGCTAGCACCTCGTCAAGCATTACGTCCTAGCCGGTATCGCCGCCGACTTGGCACTTGAGCCATGCAATCTCTGCTAGCGCCTCGTCAAGCCTAGCGTGAGTATTGTATTCTTCCTTTCGTAATACCGCGGTCTAGCTATCCTTCAAGCTCAAATGTTCTGATGGAGCATGTTGGACCAATCGGCCAAACCGTTTTAGGCTGGCACGTACAAGAAGAGTCGTCCCATGGTTCACAAATATTGTATCGGGGGTAGGCCATGCATCTGACCTTGTATGATTTTTTGATCTACTCGACTAAATATGGTATCCATCGCGATCATGCATAATCTCTAACGTGATTATACTGGAATTGAGTTATGGTGAGTCTTGGATATTTGATGGGTATCCTAATGGGTACCCTGTTGGGTACCCTAAAGAGATTCTCTGCCGTCTGATGGCGTTTCTGATGCAAACCAAAAACGTCGGGGCGCAATCTAAATCCATAGCAAGAATGGACCGGATGGGACTTGAACCCATGACCCTTGCGGAGATTTGATCTCTTACGCAGTGTGAGTGCGTCATCCTACCACTAGACTACCGGTCCAAATAACATGGAAATCGGGAGGTTTTTTTGTCTTTAGGTTACTATTTCTTTGCGCCAAGCGTCTTGTTTTTCAGCCTAAGATACGGATTCTTGCACTTGCGGCAACGTGTTGCATTGATGTCGTTTCTTGCGCCGCAGTTAAAGCAGATCTTCATGTGCAACCTAGCCTGCTGGGCAATCCTCTTCTTCTCAGGGTCTGTGATTGGCATGTACCTTTTACCACCAAATACTCTCTTTTATTCCTTCATCTTTCCTGCAAGCAGTACCGGCACTTCTGCTGGCCTCTTTGCAACTGGGATGTTTGCCTTGTTAAACATGGATACCTTGGATTCGGCAGAGCCGTATGTTCCCATGATAATTGCACCGGCATGACCCATCCTCTTCTCCTTGGGCGCGGCCCTACCGGCTATGTATGCAACGGTTGGTTTTTTGAATCCGTCATCAATGATCTTCTTGGCTAGGACCTCCTCGGAGTCCCCTCCGATCTCGCCTACGATGACTAGTCCGTCTATCTCCTTTACGTTTTTTACCATGTCAAATGCATCTACCAATCTAGTCCCGTTTACGGGATCCCCGCCAATTCCAATTGTAATTGCCTGTCCGAATCCGGCACTAGTCAGCGCGTCGGAGATCTCATAAAGTAGCGTGCCGCTTTTTGACAATACCGCGATCCTGCCTGCCTTGAACGGCGTAGGCGGCATGATTCCGACCTTGATGAGCTCAGGAATCATGATCCCGGGCGTGTTGGGACCGATGACTATTGCATCGTTTCTTCTTGCCAGATCCAAGACGTGCATCGTATCCCTTATTGGCACGTGCTCTGGAATTGCCACTAGCAGCTTTATGCCTGCCTCTAGCGCCTCGGTTGCGGCTTTAAGGAAGAATTTTGCCGGCACAAATATGATTGAGATCTTGGCTCCAGTGGCATCGACTGCCTCGCCTACGGTATTGTATATGTTAACGCCCTCAAAATCTTGGCCGCCCTTCCCAGGTGTGACTCCGGCGGCTATATTGGTTCCATATTTGATCATGTTCCTGCCGTGTATGGAGCCGTACGCTCCGGTCAGCCCCTGTACAATTACCGGCTTTTTTCCATAGTCGGAATCGGACGGATTTCCCCTTAACAGTTCAAAGATGTCTGCCACCTAGTTTACCCCCATTACTGCCGCATTGATTGCTTCTTCGACGGAATCAAACATCTTGGTCTTTGAGCTTTTGAGCATATCTTGGGCCTTTTCTGACTCGGTTCCCTTTAACCGTGAGTATACGGGGAGGTCGATCAGGCCGTTTTCATATGCCTTGATGAACGCGGATGCAACCGTCGTGGTCTTTACAATTCCTCCGTACAGGTTCACTAGGATTGCCTTGACTCTGTCCATCTTGCTGATTAATGTCAATGCCTCGTACACGGATTCCGTGGTGGCTCCACCACCTACATCAAGAAAGCATGCAGGCCTTCCACCATTATCTGACAGCATGTCAAGCGTTGACATAACAAGCCCGGCTCCGTTTCCCACCACCGCGATATTCCCGTCAAGCTCCACAAGGCTGAACCCGGACTTTTCTGCACGCTCTTCGATCTCGGTCTTTTCTTGATACTTTTGCATCTCTGGTTGCCTGAATCCCGCATTATCATCCGTTACTATCTTGCCGTCAAGGGCAAGTAGCGAGCCGTCCTCAAGTATGGCTAGCGGGTTTATCTCCGTCAGCTCGGCCTCCTTTTCAATTGTAATCGTTGACAACTTTTGTAATACGTTCACGAGATCATCGGCGGATCTCCCCTCTAACCCCATTTCATCTGCAACCTGCCTTGCTACTGTTCCATCTATGTCTCCTAGTCCTATCTCCTTGATGATCTGGTTCCTGACTGATTCGATCTCCACCCCGCCGTCTGCCGACGCGATTACCGTATAACACCTCTTGCTACGGTTCAAAAACAGTGACAGGTACAATTCTTTTTTGATATTTACCATCTTTTCTAGCAGTATTGCGCGCGCCCTCTCGCCCTTTATCTCCATGTTTAGGACATGGGGGTATTTCAGATCAAACTCGTCCATGTTGTGGCATTTCTGGATTCCGCCTGCTTTTCCACGACCGCCTACCGGTACCTGTATCTTGATTACAAATGGAAATCCTAGCTCCTCTGCATCCTTGCGGCCCTTCTCCAAGTCCTTCGAGTACCTGCTTGGGGGCGTGGGAATGTCATACTGTGAGAACAATTCTTTTGCCTGAAATTCTAATAGGCGCATGTGCAAAAAACATACCCGTTTTGGTCTTTATTAACTGTAGGATGGTAACAGGTCAGGTCGACTGAGGTATTGTGCCGGAAATTTCAAAACGAATAACACATTCGGGCATGAATTCCTACTCGACCTGAGTGTGTACGTAACTGCAAACGTCTTGCAGGAATGGTCTATTCCACAACCCAAATTTCATGTTGCCCTGCATATGCCACAAATTGTCCAGTATCTATTATGCCGGTTTGCGTCACTTGATCTCGTCTTCGAGCAGGTCGATTATCTCTAGAAAGCGCTCCTTGCTCTTTCGAAGAACTATTCCCGGATAGTCGTCTATGGGATAGACGTACTGCTGCTGAAACGTCGGAATGATTATGCCGCCCGATGTTACTAGTTGCTCTATCACGTAATTTTTGGCAAGCGAGCATACGATCTCCTCGTAGCTTCCATCCTCCTCTTCCGTGGTCTGACGGTACAGCATGATCGGTCTGTTTGTCAACTCTACCATCTTTGATCCCTCGCGTAGCAGTTCTGTCAGGTGGTTGATCTGCCAAGAGTCCAAGCTGATCTGCTTTACCATGATTATTGTTACGATGATTTTCTATTTAACTTCGGACTTTGGCATTATATTGCCCTGTGTATAGATAACTAGCGTGGTTCCATGATTAGACGTCGAGCGCACGGGAATGCTTTCTGGTATGCGGCCTCTCACCGGAATATTTTCTCCTCATGTGTCCTGACGGTCTGCCATATAGCAGTTCTAGAAACCATGACTCGTGCTCGACTTCTTCGGCAAGGATGTCCTTTGCAATATCATATGTCACGGGATCCTTGCCAAGCGTCATCTTGCACACCTTGTCCCAATTCACGATTGCACCCTGCTCTGCCTTGAGGCATTTCTCCAAAATCGCCTTCAAATTCGTGGAATCCGTGTCAAGCTGCAAGAATTCGCACCCGGACATCTTGACAAAGTCGGCCGCATCAGTAGGGAGCGTGCCTCCAAGCTGATGGATTCTTTCAATGCAGGACTCAAAGTGGCTGAGATCCTCAAGCCTTGCATCCTCTATCACTCCCTTGATGCCCTCGCCATCCATTCCTGTGCAGTGCGTCCTAAGGTTCGTAAAGTAATAGTATGCGGTAAACTCTACTGATGCATTGTATACTAGAATTTTGATCAACTCGTCGACATCGACGCCGTTTTGCCTTAGAATGTTTACGCCGACTACATTATATGATTCCGAGCCAGCCATGTATGATGTTGTGGCACCCGCTTAATAAAACAATACCCGGATGTCATTTTATGCCTATCTGTATCCTTTTTCCGTCGACATCCTCGTCCTTGTACGAATCACATACATCTGCAAACTCGATCCTTTTCACACGTACTAGAAACGCCATCTCTGATGACTTTTCTTGTAGCATGATTCGTGACTCCTCGTCTAGTCCTAGGATCGAGGCAACCTCTAGGACATCGGTGGGGTTGTACCCTTTCTCCTTTCTTAGCGCTTGGATGCGCCTTGCAACGTCTCTTAACAGGCCCCTTGACATCATTTCCCGATCCCTCTTTGTTGGAATGATCACTGTAATCTTGCCGCGTCTTGATAGCGCAAAGCCGTCTGCCGCATCAAACGAGACTGTGAAATCCTCTTTATCTAGCACAACGTCTTCTTCTAGCCGGAACGTATACTGTGACGCATCCCTCAATGAACATACAAACTCTTCTGGGTCCGTCTCCTGATACATCTTCATCAGCGGCCCCATGAGATGTTTTACCTTGGGACCGATCTTCTTTCTCTCCAAGTCGACTAGCGGCCTTATGGGCAGCCCCTTCTCCTTCATCTCTAGGACCTGCTCGAGGCCCTCATGACACCTTAGCTCGTGAATCGTGTACCTTTCCACGTTCATCTGCGCCATTAACAGTCCGGATACCCGTTCTAGTGCCTCCTTCCCGGTTCCTTCTAGACAAATTATGGCCTCGGATATTGGCCACCTGCGCTTTAGCCCGCCCCTCATCCTTGCTGCAGATGATATTGATACGCATTCCCTCATAAGATCAAATGACTCCTCGACAGAATCATTGATCAGGGACTCTTGCGGCTGGGGCCACTCTTCTAGCAGAATTGGCTGATCCCTATCGGATGTGCTTTGGTACAGGTATTCACTGACATGGGGGCAGAACGGATGGATGAGGATGTCAAGCGTATGTAATACATTATACAGTACTGAATATATTGCATGACGCCGGTCCATGTTGCCGTCTGTCTCATCCCACAACTCTGCGCGCGTGATTGGGAGATATACCTGGCTTAGCATGTTGATAATATAGTCGTCGGCGGCCCTAGCTGATTCATGAAAGCGACACTCGTCGTTTAATCTGGTCATGTCCATTATCACCCTTTGAAGCTTTGAGAGTATCCAGGCGTCTGCGGCTGTCAGTATTTCATTATTTTTTGACCACTGGATCGTCGTTGCAGGGTCAAAATTATCATAGCGGGCGTACTGATTATAGTACAGGTGCAGGTGGTATAGTGTGCTTGCGACCTGGTACGGCCTTGACATGAGCTCCGAGGTGTCAAAGTTCAGGGACTCGATCGGACTTGCCTTCCAGATAAAGTAAAACCTTACTAGGTCGACTGGATACTTTGTCAATAACTCTTCGCCGTCGAGTATGTTGCCGCGACTCTTGCTCATCTTGTTGCCCGCTTCGTCAAGGACATGCCCCTGAAACAAGAACGAGTCATACGGGGATGTTGCCGCATTGTTTAGGATCACGTTTTCTATCAGCAACGTGTATGCCCAGCCTCGCGTTTGATCAATTCCCTCAGTGAAAAACGGAGCGGGGATCTCGTTGGAATATTCTTGGTCGGTCAGCGACGAGTACGGCGCCGAGCCGCTGTTGTGCCACGTGTCTAACACATACCGGTCCCGTCTCGTGTTGCGGCTATTGCAGCTGTCGCACCTTATTACAACATTGTCTATCCACGGCACATGCAGCTCAAAATCTTCTCCGTCGGGCAGCTCTACTGCGCGCTCGATGATATCCCTTCTTGAAAAGCACCATGTCTTCTTGCCGCAGTCACTACACGTCCATACTGGCAGCGGACACCCCCAAATCCTCTCCCTTGAAATGCACCATGGATGCTTTTCTCTGATTATTCCTAGAAATCGGTTTTTAGGGGCCTCGTAAAAGTATCTCACCTTCTGGGCCGCCATAACTGCTTTGTCTCCTAGCCTGTCGAGCTTGTAGAACCATCCCCTCCGGGCAAGCCAGACTATGGGATGGCGCGAGCGCCAGCACAGTGGGTACTTGTGCTTTATTTTACTTGTTCTGACTAGCGCATCTTTTAACTTTAGATCGTTGGCAATTACCTTGTCTGCATCCCTTACGAAGAGGCCCTGATACTTTCCAGCATCTACTGTGAATTTCACCCTGTCGTCTATGGGGTTGAATATGTTGACGTTGCGCTTGCGCGCTATGGCAATATCCTCCTCACCGTTTGCAGGTGAGAGGTGGACTAGGCCGCTTCCGGTACTTGCATCCACAAACTCTTCAGCGACTGCAACATGATAATTTTTATTCTCTGCATGTTGTGCGAGGGCCGGGATCTCATTTAATAGTGGATGGATGTACTTTTTACCCTCAAATGCCGCACCCTTTACGGTTTTTTCTATGATGTGATCCTCGACGCGTATTTCTTTGAAGAACTCTTCGGCCCGCGTCTTCCCTACAATCCATGTCTCGTCCCTGACCCTTGCATAGTGATAATCCTCGTTGGGATTTAGTCCCACCATTGCATCAGTGACTAGGGTAAATGGCATTGTAGTCCAAACAATCAAAAACGCGTCCTCGCCTACCAGCCTCACCTTGTAGTACATGGAGGGATCCGTTACCTCCTCGTACCCCTGATTTACTTCTGCGTGGCTAAGCGATGTCTGGCAGCTTGGGCAGTATGCAATCACGGTATGATCCTCTTCTAGTATTTCGTTTTTTATCGCGCTTTTTAGGACCTGCCATTCCCTCTCGATAAATTCGTCCTTGTACGTCCAGTAGGCCTTTTCCTGGTCAAATGACATGCCAAGTAGCCCGTCGACGCGGACCCACTTTTCATTATACCTTTGAACAAGATTCTTGCATTCTGATACTAGTCTCTCGATCCCGACCTTTTCAATCACCTCGGACTTGGACCCTGTGATGCCAAGCTCTTTTTCGGCCTGGAGCTCTATTGGAAGCCCCTGGGTGTCCCACCCTGCATTGAATGAAACCTTGAACCCTTGGAGGGTCTTGTACCGGTACCATACGTCCTTGATGACCCTTCCGCGGATGTGGCCGGCATGAGGGACTCCATTCATTGTGGGCGGGCCCTCGACGAATCTGATCCTTCCGGGCTTTTCGGAGCCGGAGATGAGGTCTCTTATGTTGATATCGTGCATGTAAAGCCTGATCTCGGACTCGATCTTCTTTAAATCAAACTCGCCTGCCAGCTCCATCTTTCATGTATGCTATGTGTAATGCCGTAATAAAGCTAAACTATGGGCAAATTAGTATGTCGTGGATTTGTAGATGTTAGAAAGTTGCGGCGGCGCATCGTGTAAAACGCCTCGGCCCGCCTATGGCTTGTATGCGCCGTCTTCTGTAACGATATAGTCCATTTGAATATCGTGTTCCTCGTGCGGAATTCTGCGTATCACCTGCCTTTGAAAGCAGAGCGCAATCTTTACAATGCTTTTTCCAGCTAGGTACCTGTCATAAAACCCCCTGCCGTATCCAATCCTGTACCTGTCTGGCGAGGCGCCTAGCGCCGGAATTATAATCACCTCCATTTTTTTTGCCATTGGGCAACCCTGTGTTGGCTCCATTATGTCAAAACTTCCTGGTTCCAGACTCGCAAACCCCTCTATTTTCCTGAATTCGAGCATGTCTCCTGCAACTCTTGGAAGGCACACCTCTAGGCCGTTACTGATCGCGTCCTGCATTATATTCTGCGTAAAGACCTCGCTTCCGGTCGGATAATAGATGCCGATTCTCGTGGCCAACCTGAATGCGGGGATTTTTTTCAGGCTTGCATGGATTTTTTTCGAGTTGATCTCCATTAATTCGTGTGAGATCCCGTCCCTTTTCTCTAATAGCAGCTTTCGCAAAGCTGCCTTTTTCTCACTGGACAAAGCGGCTCAGGGATGTTGCAATTACTGTGTTCTTTAAGAGCATGGCGACAGTCATTGGACCCACCCCTCCAGGAACAGGCGTTGCCAGCGACGCCTTTTTTATAATGGTATTATAATCTGCGTCTCCCACCAACCTTCCCTCATGTTTGGCAATGGCGACATCGATTATTATCGCGCCGTCCCTTACCATATCTGATGTCAGCGTGAACCTTGTCCTGTCACCGACGGCCGTGATGATTATGTCCGCTGACAGGCACTGCTCTTTGAGATTCTTCGTCCTTGAATGACACGTGGTCACGGTTGCATTCCTTGCCAGTAACAGATGGTACAGGGGCTTGCCGACTAGGGCGCTTCTGTTGATTATGACTATGTTTTTTCCCTCCGTGTTTATACTATGATGGTCTAGGATCTCCATGACCCCAAGCGGCGTGCATGGCACTAGGGCGGCCTTTTGCATGGAAAGCAGTCCTGTATTGTGCGGCGTCAGGCCGTCTACGTCCTTTAATGGTGATATGGCCGATATTGCGGCAAACTCGTCTAGATGCTTTGGAAGGGGCAGCTGCACTAGGATCCCGTGGACGGTTTTGTCGTTGTTCAGACTCTTTATGATTTCGTCAAGCCGGGACTGTGTAGTGTCGATGTCCAATTTGTAATCCCTTGTTGTGATTCCCACCTCTGCACAGGCATTGTGCTTGTTTTTCACGTATGTGGCGGATGCGGAATCGCCGCCAACAAGTATGGTTGCTAGGCATGGCATCGTTCCCTGCTCTATGAACTGATCTACTGCCTTGCGCACCCTGTCCTTTACGGACTGGGCGATGGCCTTGCCATCGATCCTTGTACCTACCAATGGACAGATTACGGGCGCTTTGTATTTAATTCTTGAAAACCTGACAATCACACATTCGCTGTTTTGGAATGATGATATATTGATATAAAAACAAGGGAGGGATTAGATTTCTCCGGCCTTGATATCTTCAAGGCACTTTACTACATCCTCTTTGGTTATTGGAATGGGGTTGGGGTCTAGGTGACCCTTATCCGTCATGACGATATCTGCCGCGTCGGACACATCGGCCTTGAGTTCAAGCTTGTCAAAACCAAGCTTTTCAATGCATTCTTTGAATCGGTCATAAAATATGGACTTGTTGTGCTTGTGTGCAACTGTCGTGCAGGATGATAACGAGTATCCGTGTGGTATGCCCTCGTTTGAAAAGACATAGGAGAGCGCGTGTCCAAGAGTTGTAGAGCAGTTGCCAAATCCCATTCCAGATAGCATCGAGCCATAAGGATACTCTTCCGGGTTGTCGTTCATGATTGCATCATAAAGAATATCAAACGCCTTTTTGCACAGCGTCTTTGTCAAATCATTACCCAGCTTGCTGTCGTATCCCTCCGTCGCTTGCGCGCATGCATCGCAGACAGAGTTCTTGATCACCTGCTCTGGGGTTCCGTCCATGAAATACGAGTCAACTACGGCCATGTCTGCTAGGAATCTGTCTTCACGCAACAGCCTCTTTTTACCATCAAATTTTAGGACGCAATATGTGGTCATCTCGGCACCGGTTCCAAACGTTGTCGGAATCAGGATCTTTTGCTTGCCCATCTCCGGAGCTGCGTATTTTACGACATCCATGGAGCTTCCACCACCTAATCCAATCAGGACGGAAGGATCCTTGTCCTTGAACTGTGAGATCACCGCGTTTACATCGTCTATTGATGGCTCGGGCTTTACCTGATCATATAGCATGTGGTCCTTTATGCCCATCTTTGCTAGCCACTTGTCGGAGAGTTCCTTGGGAACGGTCGTGACAACTAGGGCGTTTTTGGGGTATTCTGTCTGACCAAGCGCATCCTCGCCGAAGTTGATTACCTTGGGAATTCGTATCGTGTGCATGATTACAGCGTTTAATTGATTATTATTATATCTTACAGAAGCACTGAAAAATCACTTGAATGATCGTGCTAAGACAAATCTGGAAAAGGAGAAAGACGCACGCCGGATTTTGGAGGCTGGAATTGCCGCGGCCATGCCGTCTACAATCTTGCCAAAAATCCTGAAACGGCGCTCTGTACTGATGGGAAGACACATCGTAAACACGTCAAGGTATTCGGCGGTCAGGATAGTGGCATTTGGAAAGGCGGGACTTTCAATGGCAACTGCCTTTGATTCTAGGATACGCGCGCGTGACGGCATCATAATAATTCCAAGTGGAATCCGTGCACCAAAACGCACAAAGTTCAAAATCATACAGTCAACGCATCCGAATCCGAGCCATTCAAGCATGGTGGCCGCAAGGGCCATTTTATCATATATCAGAAACTGCCGCAAGACCGACTTGGTGGTATTCCTAGTATCGGGCGGCGGTTCGGCACTAGTCGCGCTACCTGATGGAATAACACTAGAGGAGAAGATGCATACGAACCAGGTGTTGCTGGGGTCGGGTGCAGACATAGGCGAGGTCAACTGTGTACGAAAGCACCTCTCCAAGATAAAGGGGGGGAGAATGACATTGGACATTCCATGTGATGCGATTGCGCTGTTGATGTCCGATGTCAAGTCCGACGATATGTCTGTGATTGCATCTGGAACGACATACTGTGACAAGACCACGTTTGCACAGGCGCAAAGGGTCATTCGGAAATATAAAATCCAAGACAGGATCCCAAAAAGCGTGCTGGCGCGTCTAGATCTGGGCGCGCGCGGGGCCATCGCTGAGACACCAAAGATGCCGGCAATCAGGAATTTCGTGATCGCATCCAACAGAGACTGCCTGCGGGCCATGAAAAAAGAAGCGGTAAAGCTCGGATACGGGGTGCGGACCGCTACAATATTTGGAAAGGTTGAGAAGCAGGCCGGGACGCTAGTCAAAATTGCGCCAAAAAAGCCCTGCTCGTGCTTGATCTTTGGAGGGGAGACGACCGTGCTGGTAAGGGGAGGCGGTATGGGGGGACGGAATCAAGAGATCGTACTACGTATGGCTGGACTGCTACAGCGTGACATGATCGTCGGCTCGATTGGAACTGATGGCATCGACGGCAATACAGAGTTTGCAGGAGCCTTGATACACACATCTTCGATCGACAGAGACGTGATCAAAAGGTACCTCATGTCTAGCAACTCTAATGCGTACTTTGAAAGGTTTGGGGGCCTGATAAGGACTGGCCACACGCAGACGAATCTGCTGGACATAGGAATAATGTTATGTTAGTTTGCGTTCACTTGACTTTCATTGCATGTTGGTCTGCCTGTTTGTTATTTGAGCTCGTCTGCATATGGTTATTAACAAATGTAAGGTTTAAGGTAATAATTTTAAACAATTCTATGCTTATAGATCAGTCTAGTTCATATATGTTGGTGACTAATCTATACTATGACAAGTGATAGAGTTGTACCTAAATGTACAGATCCCCGATGTCGCTGCGGGGTGGGCCGACGTTCTAGAAGGGGAAGTGTATTACAATGACTGAGACGGCATACGTCCTGATCCAGTGCGACTTGGGATCAGAGTCGGATATAATCCGGGGCATTGCAGATATCACCGAGGTTGCCGAGGTGCGTGGAACATATGGAATCTATGATATCTTTTGTAAGGTTGTATCTGAGGACAAGGAAAGGATCGACGAGATAATTACACAAAGGATTCGAAAAATGCCAAAGATTCGGGCCACTGTTACACTTTACTGGATCCCGTTGCAAGGCGGCAGGCAATGATTGAAAAAAAGTTCAACGCAGGCAAGCTGTATAGTAGGATAGTTCATTACTATGTGGATAAACGGGGATATTCAAAGGACAAGGCAAACCGCATCGCCCAGTCCGTCATCATAAGGGAGACGGCCAGAAGAACATGTAAAAATGAGGCATGCGGTCACATGTACGCGGATCATCTGCGAAACCAAGAGACTTGCTTGGTACTTGACTGCGACTGTAGACGTTTTATTGGAATCTAGGTTGCGTTGTAAGAGTCTGCGCGCAAGATGACTATGGCAACGCTCGTATATACCACAAAATCGATTATGTTATGAGGATTTTGGACTGCACCACGCTTGGCAGGACCGCGGCCCCAACGAGAACAGGAATCGTGTGTATGATGAACTAGACTGTCTAGGGGCCTGTCGCGCAAACCAGAACCCAATAAATCATATAAAATACACATTACAATAACGGACAGGGATGTTCATGCACCCTTTGGCTTGCATGATAATGTGGTTGATGCGCGTGCTTGGAATACGCGATACGTTGCCTATAGTCTTGTAGTGGGTGTAGCCTCGTATTGTAGGGGTTGCGCATCAATTCTATATTTGCGCAAATAGTCTGCAAAATCGTCGACAAACCCGTGTACTGTGTAAATCTTTTCTGCCCCAGACTCGTTTACCATCCTGACAAGCTCTAGAAAATCACAGTGATCACTTAGGGGAATAGAATAGTCGCACATCCTGCCAAAGTGAAACTTTGAAGACTTGGCCCATCCGCTAAAGCCCACCGTCAGGGCATCGTATTTTGACTTCATATCTCTTACAAAGCTGCTCTTCTCGGACATCATCGGGGCCACCATTACCCAAGGTTTTTTGTCTAGCAGTCCCTGTCTTTGAGCCTCCGAGTGTCCCATGGCCTCCCTTAGATTCACGTTGAAACTTTGATGCAGCTCGTTGACCTTCTTGATGGAGTCGTGCAGGTAGAACGGTTCCCAGTGCTGGAACATATGGGTTATTGTCTGCGCCTTACCTAGTGCATACCCCATCAGGATCACCGGTATGCCGCGAGAGTACATGTCCGAGATTATTCCGTTGACCCGATCTCTGATCTCCTCGATTGGTGGAAAGATGAATTCTGGGAGTCCAAAGGTGCACTCTGTGATCAGGATCTTGCATTTTGGAACACGCGCCCCTCGGAGAAATCCCCGACCCCTTGTGCAGATGTCACCCGTGTAAAAGATTCCATCATATAACAGCCCCCGCGCGCCAAGAATGTGGCCGGTGTCGTGCAGGGATGCGTTTTCAAGATCTGCAACATGATCCTTCATCTCAAGTCCGCGCAGGTCGGCTATGGCGCGTGTCTCTTTTGATGATAGTATCGTCCCATCGGCACGGCTTGGAAGGTGATCAGAGTGTGCATGGGATACAAAGTTCAATCCGGACACTGCAATCTTGGGATCAAGGGTTATTGTGGTACCGTTTGTCTTGCAGACGATGCCGTTTTTTGTCATCGTTATCCTTTGTCTCAAACAGGATCAGGGGAATATGGATTTGATATAAACTGCGGGGTTTGCGGTATTGAGTATGATATTAGAACCTTGGTAGCTCAAGAAGGGTGTCATACGGCGAGTCCGCCTGTTCGGTCCGAATGTATGTGGGATTGTTACTGTCTGGCGCTAGTTTGATGGAGACCCTGATTCCCTCGGATTCTATATAGAACGTGTGGCGGATCCTGTCTCTGCCGGTACCCTTCATCATCTTAATGATGTGGTCGACCGTGACGGATTTCCGGTCCATCTTGACGTTGGTGATTGACTTGCATTCTTTTTTTGCATGCTTGAGTCTGATGTGCGTGATTCTGTGCCCCGTCATGTAGGGAATATGATATGGCGTGATAATAACCGTTCATTTACCGCATGAATTAATTGCTAGACGGATATCTGCGTATCATTGTTGCAGCTGGGGATCTTGATTTCAGGCAGAGGAAGCAACATGGAGTCGATTCTGCGTGCCGTGGAGAAAAAGGAGATCCCAATTCGTCCTGCTGTGGTGATTTCCAACAGGGAGGATGCCCGGGGACTAGATATTGCCAAGGGGCTAGGGGTGGATACCGAAATTGTTCCAAGCGCCGGTTTTGATGGGACGCGCTGGGATTATGACAGGAAGATAATCCGGGCGTTGCAAAGACACGGGGTTTGCCCTACCAATGGACTTGTTTGCCTTGCGGGATTCATGAGGATTATCAGCCCGCAGCTTGTAAAACGATACAAGAACAAAATACTAAACATCCACCCTGCACTACTCCCGTCGTTTCCGGGGTTAAATGCGCAAAGGCAGGCGTTAGAACACGGAGTAAAGTATTCCGGGTGTACCGTCCATATTGTAGATGCGGGAATGGACAGCGGGCCGGTGGTGATGCAGTCAGCTGTAAGGGTTATGGAGGATGACACCGAGGAATCACTCTCAAAGCGAATACTCAGAGCCGAGCACAGGATTTATCCGATGGCCGTGGATCTTTTTGCAAGAAACAAGGTTCGTGTCGTGGGCCGCAGGGTAATCTTTCAGCCGTCGGAGCCGCCAAAAAAGTACAACACCTTGAGCACGCCCCGATTCCCATGAAAAAAATGTTCGGTATCCCTTGCAACAAAAAACAGCCTGCCCCTTGACGCGATATAATCCTTGCCGTTTATCCTCAAATAACCGCTACCAGAGATCACGTAATATACCTCGTCGCTTTCATGGGGCTCTTGCGTGTCATCCTCTCCCGGTTCTAAGACGAGCACACCGGCTGCTAGGCTGGCGCGATTGATGAATGTGCGAAAATAGGATTCACTCTCCATGACCCTTTGCACGTGTTCGTCTAGATCAAAATCTACCTTCATTGGGCAACGACTGTATAGAATCTTGGCGATGGAGCCCGTGCCATGTGTGATATCATGACCTTGTGCCACTTTGCATGAATATCCCCCTGGTGCATCCTTTCAAACGTTTCACGACTGTCATGTTCGACTAGTATTCTAAACGAGCCGTCTCCTGATTTTAAAAGTCGCCTACCTACAAAACCCTCGCATTCGGACAGTTCCGCATTGGCATCTGCAAACGATCCTACAAAGTCCCCCTCGGCGCCGTCCTTGAGGTATACCTCTGCTATTGCAACAAACATGGTAAGAGTACTTTCGTCCTAAATAATTGCCTTTCTGCAAAGCATGCTGACGAATTATGACGTTTTATGGGGCGGCGATCGGATTAAACTTATTTATGCATGAATACAACAAACGACGGTAAAAAATTATGCTGAAATTCGGGATTCAAAACGGCCTTAACGTGGCCAGGGCGGGATATACCGAGGATCAGATTCTTACCGCATGCATGCTTGCAGACAAGACAGGATATGACTCGGTCTTTTACATGGATCACACCAACGTTCCGCAGTGGAAGAATGCAACGGTGCTTGATCCGTGGGTCATGCTGTCTGCAATTGCCGCGGTCACCAACAACGTGGAGCTTGGAACCTGCGTTACTGATGCCATAAGGCGGCATCCATCAAATATAGCGCTGGCGGCAATCACACTGGATAGGATCTCAAAGGGTAGGGCGATCCTAGGAATCGGGGCTGGCGAGGCGCAAAACCTCAAAGAGTTTTGCATCCCGTTTGAAAAGCCGGTCTCAAAGTGGGCCGAGCAGATCGAGGTCATTAGGACATTGTATAAATCCACACCAGACAACACGGTAAATTATGAAGGCAAGTATTATAGATTAGAGGGCGCATGTCTGCAGGCCACTCCGATACGCAAGCCGCATCCGCCGACCTACATGGCGGCAGGCGGCAAGCGGACACTTGAGCTTACTGGAAAGCTAGGGGATGGCTGGCTACCAATAGGTTATACGCCAGAACTATTCGAGGATCACAAGGGACAGATCGAGTCCTCGATGGAAAAGCACGGCAGGACACAGGAGGATAAGGACAACTTTCAGATGGCGCTTGACATCGATGTGTACTTTTCAGAGGATGCCGAAGAGTCGTGGGCAAAGATGAAGGAAGCCGTCAAGGTCAGCCTGTTCAAGCCGGAGATTCTCAGGGTGCATCAGCTCAAAGAGATTGAAGGGTTTGACTTTGTAAAATATTTTACCGAATATTCAATGTCAAACCAGGACTGGATTGTCAAGATGAGGGAGGCGGCGACGAAGATTCCGGAATCCGTTGCAAGATCATCTACTGCCATAGGCACGCCGGATGACATCATACCGACATTTGAGCGGTTCATGAAGGCTGGGGTCAACCACTTTGTCATCCGATTCTGGGGAAAGAACTATTTTGGCTCAATAGACAAGTTTGCCAGTTATGTAATGCCATATTTGCGCGAAAACGCAAAAGAAATAAACCTCTAGTTTCAAAAACCGCTTTTTCAATTTATCTTGAAGACGCATGAGTGATGACGAGCTTGCCGAGGATATTGCTAGATCCCTTGAGGTTCTAGATGAAAACATCGAGATTCTGACGGATATCGAGTTTGATCTTGACGAGGAGAGTGAGGACGAGCTTGTGGCAGACGTGGGCCTGTATGAACTAATAGATATGGGCGAAGATGTTGCCAAGAACGCCCAGATTAAGCGAGCCGAGCGCGAATTTTTAAAAAGGCAGCATGACTCCTGATTTTTATTTGACTTGTGCCTTGTAATTTCATGCAGCTAGTCGGGAGATTGCAGATTAAATCCAGAGAAAAGATCGTACAATTCCTGAACCAGGAGCATGTCGGGCGGCTTGCAACCGTTGATGCGAGTGGATATCCGCAGGTGATTCCGATGAACTTTGTCTTTTTTAACGACTCCATCTACATGCATTCCCATACGCGCGGCGAAAAACTTGACAACATGCGGGCAAATACAAAATCCGGATTTGAGGTGGACCGGGAACTAGAGTTTCTACCGTCGCACTTTTTTAGTCCCACGGATGCGTCACTAGCCGACACGCTGTACATAAGCGTTGTAATCAAGGGCGAGTCGGTAATTGTGGAGGATGCCGAAGAAAAGGCGGCCGCGCTTGAGGCGCTGATGCAAAAGTATCAGCCGGAGGGCGGCTATGAGTCACTGCGCCCAGACATGGATGTGCTAAATCATGTCGCCGTAATCAAGGTGGTACCCGGGGACATGCGCGGAAAATACAAGATTGGCCAGCACATGAGGCAGGATGACAGGATTAACCTGGCCCAGAAGATCCTCGAGCGCGACTCCCCGTCTGCTAGGGAGACACTGCGCATCATGGGATTCGAAAAGACGTCTGGCGGGTTACGGATAATTGATGAGCCTGTCTGGTAGGGGCGGCGCGTGTTTTTTTGTTTCACGCTGTCAATACGCCTGATCTTTTTAGGCAATTGTGCGAGTTTTATATCGTGGTAATGTGCTGCCAGACTATTTGCCATTGCATGTACCGGAGATAAATTCGTGCATGGAATAGTGATTATTGGGGCAGTTGAGGGTCACGTTACATGAATATTTAGACGGTAAAGGATTTCATGCAAAAGACGTGATAACGTCAGCATAATGGGAATGAGTAGGTATTTGCACTAGGTTACTATACCTGCATTCTCATTATTACATGAACGGGAACTAGCGTGACCATTGGGATGTACTAAATGAGTCCACGCGCCAGCATCATGATATTTGCAGTCAACATGGTATGCACGCGACAGCGGCATGCAAGATATCACAAAATGGGTATCGCCGTATCGCGGGTGCAAATCACTGCCTTTTGTTACATTCCTGTATCATGAATAGAGTTTCTGCGTAATCGACTAGAAAAATTTGCCTAATTAATGACACACATCAAAATCTAAAAATCATTGTACCATGTTATGCGATCAAGTCACCAAAATCAAAAATTGTGCACAACCTGGTACATTCAAATAATTTTAAAATATATTATTATCTTCTTTTTCCAACGGTGATAAGTGCCGTCTTGCCATATCTTGCGCTTGTTGCACATGCCGCATATTCCATTAAACTCGGTGTTGAACTCTTCCACCGTACCTTCATATCTTCCAGATATGATCTTCCAATTCTTGACATGTGCAAACACATGCTCAACTGAAATTCTCTTGCTAGAATGAGCCTTGTTTTGCGCCTTTTGAGTGGCAGTAATTTCTCCACCCCTTGGCTTTTTGTACGGCAACATGGCGTTTATTCCCTGCAGGTAATCTTGTATTCCTGCATAGCCGCTGTCTGCAACAAATTGTATATGGTGCGCATCTGGGATCCTCTGGCCTTGAATCATGCGGTCAGACCATTCACCAAAATCTGGCATGTTCTGGGTCATAACCATGATGTCATGGTTATTTCCTTAGAGTCGCTTATTCCGATGATATAGCTGTGTTTGTTTATCAGTATTGCAGTGCTTGTTGCAAATCTCTTATTTTTCCCCGAGTACTGCTTTTCTCTCTCGTCCTTGTCTCTTGGACGGGTAGTCTCTACAAGTGTGCCGTCTACGATAATTTCGTCGCCGTCCCTGTCTGGTATTATCTCCTTGAGCTCGTCTTTTGACTTTACAGTAGCAATGTACTTGGTGAAATTGTTTAGTGTGGGGTACAGCCTGTCATCATATGAGGCTGCAAGCGCGAGGTATCTAAGATACTATACCCTGATCTATTCCAAAAAGCACGCCAAGTATATCCTGCGTGGGGTTGTGTGCCCGTCGAAACTGGGAGAGGAGCAAAAAGTGTCTTATAAGCAACTTGCACTGGTTTCCAGAATCCTCCTGCCTGTCCGCATCGTCTCTAAAGTACGGCGCATCGCCGGACTCTGATTAACTGCTGAAGGTCCTTTAGCGTGTTATCAAAGAACTCCTTATCGATTCTTGTAAGCTTTTTTAGCTCTTTGTATGTGTTCACGTCGTGCCTAATTTTTCATAGATTTGGCCGTCGTTTAGGCACAAAATCACCTTGGGACGTGAACTCATACAGCTCTTTTTCGTCAGATATGGTAGCCTCTAGATTCTCGTGGACGTGTAGCAGCTTTGTCGGCATCTTGGTCGTGTGCCTGTTCTTGCCTAGCTCCGTCTTCCACAACGCGTCCTCGCGTGCCAGCAGTTCATTCACGCCAGAGAGATCCCCTCTAAGGCTTGTAGTCTCTCTCGAAACCGCGGCATTTCTTCTCGAAACCACTACATTTCTTCTTGAGATTGTGGTTTTCCTCCATGAGACTGGCAGTCACGGCCGTTTCTCCTGCATACTTTTCCTTTAACTCTAGATATTCTTTTTCAATCCATGCAAGCCTAGTTTCACTTTGTACATCATTCCTGCCTCTCATGCCAAGTTATCATCATGTACGAATTTAACGACAAATGTCTAATTATTACACATTGTCGATAAATTAGAATGATTTTTCAGAAAACTGTGATTACGCATAAACTCTAATCTCTATGAACATCTTGTTTTGTTTAGATCTTGTATGCGTATCTTGGTTCATACCGATGGCGCGTAGGCGGTGCAGATGACTCCACATCTACCAGAGATCCGTCTTGGACTTTTTGTGTGGCTTTTCAGTGCCCCAGAACATCTCCTTAAAGTTGGCCTGGGTGTTTTCTGACGTGCTGTCGCGCGAGGACTTTTTGTGTGGCTTTTCAGTGCCCCAGAACATCCGTTGTATGTCGTCCAGAGACCCGCCGCGCCGCCTGTCTAACTGCGATCTTCGTCCAGACCGTAGGCCCTGTGGGTTCCACCCGCACCGCCTCGTTCCCCCCTGTACGTTCCCGCGGGGGACTGTCTCGCTAGGGCGCGGGCTTTGTGGGCGCGGATTACGCGGACCGCTAGCTGACCTGCTACGGGCCTCTGTGATGAGGTCCAGTAGTTTATCCCTATCCACCAGCATGATGCCGCATGACCTTGCCTGTGTTTTCGCAGCGTTTGTATAGTGCGAATTGGTCACAACCCATCCCTCGTCCGCGTGGTAGTGGTGCATGCCCGCCAGCGCCTGCTGCACGGCATCATTGCCAACGTTCGTAGAGTATCTCTTGGATTGTACGGCGATGCGCGTGCCGGAGTCGTCCCTAAGTAAGATGTCCGCCCCGAAGTCGCCTGTCTTCCCTGTGTGCTTTGCGCTGTAACCTAGGCTCTCGAACACAGCGCAAAGCATCTCTTCAAACTGGGCCCCGCTCATGACGTCGAAGTTGCCCGCCCACAGTAGAGCATTTTTTCTTTGCCGCGCCTTTCTGTACCTGAGCCACGCATACAGGCCGATGCCTACAGTTGGAATCGCCAGTAGCACTGGCTCGTAAAAGACAGCCAGCAACGAGGCCACCAGCAAGAGTCCAATCGCCGTTTCCCGGGGGGATTGTTTCCTCCGTCCTCTACGGCCCATAACATACGCCATGAAACCGTGGTGAATAAGTATGATCCCAGTGGTCCGGGTTATGGAGTCATTTTCGACTACTGCGGCCACGTGTTGTTTATAACCAGAGAACCACATTGGCATGCGTGAAAGATGCTCAACATGGAGGCAATCGGTCATGAAGCCGAAGACTCGACGAGATGAGTGCGGCGCTGAATCGTTCCCTGTGCGGATGTAATAGTGTTTATGCGTAATCGACTAGAAAAATTGTATATGTTCATGTCGTGCCTATATTTTCACTCAAATTTGTGAGAATGCATTAATTATATTGCGCCAAATACTAGTACAACCAGACGGTAGTTGTGATAGAAACCAATTTCAGAAAACTCTGATTACGCATAAACTCTAATGATACCATGCATGTTGTCCGGTGATCTAGATGGTGGGGTAACTGGAATTCTAGTAGGGGACACGACTCTCTGATCCATTGACAGTTATCTATAAGTTGACTGTATGCTGTGTACCATGCATGATGGAATTTCAGTTACAGTCTGATTTCGTCCCGACCGGTGACCAACCCGATGCCATTGACTCCCTTGTCCGCGGGACAAAACAGGGTATTATCCAGACCCTGCTCGGGGTTACAGGCAGCGGCAAGACGTTTTCGATTGCAAACGTCATTGCTAGGACCGGCAAAAACACACTTGTCATATCCCATAACAAGACGCTGGCGGCGCAGCTTTATGCAGAACTGCGGCAGTTTTTTCCGCATAATAACGTCGGCTATTTCGTATCATACTATGACTATTACCAGCCTGAGAGCTACCTTCCGCAAACTGACACCTATATTGAAAAGGATACGCAGGTCAACGAAAAGATTGAAAAGATGCGGCTAGAGGCCACAGCAATGCTTCTTTCTGGCGAACCCACCATAATAGTGGCCACCGTATCGTGCATCTACTCGCTTGGGAATCCTGCAGACTGGGAGGAGATGGCAATCACGATCGATGTAGGTGAGGAGGTACGGCGAAACGAAATAATTCAAAGGCTGGTAAATGCCAGGTATGAAAGAAACGACTTGGAGGTAGCACCGGGCAACTTTCGCGTAAAGGGCGACACGATCGACGTAATCCCTGCATATTCTCAGGATATCGTCAGGATATCCATGTTTGGAGACGAGGTAGAAAAGATATCGATTCTGGATCATGTCTCGATGCAGATACGGCAGGAGATTCCGCGGATTAGAATATTTCCAGCAAAGCACTATATTATAGCACGCGACGTGCGAGCACGCGCCGTCAAATCAATCAGGATGGAATTAAAGGAACGACTTGGAGAACTCGACGAGCTAGAACGGCAAAGGCTGGAGATGAGGACGCAGTTTGACCTAGAAATGATCGAGGAGTTGGGATACTGCTCTGGCATTGAAAACTATTCCAGACACTTTGACGGACGCAAGCCCGGTGAAAAGGCGTTCTGCCTGCTTGACTTTTTCGGGGACGACTATCTAATGGTCATAGACGAGTCCCACGTCACGTTGCCACAGCTGCACGGAATGTACAAGGGGGATCATTCTAGAAAAAAAGAGCTTGTAACGTACGGCTTTAGGCTTCCAAGCGCGTATGACAACCGCCCACTGAAATTCGAAGAGTTTGAAAAGTATATTGTAAACGCAATCTTTACGTCTGCGACACCGGGAAAATACGAGCGCGACGTATCTGAGAGTGTATCTGAGCAACTAGTCCGCCCCACCGGGCTAGTTGATCCGACAGTTGAGACCCGGCCCACGAAAAACCAGATGGATGATTTGATAGGGGAAATACATGGTAGGGTGGCCCGTGATGAGCGCGTGCTTGTCACGACCCTTACCAAACAGATGGCAGAGGATCTAGCCGAATACCTATCAAAAAAGGATATACGCGTCCGGTACATGCACTCTGAGATAGAGGGGCTCCAGCGAACCGAGCTGATACGCCAGCTTCGACTAGGTGAGTTTGACGTGCTTGTTGGAATCAATCTTTTGCGGGAGGGGCTAGATATTCCGGAGGTGTCTCTAGTGGCCATTCTTGATGCCGACAAGGAGGGGTTTTTGAGAAACAACACCAGCCTGATTCAGACCTTTGGGCGCGCGGCCAGAAACGTAAATGGTGCTGTTATAATGTATGCCGACCATGCCACGGAGTCCATGAAAAGCGCCGTGGATGAGACGACGCGCCGCCGCCAGACGCAGATCGCCTACAATGAGGTTCATGGTATAACCCCAAGGAGCATTGTAAAGTCAATCCCAGAGCAGGCCGTCGCACTCGATGACGTAAAGCACAAATCAAGCCACGATCTTGAGGCCGATGTGGTCGAGCTAGAGGCATTGATGAGGGGGCATGCCGAGGATTTGGACTTTGAAAGGGCGATTGAGTGCAGGGACCGAATAAACCGCATAAAAAAGCAGATGGTGGCAAAAAATGAAAAGTGAAAAGCTAAGGATTAGGGGGGCCCGGCACCACAACCTGAAAAACATCGATATTGACATACCCAAGAACAACCTAGTAGTAATCAGCGGGCTGTCTGGCTCTGGCAAGTCGACGCTGGCATTTGACACGATATACGCGGAGGGGCAGCGGCGCTACGTCGAGTCCCTGTCTGCATATGCAAGGCAGTTCCTAGAAATGATGGACAAGCCTGACGTGGACTCGATTGACGGGCTATCGCCTGCAATCTCCATTCAGCAAAAAACAACCAGCAAGAATCCGCGCTCCACGGTCGGCACCACCACCGAAATCTACGACTATATGCGCCTTCTTTATGCCCGGATTGGCACCCCGCACTGTACCGGCTGTGGTAAAAAAATCTCCACCCAGTCTGTAGACACCATATGTGACACGGTAATCCGGGACTTTGCCGGCAGCAAGGCGATGATAATGGCGCCCGTCATACGACACAAAAAAGGAACCTATGAAAAACTCTTCAAGCAGATACAACGGGACGGCTATTCTCGGATCCGACTAGACGGGGAGCTAGTCAAGCTAGACGGGGAGATGCCGGTCCTAGACAAGCAAAAGTGGCACGACGTGGAAATAGTAGTGGATCGAATAAAAATCCAAAAGGCCGAGCGCTCCCGATTATTTGAGGGCATACAGACTGCCCTAAAGGCGGCACAGGGCGACGTCATGGTGTCATCAGAAAAACGGGAGAGAATATTCTCACAAAACAACGCCTGTCCACATTGTGGAATCAGCATCGGAGAGCTCGAACCGCGGACGTTCTCATTTAACTCGCCGTTTGGCATGTGCAAGGCATGCAACGGCCTTGGCGTCAAGCTGGAGTTTGATCCCGATTTGGTAATCCCGGATCGGTCCAAGACAATACTTGAAGGCGCCATTGTGCCATGGAGTGGGCGGTTCTCCTCGTTCAAGCGCCAGTCGTTGCGCGCGGTCGGAAAGGCCTTTGGCTTTGATCTGCTTACACCCATTAAAAGACTGTCTGCAAGGAACCTTGATGTTATACTGTACGGCACTGACCGGATGATTGACTTTGACTATGCCTCCAAGTCCGGTGACTCTACCTGGCAGTATACTGATGCGTTTGAAGGAGTACTGGCCAACCTGCAGAGAAAGTTCCTAGAGACTGAATCTGAGTCAAAGAGAGAATGGTTAAAACGATTCATGCGCGACACTCCGTGCAGGCAATGTGGGGGCAAGAAGCTAATCCCCGAGGCGCTGGCAGTGAAATTATGCGGCAGAAATATCATGGATGTTTGCGATTTGTCCATTGAGGGTTGTTATGACTTTTTTACGACCCTGAATCTCGATGATACTCGGCGGTACATTGCACGCGACATATTAAAGGAGATCAAGGAGCGCCTGGAATTCCTCAAGAATGTGGGACTTGACTATCTTACACTGAACCGGTCAAGCTCCAGCCTTTCGGGCGGCGAGTCCCAGCGAATTCGCCTTGCCACGCAGATCGGCTCAAACCTTACCGGGGTGCTTTACGTGCTAGATGAGCCCACCATCGGACTCCACCAGCGGGACAACGCCCGCCTGATTAAGACACTTTGCAAGCTGCGAAACTTGGGCAACACCGTCATAGTAGTAGAGCACGACGAGGAGATCATACGGAATTCGGACTGGATAATAGATCTGGGGCCTGGTGCAGGCGTACACGGGGGAAACGTCGTCTTTGAGGGAACACTGCAAGAGATCCTCAACGGGCGCACCTCTGTTACAGGACGATACCTCCGGGACAAGACGCTCATTACACTGGCAGACAAAATACGGAACCGGCAGGGGAGCATGACCGTGCGCGGGGCATCTGAAAACAATCTCAAATCCATTGATATTATTTTTCCACTGGGACTCTTTACGGTGGTAACGGGGGTATCGGGTTCAGGAAAATCCACACTGGTCAATGAAATACTGCTAAAGTCACTAAGTGCCCGACTCTACAAAACCAACGTTAGGCCGGGCAGGCATGACTCCCTTGATGGTGACGATCAGATAGACAAGGTCATTGCAATTGATCAATCGCCGATAGGAAGGACGCCGCGTTCTAACCCTGCAACGTACATCGGTGTGTTCACCCCGATCAGGGAACTGTATGCGAGCACCGAGCTGTCAAGGGAGCGCGGTTATACCCCTGGACGGTTCTCATTTAACGTGTCCGATGGAAGGTGTTTTGCATGCGAGGGCGACGGCGTCAGGCAGATTGAGATGCAGTTTCTCTCCGACGTGTTTGTAAGGTGCAATGAATGCAAGGGCCGAAGATACAATTCTGAAACCCTGTCTGTATTATACAAGGGAAAGAACATTGCAGATATACTGGAGATGACAGTATTTGAGGCACTGCAATTCTTCGAGCACATACCTGTAATACGACGCAAGCTGCAGACCATATATGACGTAGGGCTGGGCTACATAAAACTAGGACAGTCCTCTACTACGTTGTCTGGCGGGGAGGCACAGCGCGTAAAGCTGGCATCGGAGCTATCCAAACGGGGGACGGGCAGGACGTTTTACATTCTAGACGAGCCAACAACCGGACTGCACTTTGCAGACGTTCAAAAGCTCCTTGACGTGCTGAATCGGCTAGTCAACATGGGTAATACCGTGCTTGTGATTGAGCATAACATGGACGTGATCAAGAATGCGGACTGGATAATTGATCTGGGACCGGAGGGCGGCGACGAAGGGGGCCGGGTCATTGCCGAGGGGACGCCAGAGCAGGTGGCAGGTGCTCCGGGAAGCTATACTGGGAAATATCTTAAAAAGCTGCTAAAATGACGTTTCAGATATCTGGGATCAACTTGCCCCGACACCCGGGAATATACCTGATGAAGGACAAAAATGATCATGTGATTTACGTGGGCAAATCTAAGAATCTTCGGAATCGAGTCAGGTCGTACTTTGGAAAAAACGTGGACTATAAGACCGGGAGGTTAGTTGAAAACATTGCCGACATTGAGTTTGTACTGACTGACAACGAGGGGGAGGCATTCGTGCTTGAGTCCAACATGATAAAAAAATACAGGCCGCGCTTTAACATCGAACTCAAGGACCAGCAAAGGTACACGTACCTGAGGTTAAGTGACGAAAAGTATCCGAGACTGTTGGTCGCGCGGCGCACGCGTGGCGGAGGATTCGTTGGGCGGGGCAGGACCTTTGGGCCTTTTACACATGGCAGCTCCAAGCTTTTGACCATAGGATCACTGCGCAAGGCGTTTAAGATTCGTATATGCAAGACGCTGCCAAAAAAGGTCTGCTTGGAGTATCACTTGGGAAATTGTGAGGGACCGTGTGAATTTTCTGGCGCGCAGGAAAATTACAAGAAATACGTATCTGATCTTGAGGATGTGCTCAAGGGAAGAGATCAGATGAAGACGTTTGCAGGCAAGCTTGCAGGCCAAATGCAGTCTGCATCTGACTCGCAGGATTTTGAGCGGGCAATAGAGATTCGCGACACGTTGAGGCGGCTAGATGCGCTGCAGACGGGCCAGAAGATGGACCGCGTGGAGGACTCTGACGAGGAATATTTTGGAATATCTATCAGGAATTTGCATGCGGTGATCATGACGTTCCGGAAGATCCACGGGGTCATACGTGACAGCGACAGGTTTGCATTTGATGTGATTGCCGACAATACGTTTGGCAATTTCCTGTACCAGTATTATACGACCCGTCCTATTCCGCGATTAATTCTGACTAGTACCATACCTGAAAAGCGTGATACCCTAGCTAGGATGCTGTCCTTGCGGGCAGGCCACGATGTAAGGATATCGTCCCCAAAACGGGGCAGGCGCAAAGAGATGATAGACCTGATAATGAGGAATATTGACCTGGTTTATCAGCAAGGTGGCGTGCCTGCGCTGCTTGGGCTGCAAAAACACCTTGGATTGCGGCGCGTGCCGAAAATCATCGAGTGCTTTGACATATCTAATCATGGGGAGGACTTTGCTGTGGGTGCCATGTCTAGGTTTGTAGACGGGGAGCCTGACAGGTCGGGATACCGTAAGTTTCGGATCAGGACCGTACGCGGACGTGATGACTATGCAATGATTGGCGAGGTTGTAAAACGGCGGTATCTGCGCCTATTGGAGGAGGGGCGTGAGCTTCCTGATCTGGTATTAATTGACGGGGGCAGGGGGCAGCTCCGCTCTGCCACCGATGCGCTAGGTGCTCTGGGCGCCGATATATCATGCGCCTCGCTTGCAAAGGAAAACGAGGAGCTGTTTGTTCCCGGGAAAAGGGCACCTGTAATAATTCCCAGATCTGATGAGTCCCTGTCGGTTTTGCGGCATGCCCGGGACGAGGCGCACAGGTTTGGAGTTGCGTATAATCGCAAGATTAGAAGAATGAATATTGAAAAATAGAGGGGGGTATGGTCAGTTTACCTGTACTGTACCTGTCATCCATGGATGCAACTGGCAAAAGTACGGGTACATGCCTGCCTCCTCGAAGGTCCACTCGAATGTAGCGCCTGATGCCATGATGCTACTGTTGAATCCGTTTGGATAATCCTCGCCTACGATGTTGGGGTCTGCACTAAGATCTCCTGCTGTGACCGTGTGTAGAACCTGTAGATCATCGTTGCTCCAGACTATGGTGTCGCCCGCATTTATCGTGATGTCTGCAGGAATGTAACACATGTTGTCATCCTCACATCCTGGAAGGCCTGAGTCCTTGGGCATGCTGACTGTATGTGACTGTGCTTCCATGGTCTCCTCCATGGTCTCCTCCATGGTCTCCTCCATGGTCTCCTCCATGGTCTCCTCCATGGTCTCCTCCATGGTCTCCTCCATGGTCTCCTCCATGGTCTCCTCCATGGTCT
>CAZDQM010000070.1:0-11914 GCA_964507825.1 uncultured Nitrosopumilaceae archaeon | reverse complement strand
TCTTTGTCCCATCATCTTAGTCGTCGATGGGACATAGTGTCATGCACATTTGACTCTTAATGTGAAAAATATCTTACTAATGCCGAAAAAAATACTCAGCTAGGCAACATCTATGGGCGCAATTAGGAAACAGAGTTCTGCCCACCAAAGTCTTAATTACGATCATGCCGTACCAAAACGCGTACCGCAATGTCAAAGCTTACGTATATAAAATCGCGCAGCGTCTCGCGGGTTGAACAGATATGATGTCCGCGCCCAAGGTTCACCACGTTGACGTGCTGCTGAGATGCTCAAGAGACGAGCATGGGGACTGTGCCGTGCTCCGGGATGCACTGTTTGAGAACTTTAGGCAGGTTACAAGGGCATATACGGCAAAAACAGAAATCGATACGGACTATTGTGTGTCCGCATCTGCCGTTGTCAGACACAGTGAAATTGACAAATTCAGGCGCAAGCTTGAGACGCTTTCCAGTGCGGACGCAAAGGTGTCCAAGGTCAAGATGTTTGTGAGTTCTTGACTGGAGATTGAGGCACTACATGAGCAAGTTGTTGCGTCACTGCTTGTACGCCTGCGGCCAACCGCGGCAGGGCTCTGCAGCCTATGTATGACAGAATGCTAGCAATCTATAAGTTTCAGTTCCAGTGAGATGTTCCATGAAGATATACCTAGCCTTGGATCGCAACGCAAACAAAGGCAGGATAACTGGGAAGGTCTCCAAGTTCAGAGGCGTGTCTGGCGTATATGATGCTGGTGAGAACATCGTGGTGCACTTGAAAAAATTTGTGGCGCAAAACCAGACGCAAAGAATCAAAAGTCTTCATCAAAAATACAGCATGCCGGGTGTCAAAAAAGTGATAGTCACTGTGGCACACGACGAATCCACAGTCGGAATACGAGACAAAAGTCTGCACTGCTTTTTCGACATAGATGGGACTCTGACCCGCGGAAGCGGCATCATAAACAGGAAAATTCGCACGACATTTGGCAGGATGAAGAAAGATGGTGGGATGAGGATCTATTTTGCATCCGGAAGATCCATGCCGCGCCTTGAAAAGGATATGACATCGTTCCAAACAGAGCCCTATGGAATAGCAGAGAACGGGGGCATCATAATAGGCCTGGGAAGCCAAGAAACTCTGGGTGACAGGACCCAACCGGACATTCTGAATTCGTATATTAGGAAGAACTGTCGCAAAGTTCGTGAAGACATAGACCAAGGCTTTAGAAAGACAGAGAGAATCTACCTGCAAGAATCGGTTTCCAGAAAACAAATGAACGAATATGTGAGAAGATCCAAGGCCAAAGTAGACATCCACCCCAGCAAGAATTCCTACCATGTATCCGCCAAGGGCATAAACAAGGGATCTGCAATAGAAAAATTCGCCACAGAGATGAGGTTCGGCCCTGACGATTTTGTCGTGGCGGTGGGAGATGCGGACATGGACGTACCAATGTTGCGGGCATCAGATTTGGGGTTTGCAGTTGGAAACGCATCGCAGGCGGTGATCAACGAGGCAGATATTGCCCTTACCGGAGAGCACGAAAGGGGCATCGCAGAGATGTATGACGAGCTGTTGAGACTGAGCGGACTGTGGCTGCATCCGGTAGTTATATACCGAGTCAAACAGCCGTGTTCCAATTTAATCATAGATAGTGGAGGTGCACAAGGTCAGATCGACTGAAGGCATTATACCTGAAATTTCAAAACCACGTTAATAGTTACAAAAGTTTTAATGTGTTTTAGAATGTGTGATGTCATGCAAGAGGCAGTAAGCGCACAGTCCCAGTCGAAGATTTTTGCTGATGTCCGAGAGGTAGATATTACGAGGGCCATCGCAGACGAGTTTCACCGAGTCCTGATCGACAGGGCAAGCTCTGATGTCATAATCATAGGCGCAGGTCCCGCAGGCCTTACCGCGAGCCGAGAACTTGCAATCAACGGGTACAAGGTCCTAGTAGTCGAGCAGAACAACTATCTTGGAGGCGGTTATTGGCTTGGCGGGTACATGATGAATCCAGTAACTGTAAGGGCACCTGCACAAAAGATCTGGGATGAGCTTGGCATACCGTACAAGGAGGTTGGCCACGGGCTGTACCTTACCCCGGGCCCGCATGCTGTCTCAAAGCTGATTGCAGGCGCATGTGACGCTGGCGTAAAATTCCTCAACCTTACAAAATTCGACGATCTCGTCCTTAGGAATGAAAGGGTGGAGGGTATCGTCGTAAACTGGATGCCTGTATCTGCACTGCCAAGAAACATCACGTGCGTGGATCCAGTAGCCTTGGAAGCCAAGGTAATAATCGACGCGTCGGGGCACGACTCTGTGGCGGTAAAGCGGCTGGTGGACCGAGGACTGGCAGACTGGAAGGGAATGCAACCCATGCACGTAGAGTCCGGTGAGGATCAGGTGGTATACAAGACCGGTCAGATATATCCTGGACTTATTGCCGCAGGCATGTCCGTGACGGAGACTCATGGGCTTCCAAGAATGGGGCCTACATTTGGCTCGATGCTGTTTTCAGGCAAGCGTGCGGCCGAGATCGCGTCCGAAAAGGTCGACGAGCTAGAAAGATAAGGTACGAATCCAAGTACACGTGTTGAAGGTTTCCAAGGTGATATTATATGATGAGCCGTCTGTACCCGACATCGACATGGACGGCCTAGCGCGGTTTGTCAAACGATACGCGTGCCCTGTAGTTGAAAGACGGATGTCTATTATGTCATACGGCGGACCGGACGCCGCCGCACTCGTGGCATCGACACGGACAAGTCGGCATGATGTTCCGTTTTCCAAACAGGGCTTGCCCGCTATGTCCATATCTAATGCCGGCGCAGATAGGCCTGGAATCCAGTGTCATGATGGATTCGAATTACAAAAAACATTCGGAGGGATGATTCCCAAAGACGAGATGATATTAGATATATTCCACGTCATTTTTACGAATCTATCTGTGTGCACGTACGATGATATCGATTATAGGTATCATAGCAGGGCACTAATAGGCTCGAATCCGTCAATAATATCGACGACCGGCATGGTAGAGGCACCTGCAAGGTCAAAAGAATATCACCTGGATGTCATAATGGGATCGCGCTTGGGAGAGGACATGGATGCTATCGAACAAAGGCATGCGCGCAGCTTCCTAGGGTACCATGATAATAGAATACCATCTGTTGCAAGGGGCTATTTTTTGCAGGCATGGATGTATTATGTGACCGGCGAGCCGTTTTGCGACAGTCGTGACTGCATGCTGTTCAACGCACACTGGCAGGAGGAATTGTTACATGCACACGTCGACGTGGGTAGATTATGCAGACGGCATCAGGATATTTTGGAATCAATGAATAACTTAAATTAATCAATTTGTTGATACTGTATCATGATGGCTGGTACCGACTCTTCTACTTTGCTAGAACAAAAACCCGATCCACCAATGGTACCAGAGAAAAAAAAGACAAAATACGATGTTATAATCATAGGTGCAGGACCTGCTGGATATACTGCAGGCATATATTGTTCTCGTGCGGGACGCGACACCCTGATACTTTCCGGTCTGTTGCCTGGAGGACAGCTGGTAAACACTACCGACGTTGAAAACTATCCCGGATTCAAGGACGGAATAATGGGACCGGATCTGATGATTACGATGAGGGAGCAGGCGCTTCGTATGGGAACCACGATCGTTGACGACATTGTAACAAACGTGGATTTCAGGGGACCACTCAAGGTGCTCACGAACTCTGAGGAATATGAGGCAAGGGCCGTAATAGTTGCAACGGGGGCAAGCCCAAGAAAGCTGGGCATACCATCTGAGGAAAAGTACGCCGGAAGAGGCGTTTCGTACTGTGCAACCTGCGATGGCCCGTTCTTCAAGAACCAGGATCTAGTAGTGGTTGGCGGAGGGGACTCGGCCATGGAGGAGGCCACGTTTCTTACAAGGTTTGCAAGCAAGGTGCATATAGTTCACAGGCGGGATGTGTTCCGAGCAAGCAAGATCATGCACGAGCGCGCACTTGACAATGAGAAGATTAGGTTTCACACTAATACTGTAATAGAGGACATTATGGGAGAGCAAAATGTCCAAAACATTACCCTGAAAAATACGGCAAGCGGCGAGACATCCACCCTAGTTGCAGGCGGGATCTTTATCGCCATAGGACACACCCCGAACACCGAATTATTTACGGGCCAGCTTGATCTAGATGAGCAGGGATACATCAAGATTTCAAGCAACACCAGTACGAGTATTAGGGGCGTCTTTGCCGCAGGCGACGTGCACGATCACAGGTACAGGCAGGCCGTCACCGCGGCAGGGTACGGTTGCATGGCTGCAATCGACGTGGACAGATACCTTGGTGATATACAACAATCCTAGGATGTAATTTTGATTCTGCGCATGTATGTTAGCTAGAGGAAATCTGCCGTTGATGAACGGGGGGTGTATTACGCGCACCTGTTGCGGTCATTTCACCTTTTGAATGGAAATTTCAACCACGGAACCGTCCTTTTTTGTCTCTAGCAGTTTGTGTCCCTGCCTTTGAACCCATCGTGATATATCCTCTTCTGCAGCCGGGTCGTCGGCGGTGACGGCTAGAATCTGCCCGACTTGCATCCTCTCAATCTCGATTTTTGTGCGAAATACGGGTTCTGGGCAGAACAATCCTGTGGCATCGAGTCTTTTATCTTCAGACATATTACAAGACCAAGTACCATGTGCGATATTAATATCGTGTGTATTGGCTTGATTTGACACGATTCTGGCATATTTTGTAAGCATGCTTGATATCAATGCCGCCAATGCGACTATGAACTAGACATGAATTCGCACTTGTGTACTCGGTCCTGATGGTTATATCACACTTTTAAAAGCCCGGGCGCAGGATCAACATATTAAAACAGGGTTTGACCATGTCAACCGGATGCACCGTACGCGATATTCCAAGAACCCTGAATTTAGCGGACTAGGCGAGACGGTCTGGAAGTACCTTCATGGGCAGGGTAGCACTGTTGGAAATATTCTGGGAACCAAGGACGTGGAGTTTAGCCGTATCAACTCGGACTTTGTCAACCGTCCGGTCTGGTATACCAAGCGGGATCTGGACGGCTTTGTTGAAAGAGAGTTGAACCTTAACATCCGGGACTATGGAACCGACATGAGTAAGAACCAATTATACAAGGCGATTGCCAACGAGATTCGTTACCTGAGACGTAGCAAGCTGATCGTGGATCTACGGCGCACGGAAAAAAGAAAGGCGGGTATAGGAATCTGGAGGCTGGCAGATCATGCCGAGGCTGCTAGGATAATAGCATATTATGACATGAAAGGAAAGGACTTTGGCTCTAATGGGCACATGGGGAGTGCATACGTGCGTGCAAAACAGAACGAGTTTAGGAACATATTGTTACACCAGTACGAGCAGTGCCTCTTTTGCAAGTTTAACTTGGACAGGTGGATGGTCGGAGCTCATATTGTACCGTACAACACCATGAGGGAGAAAGATCCACGTAATGCCATGCATCCTTCCAATGGCCTGCTGTTGTGCAGGATGTGTGATACCGCGTTTGAATACGGTCATGTGACTGTCGAAGAGGATTATAACATAACAGTCAGTGATTACCTATCCAAGCATAAAACCCCGGCAGTTAGATCATGGATAGACAACATAGGGACGGAGTTAAACATACGTGTAGATGTTTCCTACAAGCCGGATCCTAAATATCTGAGATGGAAAAAGGATCTTGTTTAACTCTGGATACGAGACGTTACTAGTTATCAAACTAGCAGACGGCCATTCTGAGCATCGTTGTTAGGTTCCTGTCCATCATAAAGCTGGGATCAAGATCGTCTACGTTTATCTTTGCCGAAAGCCGCTTCATCAGGCGGACGGCAATCCTGTAGAATACGGGCCACAAGAAACTGTCACGGTTTGAATTGTATATGCGAAGCAGGAACGACAGGAACCACGCCGAGTTGGGATACTCTTCTTTGATGAACTGTGTCAGATAATCTTCAGAGTTGTCAATCTTGTATTTTATGTGCTCGAGGGTCTCGGACTCGCGAGCATAACCTGTCTGTTCTATGCGAATCTTGTCATGTTTCATTGCATGTAGCGCGTCATCTAGGCTGTTTTCTGTATCTATTACATTGACGCACCTTCCCATTGTGGATAGCACGTGGGAGTCGCTTCCTGCGACACCGGTCATACCGTGTTCTGACGCAAATTCAAGTGCCCTCGCATTTGAGGTGATATCTATGTTGTTGCTGTTGAATACCTCGACTAAATCGCACTTTGACGCGTCGTACCGCAACGCATTGAGTAGGCCAAACGGGTGTGGAGCTGATGAGACACCGTCCTGCCTCCCCACCTCATCGATTACTTCATCAATGGTAATGCCGGGCTTTATTTCGGTATGAATTCCGTATGCAATAACATGGGCCCCGGTATCTGTCGTGACTTCCTCTGCAGGAAAGACCGAAATATCCTTGAATTTTTCATGATCACGCCTGTATTGCTGCAGCTGCTCATAACCATCCATTGTATTATGGTTGGTCACAAACAGCGAATTGATTCCAAGATCTAGGGCTGCCTGCAGCTGATCACGGATCGATATGTTACAGTCGTGTGGGGGCTCTCTATCTCCAACATGATAATTCGAGAACATATTGTGGCAGTGAAGCTCCGTCCTGATTGTCAATGGATGGGTTGCCGAGATTGAGATTATAATCCTATTGAATGCAGCTAGTGTACAAGGTCATGTCGACTGAGGGCATTATACCTGACTCAACACATTAGGGCATGAATCCCGAATCGACCTGAGTGTGTACCCTAGCTAGTCGGCGCGTCTGTGGTTCTATTATCTGGCATCTTACTCCAAATCATTCCTGCATGGCCGCGCCTGTACCTCTTACGTTATATTCGTGTATCGTGTGGCAGATATTCTTGCATCTGCTTTGCATATTGGTATACTGCAAACGCCAGCACGATACCGGCTACCTGAATCAGTAAAAGAGATCGTCTGATCTCCGTCGAAGTAATCGCCCTATCATGTCCTCTGATGTATCATATTCTAGGTTCCTGACAACCGATACGGGGCAGCCCTCTGCCTTGCCCTTGACTAGCTCTGCGGCCGCGCAGACCTCGTCTACTATGGCTGTCTGCGAGACTCGAAGCTGCCTTCCGGTAGAATCGCATGTCCCCCTATGGTCGCGGATCGGTATAATGCCGGATAGTCCAATGGCGCAGTCTGTCTGCCCTTCTCGGAACGGGCGGCCGAACGTATCTGATATTATCACGGCCAGGGACCTGCCAGTCTTGGCCTCAAGCTGGTGCCTAAGCTCGCGTGCAGAATAGTCTGGGTTGGCAGGAAGCAGTGCCGCATGGCCACGGGCAACATTGCTTTCGTCAACCCCAGCATTGGCGCATACGAATCCGTGGTGGGTCTCGACAATGAGCACTCCGCGCTTCATTCGCACAATCCGCTTGGATTCTGCAAGGATTAATTCCACGATCCTGGGATCCTTCTGATACTCGGACGCGATTCCCTGTGCAAGCAGAGATGGTGTTATCGTGTCCAAGGATATGACCCGGTTTTCATGTTTTGAGATCATCTTGTGGGATACCACCAATATGTCTGAATCGCGCAGCTGAATCTTACCGGTAATCTCGCGGACGAGATCTGTACTGTCATCCACCTCGCCGAGGCGCACGGGGATGATTTCAAGCGTCATGGTGCAGTTACTGTCCTCCTAGAATCATACCTGCGCCATCGTCTGTCCATAGTGCTGGTTTATGATGCCTAGAATCTTTGAGAGATCCTTCTCTTCTAAGATGGCATCTGCCATGTCCTTGACTTTATCTTGCGCACGATATGCTATTCCAAGCCCGCATATGTCAAACAGTTTCAGATCATTTGCGCCGTCAACTACAACAACTATATCATTGCGCCTTTCCCCCCATTCGGAGATTTTGGACCTAGCAGATTTTGCCTTGTCCGAGTCTACATTAATCCTTACACCGTCTAGTCTGCCATCCTTGAAGATGAGTTCGTTTGAATAGACGTGATCAAGCCCTAGCCTCTTCTTCAACCGGTCCGTCATGATTGTAAAGCCTCCTGATACGGCCATGATTCTCCATCCTGCATCCTTGAGAGCCCTGCAGGCGGCCTCGGCGCCAGTCATTATTGGTAGATCATCTGCCACCTGCTTGCATACGTCAAAATCTAGGCCCCGTAATGCATCGACGCGGCGTCGTAACCCATCCTCCCAGTTTATGACGCCCTGTATTCCCTTCTTTGTAATTTCCCAGATCTCATCCTCCTTGTTCAGTTTTTCAGCCAATATTGGAAGGTATTCGGCGTCAAAAAGAACCCCCTCAACATCAAAAATAGCCAACAATTGATCTCTATCCTTCGCTGTGGTTCATTTCAATATTAATTGTTTGAAGAAAGCCCGTCGTGATCGCGTTCTGTATCTGAAGACGTGGTGGGCAACAGTTTCCAGGGCGACAACGATATCGCGCCCCACGCAAAGTGATTCTCCTGTGATGTCAGACTATGGTACTTGATATATTATATGCGCCGGTCCGTATATGGCAAAGCTACTTGTGAGTGGCTTCAAGATATGCCACAAATGTAAATGGATATAGCTGCTTTTGTGTGTGAGTCAGTCATGTTGAGACGGCGCGTAATCTTGGTTCTAGTGGTTTACTATTTTCTAATATATTCATGGCAAATTGATGAAATCATCACAACATAACCGATTTTGTGATATGTACGGGCGTTGCTATATGTCTAGGCAGTGCGGAACAGGTTAACACTTGCTACAAATGAATGACCCGACGAACCATATGTAAAAAACAGTAACATTTTGTGGAGTCCACTTCCAAAACATTCCCAAGAATCTCAAGATTATGACGCGCTAGTACAGAGCTGGGCCGAAAACCTCTCTAGGGCTGGCAAGAAATATTGTATAACGACAGGCATATTTGCATGTGGGAATGAAACAGTATGATGAGCGCTAAGATCCTTTCTGCCATGGTGGATCGTATAGTTGATCAATTTCATCCAACTGGTATCATACTCTTCGGATCCCAAGCACGTGGCGACACCAACGAATCAAGTGACGTGGACCTGTTGGTAGTGATGAATGAGGTTCAAGACAAACGCTAGGCCGCAATTGCAATACGACGGGTACTGGTGGACATTCCAATTAGCAAGGATATAGTCGTAACTACCCTGGATGAGATATAGATAGACGGAGATTCATAGTAGGAAACGTAATCCATGAGGTGTTTAGGGAGGGGAGGATTCTATATGAACAACAACAATGTTATCCAAGAGTCGCTTCACTGGCTGCGCTTTACTAGAGGCGACCTTGATGTAGCGCTGCATTTGACAAGTGGAACGCTGACTGCGCCGACATGCGTGCTGGCTCTGTCAACAAGCTGCAGAAAAGGCACTAAAAGCAGCTCTGGTATCAGAAAATATTCGTTTTTCATTCACTCATGACTTGCATATTTTACGTGATCTGCTCCCTGGAGGTTGGATTGTGCGGGATACGCGCAAGGATATGTATAATTGAATGGGCAGTTGATACACGATAATCTGAAGAGTTTTTAGAGCCCACCGATGAGGACGCAATTGCGGCAGAGTCTAAAGCCTGCTCAACTCTAGATTTGGTGAAGGCGGAGCTCAAGCGTCGCGACGTGCTTACCGTGTAACTGTCAAGATCATGATAATTTTTAGGTCCAAGTTCAAGATAGGATCAAAAAATAGCGCAAAACATCTATGCACGACGTTAACGGTTACTATGATCGCCGCAATCAGATGGTTTTGACTGGTATGAATTCATGGAAATTCATTGCATGTTGCAGGCTGGCGTGTGCATGCATGTCGATTGAGTGCGCCTCACTTGGCGTATCAAGGGATTCCTGCCATGCATGATACCCCACATAAGCACCTGTGAGAACTATGGCCGCAATGACTATTCCCTCTAAAACCCCCATTTCTCATTAAGGCATGAAGGAAGTCTATAAATTGTTATTGCCGGATTCTGGGACATGGTCTGGATCGGCATCTGTTTCCAACCGCTAGCAATAAATCAGACAACAAAATGCCATGATACATGTCCGAAGAATTAGAACACAAGTACGAAGTCGAGGTCATGCAGACCGAAAAGCGCCAAAAGATTCCTGATGAGACCAAGGAGGAGTTAAGAGCGTCTGGAATGATGGATGACAAGGGCAAGCTCAAGCTAAAGGGTGTCAGTCCGAAGATGCTCAAAAGAATGAAGCAAGAGTATGTGAAATGTCCCGTCCTAAAGGAGGATACGCACTTTATCAAGTGCTTTGTCTGCACGAACTTTCAGAGCCGTGTGACCGGCAAGGTTCTGTGCAAGGGGAGCCCGCTTAATTAACGGTTGCAAAAAGGCACGGATACCTGTGATGCAGAGTCCGGACGGATCGGCACCACTGGAAAAATCTTCCTCTTGATAAAAACTAAAATCCGTGCGTGTATTGGACATTTTTAGACTGGAAAGACTCCCTCTAGGTTGCCATGCACGGATCTTATAATCTGACACTAATCTTCATAATGTGCCAACAATGATCATTGCGATAACGACTCTAATTCATGTATGTCTAGACTGTACAGTAACGGGCATGTGTCTTTTCGCACCATGCATTAAAACACTAGAATGTCAAAGAAAAAACACCAGTTCGTGGCATGATAACTTTAACATTTATGCACTCAATTTGTCATCTTGTCCGGTTTATTTTATTACCGAATCTACAATATCTGCAAAATAAGCGGCACTCTTTTTCAGATTAAAGGTTTCGGATACAAACTTGCGGCCCGCCTCGCCCATTCTTTTTGATTTCTTTTCATCGTTTAGCAATTCCCGTATGTTTTTTATAATCTGGTCCGGATTCTGCGGCTCTACCAAGACTCCGGTTATTCCATCCTGCATGATCTCAGGTACGCCGCCGACTCTTGTCGCTATGGCTGGCCGCTTCATCAGCTGCGCCTCTAGTAGTGATGCAGGTGACATGTCGAGTCCGGTTATTAGCGCATACACATCGATTTCTGCAAGATACTCTGCTACTGCATGGGGATAATCTAGCGCGCCAATCCACTTAAAATTGTCATATTTTGAGAGATCATTGAGTATTTTGTCCCTGTATTCACCATCACCTGCCCAGTAAAACGTGACCTCTGGTAATGCCTTTATGACCTTTGATAATACAAACATCTCGCGTGTCTTGTTCCAAATGGCTGCACCTTGTAACAACCCTACGCACGGATGGGATAATTTGATTCCTCGCATGCCTGATTGGTGTTTTGTGGCAGTATCCTGGGGGGAAAGCCGGGCGCGCCTTGAAGCATCTGGTTCCCATATGTCGGGATTAACTGCATGGTATAGTGTGGCTATTTTTTTTTCAGGATACCTGCGCTTGACTATATCTTTGAGGTAATTGCATATGGGAAGAATCATCGTTGTATCATCAAAACACCTTCTTTTGATCTTGATGTTTCTGTACCATCTGATCCTCTTGATTGGATCGTACCTTATGGAATTGGCATACTGTTGTATCTCTGTCCAATAGTCGCCACGCAGGTGTGACAGCATAGGCAGTCCGGCATCAAGTACGGCCCGGGCAAAATTTCCATGACCATCGACATAGACCACATCTGGCTTAAATTCGTCAAAAAGCTGGTTTACACGCTTTGTAGTTTGCAGGTATGCTGATATTTTGTAACTTGGAAATCTATTGTATATGTCGGTACCGATAACCACCTTGCATTCGTTTCCCATTTTTGATAGGGCACCTGCAAGCTCGTTTACCTGAAAATGCTTTGAGGGATTGCAACCAAAAAGTATTCTTTTACCTGAACGCTTCATGTCGAAACTCTG
>CAZDQM010000069.1:0-3940 GCA_964507825.1 uncultured Nitrosopumilaceae archaeon | reverse complement strand
ACTTTTCCTATTTGTATGGCATGCGAAGCATGCCGCGCGGTATATGACATATGTTGCAGTTATAGTATGATTGACGATGACATTACAAAATTAGATGCAGCTTGTGCTGTTTATGACATGTTATAATCTTGATGACATGTTATAATCTTGATGACATGTTCAGCCATGTGTACAGGAATTAATGTACATGAATTTACAAGCGTCGCTATATACAGACATGTAATTACGTATCATGACTAGTTATCTTGATTCTAACTAAACAACTTTCTCCATATTTCCTCAATATCTTCATGGCAACACGTGAAATTTTCACGAGTTTGTCACATCACAGATTTTGTGATGTACATAAACTTACAAGCGTCGCTATAATGGCCGCGAATATGGCGGATTCGAGGCTCACGTACAGGGCGATAGTAGCCCACAATTTGGGCGGAACCTGAGCAGTCGGATCACTTCAACGGCACCAACGCCTTCTCGTCAAGTGGCATCCATGACACAGTAGAACCGACCTTGATTAGAGCATGGAGTCCGTCATGTGGCTGTTAACCGAGCCGCGTCTGCGTGCCGTGTATCTGAGACGGCGGCCCATCTGACGCAACAGGCTCCATGCCCTCGAACTTTTCTGGCAGTTGGGATATAACGCGGTCCGACTCCACACCGACATGCACGAGCCGCTCTATGATTGCGCGGACATCTTCGCCGGTTTTACCCTCAAGCGGATAGTTTGTGTTGCCCGACTTGCCCCTCTTGTCCACAGAGTATCCGTACCGGTTGACGAACCACCCGACCGGCGTATGTCCATTCACCTTGTATGTAATGTTCGGCAGGCTGTCATATACGACGATGCCATCGAGCTTCAAACAAGACATGTCGTCCATTGTTTTCGGCCCCGGACCCTTGCGCTCCTTGCGTCCAAAGGCAACCTTGCGCGGAGCATCCGGTATGGGAGTGACTGGCTTGCCCAGATCATGCCTCGGGCAGGTCTCAAAATTCAGATGCAGATCGGCTAACGCGCGTCCGGCTCGCTCAAAAGCTCGGAAGTCTGGGGCCATTGGGATGTTCGGTATGCCGCGGACTAGGAACGCCTGGTACTTGGAGCGGAACCTCGGGGAGTGCAGGACGCCGTACGTATAGTAGAAGATGTCCTCCTTTGTTATGGACTTGTCTTTGTAGGTTGTCCGGTACAGTCCCAGAGCCCAGTCTGTGATGTTGTCTTGCATCATGTCATCATCTTCAGTGGAAACACTTGGTTTGCTTCTAGGATATGCAGGTCCGGTATCATGTCTGTGATGAACACCGAGAACTCGCCCTTGATCTTGTCCGGTACTACTATACAGGGATTGCGTACTTGTGTGTGTGTGCGGCCGTTTCGACGGAAGTGCTTGCCCATGATGTATCACTTCAAGATCGGGAGTTCTATCACTCATTATGGTGGAAAAATCCCCCTTGATTTTATCAGGCACAACTATTGTCGGGTTTCTGGTATCCGGGCTTGGGAAGAACGAGGGTATGCGGTACTTTGCAGTCACGAACGCCGGATCAAAGTACAGAAACTGCTTAAAAAATGGACGGAATAGAGCGGTTCTGATCTTAGACTTGTCCAGTCTTGGTTTTTTGCCAGCCTTTTGCAGTTTTTTAAGTTCACTATAAACTTCCTTCCCCAACGTTCGTTCGGATGCGGGATTGTCAAGATCTTGGGAATTACAATTAACGATGTATGTCTTCATATGTTTTTGTAAATTGTCTGTAGAAGAGTTGTACACCCACGCATCTCTATGTGTGGCGATTCCTAGTGAGAACATTCTGAATACAGATTCACCATCGCCCTTCTTGGATTTTTTATTACCAATAGGTACAAGACCGTTCCACTCCTCAGTCTTCTTCCCGCGCGGCTTGATCCAGTCATGGTGTTTGTCGGGCCTGATAATCTTGAATTCCATATTCTTTATGGATTCTAAATCTTTGACTTTGTTTCTTTTATGTTCACCAGTGTATTCATTTTCAGATAATGCTGCATGGTGAATATGGTGTTTTTGTTTTGATGGGTTTTTAACAAGTATTAACACACATACACCTTCTGTCGTTCCGCCACTACTGGTGCCAGAGTATTCAAAAATATTCCGTCCGTGTTTTTGCATTCCCTTTTTGCCAAGCAGATCAAAACACCACACGTCTGTAAACTCTTCTTCCAGACAGGCACGTATGCCTGCCTCGGCGTTACCTGTGAGCCACGCGGACGGCATAACAAATCCGATGACGCCGGATTCACCGATGCGGTCTGATGCCCAACGTATGGCCATGATGTATTCGTTGTACATCTGGCGTACGTTTCCCTTTGGGGCTCTCTCGATGTACGTCTGTTTGATGCGTGCCGCTATCTCGGGGTGCTCCGTGTTCTGCCTGCCTTCGCCCGCGGTCTTCCTTCCTGCAGACCACGGCGGGTTAGTCATGATGACGTGTATGTGTGCGCCCCGCTGCCTGTCGCGCACCCTGTTTACGCGCTCAAAGTTCGGGTCTGAAAACGTCATCTGTACATGCGCCCTGCGCTCTGCCTTCAATCGCCTGTAGTTTGGCTGGATGGTAAACGTGTCCGCAAGACAGCCGTTCCTGAAGGGAGTGCTCTTCCCGGTCATTCTGGCATACGTGGTCTCTAGGTTGGTGCAGGCCGTATAGTAAGCGAGCAGTTGGAGCTCGCTGAGCTCCATGTTGTGTCTGTATGACTGGCTCAGGTCGTGTCCCTCCATGTGTCCTGACTCCATCAGCCGCGCGATGAAGATGCCTGTCCCGCAGAAAGGATCGATGACGCGCACACCGCGCTCTCCAAAGCCGATGCCGAACTCCGTCCGCAGGACATGCTGCACGGAATTGATTATAAAGTCAACGAGTTCGACGGGCGTGTACACGATGGTCTTGGCCAGGTCCCTGTCAAACGTCTCGAAGAAGCTCCCATAAATCTTGGCAATCAGCGTCTGCTTTGCCTGCGGGTTGTCGATTCCCTTGATGTGGTACTTCATCAGTTCGTGCCATTCGGCCAGTCCCTCCAGTTCCGTGTGAAAGTCCAGCCTGCCGACTATGTTGTCAAACGCCACTGCGACGGGGTTGGTGGATTCGCCGAACAGTTCGTGAAACACGGGTTGTAGTACTATGTGCTGCGCGACCGCGTCGATTGCATCCTTTCTAGTGATGGTGTCGCCGACGACCACCTTCAGGTTGTCATGAAGCTCGTCGATCACCTGCTTGTGCTTTCTGTCGCTGCGGTTGGCTGCCTGCAGTGCGACTACCTTGGCCTTTTCCCCCAGCTTCTGCCCATACTCCTCCCAGTAGAAGCCCGTGTCAAGCAGCTTGGGTGGCAGGCTGTCGAATATCCTCTTGAGCTGCGGCGGGATTGGTATGTCAATAGCTGGTCGCGGTTCGGTGCCGCCGGATGGTGCTGGAGGAGCCAGTGACACTTGGTTCAGGAACCGGTCTATGCGGTCGTCATGGGCCCTCAGCGCGTTTATGATCTGTACGATTAACTTGTTGCCGCCGGACCTGTCAAGTGTGGTCTGCATGGCCTCGTCCCGGGACACCACGATGGGCACGATGACGTACCCCATGTTACGGCCGTCGGTCTTTTTGCGCATCACCCGGCCTACTGCCTGCACGATGTCGATCACTGACTGGCGGGGCTCGTAGAACACGACACCATTGAGCGTCGGCACGTCGACGCCCTCTGACAGGCAGCGTACGTTGGACAGCACGTGAACGTTGTTGCCCCCCCCCCCCTTTGAGCCAGTCCAGCATCTCGGCCCGGTCCCGGGCCCTGTCCTTGCCGTCCACGTGCTTGACATCCACAGTGATGTCCGCTGCCTCGGAATCATCGCCGCGCTCGTTTACGTGATCCACAACCCTGCGGAACATGTTGACAAAGCGCTTGGACTGCGGAATGGTGTTGTGAAAC
>CAZDQM010000068.1:0-1902 GCA_964507825.1 uncultured Nitrosopumilaceae archaeon | reverse complement strand
TTGAGCTGCCTTCCGTGCCTTATGTCGTTTCGAAGTGACAGTAATATCTGCATCTTGTATGAGAATATCATCCGGTCCAAGAATATATCCTCAAAGTACTCCCTCCAATTGTCCTTTCGAGATATTATCCTTTCATAGGCGTCAAAGTTGATGTACTGGATAACGTCGTACTGCGGTTTGTTCAGCAAGTCGTCGATCTTTTTTGCCTTGTCGTGCCGCTGGGTCATGTGTTCACGAATTTCAGGCGGGATGCATTTTTCCACCCACCCGTCCGTCTTGGAGAGGCGCTCAATTACAAAGTCCTTCATTATGCGTTCAAAGTAATCTAGTATCTGCGAGTCCGACGAGCCGGCCATGTCTAGTATTCACATGCGCGGTATTAAGATTATCCGTATCGAATCACGTGTGCTGTATCTTGTAACCATTATTCTGACTCATAAAAGGTATGATTTAGGAATCCGGCCGACAAAAAAATAGGCGGCCAAAAACCGATATGACTCTAGTATGTGATGCCACGAACTAGTGATATTATTTTTGATACCAGTATATTTCGATATAAAGGGGTGATTTTGTGCACACATGAAAGATTAAACACGATAAAAACGGACATGATTATCCTGTAGGTAATATTGCAGATGCAAGTTAGAGAGCCAGTTAGAATACACGAATAAGCATATGCAGTTGCCGGGATTTGAACCCGGGTCACAGGCTTGGGAAGCCAGTATTCTACCAACTATACTACAACTGCCGACTTTGATTTCCTGTTACGGATTAAAAGGCGTTGCGCACGGAAATAGGAGTCATAGTGCCGGTGCCACAAAAATATGCCACATGCGCATTATAAAATGTCGGAAATAAATGATATAGGAATTGCCTCAGGTGTACTATTCTATTCGTAGCGCGCCAGATGGGCACCCCTCAACCGTCTTTCTAATCTGCTCCTCGGGGGCGCCGTCTTGGATTATGACGAACTTGCCATCTTGGACCGTAAACACGGATGGGAGGTTTTTTACACATTCTCCTGAGTGGGTGCACGTATTACTATCCCAAAGTATCTTCATGATATTCCTTTTCTAATACTCTAGAAAAACCTGTCGATATGTGTATTGTATAGAAGGTATGATTATAGCACATTACGGCAAGAGTCAATTTGTGTATAGTTGTATGAATAAATATGCAATGGGCGGCATTACATTATGTATGGCAGGGGTTCCGGTACGGGTAACATGCGAATAGGCAGGTGGGGCGAGCGTTTTTTGGCGTATGTGATCGATGTAATCATCGTTGGACTTGCCGTAGGCGTCTTGCTTGCCGGGCCGGAATCCGAGCAGGTCTTGGGTGCCGAAGAGGATGCATTGGTCAACTGGCCGATTGTAAGTTCCGTGTTTTTTGCATACTTTGTAATACTAGAATACTTTACCGGATATACCATAGGCAAGAGGGTGTTCAGGCTGATGGTGAGCGACAAGGATGGGGCCAGGCCGACGATAAAGAGTCTATTAATCAGCAATTTTGGCAAGGCGTACCTGATGCCCTTTGATGCAATCATAGGGATGATAGTCATCAAGGATACAAAACAGAGGGCCTTGGCCAAGTTTGCAGGAGTAATAACTGTAAAGGTGTCAAATAGTGGGCCAAATTACAAACTGGATTAGGGGATACATAGTTCTGCAGGCAGTGTGACAGGGATATCTTTGAGATATACACGAAACCCTGCCCATCCAAGCCGTTCAGATAATCTATAACAAAAAAGCAAGGATGGGTGCATGCGAATGAATTTTAACTGTATCATGACTAGTCACGTTTGTGAGTAATGCAGATAATAAAGTCACAGGTAACATACCCGTGCGCATGCTTACACAGTATGCATACTGCCCACGTCTGGCATACATGGAATGGGTA
>CAZDQM010000067.1:0-6617 GCA_964507825.1 uncultured Nitrosopumilaceae archaeon | reverse complement strand
ATGCCGCCACCATACCTTGAGGAGATAAATAAAATCTTCATTTTAACAGTCTTCATATGATGCCTGCATTAATGAGTTTACGCGTAACGCGAGTACAAGGTCAGGTCTACTAGTGCATTATACCTGACTCAGAACACATTCAGGTATAAATCCCGAATCAACCTGAGTGTGTACGACCGCGTAAATGAAACTTTAAAACACCTGACACGAATTAGTGGTGGAGATTAAAATTTCAGCCAATTCCGACATTCATGTGATATATGTCCTGCTAGACGGGGTAGGTGATCTGCCGCATCCGGATCTAAAGGGCATGACACCCCTCGAGGCGGCACATACTCCAACAATGGACGCCCTAGCAAGAAACGGCGCCCAAGGCGAGGTGATCTCCGTAGGCAAGGGGATCGCCCCCGAGTCAGATATAGCGGTCTTTAACATGCTCGGATACAAATTTGCACATGCAGACTATGTTGGCAGGGGCGTGATCGAGGCAATCGGGGTAGGCGTCGACTTTAGAGACGGGGATCTTGCCTTGCGCGGCAATTATGCAACGCTAGATGATCATGGTATCATAATAGACAGGAGGGCCGGCAGACATATTGAGAGGCAGGATGCCGACGAGATCGCCAGGGAAATAGAGGACAAGATCAGATTTTCACATCCAGATACATCGGTAGTAGTTGCCCCCACAATCGGACACAGAGTCACAGTCAGAATCAGAACCGATGGTAGTAAACTGTCATCAAAGATCACCAATACGGATCCCGCATACAGCAACATCGGAGGAATGGGAATTGCAAAGGCGGTAGGCGACTATCTCAGGGTCGAAAGGTGCCTCCCGCTAGAAGAAGAGGAGGGATCGAGGCTGACTGCATCCATAGTCAACGAGTTCAACGAGATGTCGATGAGGATCATGAGAGAGAGTCCGGTTAACAAGAGGCGAGACGAGGCGTCAAAAAAGAGACTCGGCTGCATCCTGTTAAGGGACGCTGGAAACAGGTATCCAGACGTTGTTCCAATCAATGAAAAATACTCGATGAATTTTTCATGTATAGTCGACATGCCAGTGGAGCTTGGCATATCACGTGTCCTCAAAATGAGGGCCTTTGAGGCAGGTGGACTAGCAGATTACGAGGAGAAGGCAAGAGTAGCCGCCAAGGCAATGGAGACCCAGAACGCCATCTATGTGCACCTAAAGGGCCCCGACGAGTTCGGACACGACGGTGATGCAGTAGGCAAAAAGAAAAACATTGAAGAGATTGACAGAAGATTCTTCAAGACCCTAGTCGACAATATAGATACCAGCAAGGTCGCGATAATAATATCAGCAGATCACTCCACTCCATGCATCAACAAGGGACACAGTGACGACCCTGTTCCCGTCCTAGTTTCAGGAGACATGGTCAAAAATGACGAGACATCTAGGGTCACCGAGTCAGAGGCCAAGAGGGGAAGTATAGGCCTGCTAGAAGGCGCGCAAGTTCTGCAGACCGCGACTAGTCTGATCAGACCTCAAACCTGATCAGCTGGCGGTTCTTTTTCATCGTTGTAATCTTGTCCTTGATTCGATCAATGTCTATTCCGTGATAAGCGCCAGAATAATCCCCGATCTTCTCCTCCGCGCGTGAAAGCATGTTCAGCCCTATCAGATCGTCATCTTTCTGGCAGTGGGCAAACGCGACTGCAAGCAGGATCAGGCCCTGCATCAGAAACTTTTCGGAACCCTTGCACTGCTTCCACACCCCTTCCCATGCCTCGTGCGCCTCCCAAAATCGCTCGTTATTGTAATAGTATATTCCGTCCCTGATGCCATCATCCTTAGCGACATGCTCTTCTACCACGTGCCGGACGTTATCTAGTTTACCAATCGGCTCTAGCCGGTTTACAACGGCGTCAAAATCCTCCTGCCCTACCGAGACGTCTAGCTCTACGAACTTGCTGGCCACCCTGCACACCCGGATTGACGCGGCAATTCCATCACACAGGCTTCGCGCCCTGTGAACTAGGGCCCTAGAGTTGCGTGGAATATACTGCTGGTTTTCAAGATGAAGCATGTACCGTTCCATAAGGAATCATGATTCTGATTTCTTAAATTTCTTGTTCTGTCACGTTTATTTTTACCATATACGGGCAGGATATGCAACAACTGCTAGCTGCGTCCGATCAGGAATACGACGTTTACGACGGTTTGGACGTCATGATCCGATGAGAATATCGGGGCGGACGCGGAGCGAGCAAACCCCATGGAGGCCTCTTCGAACATGTATGCATGCACGTCAGGAGAATAGCCGGATTCAGATAGTGATACTGCCTTGACACCAGTAATCTCATGATCAAGCGGCTCTAGTGCGACTTGGGCCCTTGCCCTTGCATCCATTACTGCTAGTTCAACAAGATCATTTTTGATTTCAAGGTAGGTTTGAGGATCCAGAGTAAAGCGGACATCATCGACACGATTTGCCCCCGCATCCACTGCGGCATCAATAATGTCAGCGGCAAGGTCAAGTCGATCGATCTCCACAGTAAGCGTATTGACCACCCGGTAACCCGTCAACTCTTGCCTATATACCCCATCATAATTTGCCGAATCATAAACAGGATAGATGTCAAACTGCGCCGTGCTAAGATTGTCCTCTGATATACCCAGAGATGTTATCGCATTCACCACGGCATTCATCGATTCAGAGTTTGCAGCTAGTGCATCTTTTGCGGTCTTTTCCTGCGTCTGAACACCAAACGTGGCAATCAAGAGATCCGGCTCGACAGATGTAGTTGCAACGCCGGTGACCGATATCACCTTTTCTCGAGAAAACAGGTTTGTCGTCTGTGCAGATGCCTGGTTCTCAACAAGGGCGATTCCCACGGCAAAGGATACGACTAGTATGCCCACTAGTCCTGCAACAAGGATTATCCTATCCATGGTGATTTTTTCAATTCAGAGTCTTATAAGGTGCGCTGTATAGCAACGCTCGTAAATTTATGCGCATCACAAAATTCGTTATAGAGCAGACTCGTGAGAATTTTATCAGTTTACCATGAAGATATGAGAATAGTACCACTAGAATCAAAATGACTCATTACGGCAACATGACTGATAGCATCTATTGTATTTTTACGTTTGCGGCGTTTCTTAGTACAAGGTCAGGTCGTACTGATGGGGACCCCGCTAGAATGAGACCGATCAAAACCGAATGCTTAAGGGCGCAGGAGGCGATATTAGGGGCATGAGTAAGAGATATAGTTCACAAGACAAGGCTGACATGGTGGTGGAGTTTTTTACCACTCGCATATCTGCCGCCGAGTTGTGCCGTAAGTATAATATCTCTCCTGCGACCTTTCAGGACTGGAAGGATAGGTTTCTGCAGGGCGGCAAGCAGGCCCTTGCCATCCACGGAGACGTTGACAAGAGTCACGGCCGGGAGATTGAACACCTCAAGCGCATAATCGCAGAAATTATCATAGCCAACGACGTTTTAAAAAAAACTTTGCAGGAGGCAAAAAGATGAGGAGGGAAGCGATCATCAAGGTAACAAAATACATGAGCCTTAATCGGGCGCTTGAATACTGCGGCATATCCAAACAGACATGGTATTACACCGCGCATCCAAGGAACATTCCCAATAGATGCAGGCGCCATCCGAACTGTCAGGTGCATTGCGGCCAAGCGCCCCACGTACGGCACACGACGCATAGCCGCCCAGATAGCGCGGGAGACTGGGACTCCAACAAACCGCAAGCAGGTGCAATGAATATACCGCAAATTAGGCTACATTCAGCCACAAAAGAGGAAAAATGACATCATACGAACAGGACATAGGCTCTTCAAGCTCGAGGCCCCTAACCGGCTGTGGGAGACTGACATCACGTACATCTGGTGCGGCATCGACAAATGCTTCAACGTGATAGACTGCTTTACGCGCAAATGAATAGCGTACGCGTTTGACGTTCATGCCACGAGGGGCGTGGCAATCGACTCGATCACAAACGCAGTAGCCACGGAAAAACCGGACTGTTCCAAACTACGGCTACGCATTGACAATGGCAACCAGTACACCAGTCACGACTTTAGGCGCGCAGTCCAAGCCTTGGGCATAAGCAAGCATGAGTTCATCTAGAAGAGTAAAACGGGCACGTCGAGTCGTTCCACAAGACCCTCAAAAAGGAGTACATCTGGCCACATGAGTTTGTCAACTATCAAGAGGCAGACAAAATAATTGTCGAGGCCTTTGCAGATTACAACACTAGGAGAATACACCCCATTATATAACTCCGGCAGAATTTGCCGAACTAGGGCATATTACAAATGAATGACCCACTAAACCGCATGTAAAATCATGCCGAAAATAGTAACATTTTGTGGGGTCCACTTCACGATCAATCGTTTTCTGTCTGGCATGATACGATAATCATCTATGTTTACGTGACCTGCCATTATGTAATGCCATAATATAACGATATCACAAATATTTGTGCGGTTATGCATATTCCCTCATTTATGAATGATATCAGCATGCCAAGTCTGCGTGCAACTACACCTGACTTTTCAGGCTGTTTCAAAAGATCGACACTTTGCATGACATGTATAACAATGAATAAACTTTTGACACTTTTATTGGCGCGGCATACAAAACATGCCGCGATATTGTGCCGCATGTTTTAATTGATGAGTGTTGCAAAAATTAGATGTTATGTACAACTTGTGCTATTCATGATGAAATTTATAGGATTGATGACAAGTTTAGCGGCGTGTACAGAAATAAATCGTACATAAATTTATGAGTGTTGCCATATACAAGGCTAAATATTTCTCACCCAAACTTCTAATGATGTATTTCATGTATGTAGACGAATCGTGAACCGAACAACGAGCGGAGAAGAGTCGGTATTTTGTCGTTTCGGGAGTAGTTGTACATGAGCATCATTGGGTGCTGTGGAGATCAGCATGGACCAAGCCCGCTTGATGCTACCAAAAAGGTTCCAAGGACAAGAAATTCATGTTCATGACATATACAAAGGAAAGCGGGCATTTATGGGGATCACGCCCAGCGAAGTTCAAAAAACACTGAGCGGCCTATATGAATCGTTTCTTGATATGAATTTCAGCGTGATCGTCATTGTTATTGACAAGGGGCGATGGTTCGATTCCAATTATCGCAGATATGATGTGCAGCAAAGCGCCTACACTTTCTTGATTGAGCGGTTTGACAAGTACCTACAGAAAAACAATAGTAGGGGGCTGATCAGGATTGACAAAACCTCAAACAAACCAAACGCCCTGAATGCCAAAGATGATAGGATTCTAACTATCATAAACAATCTTAGAAAAGTCGGGAGTTATTGGACTTTCATCCGGAATCTGGTGGAACCACCACTCTTTTTGTCGTCAACTGAAAGTAACGGTTTGCAGATTGCAGACGCAATAGCCTATGGCACGACAAGGTACATGAACAAAACCCCTAGTTTTGAGAACTATTACGATATCATCCTTCAGAAGGCACAAAAACGTCACGATGGAGTAATTACAGGATATGGGATGACAGTACTTCCCAAATTGTAAATGGATGCAAGATCGCATACCCGCCACCATTGCGCCCTTAGCGATGCGACTCGCTTCGCATCAGCTAGTATATGCCATCATGTGATAAATACCTTTGGCGTTTGTCTTAGGATTGTCTGTTGTACTGAAATCATTTCGCCGCATCTTTAGGAAGATAGTAAAGGATTACTTTAGGCTGTACCGATCAGCAAAAAAGACAAGTCAGGCTTGCCGAAAAGCAGATCAGGTGCGTAGTATCCCAGTGCCATAAGGCAAGATCCACGGCAGAGATTGCATCGGAGCTCGGTGTGACTAGGAGGCGCATCTAGCAGCTATGGGCAGAGTTTCGGTGTACCGGCACATATCATGCACAACGTGACCCTAGTCGTAGGCAGGTCCTGCCCACACTAGAGGAGACACAGGCTGTGCTAGATGATCGTGCAAAAGAACCAGTCGGAGTAGTACGACTGACCGCACACCTGCAGGAAAACCACAATATAAGATATAGACGCGTATACCGCATCATGAAGGAAAATGATCTAGTCATCCACTCGGAGGCCAAGTCAAGGCGCCAGAAGTAGGTGAGGTTCGAACGCAAATACTCAAACGCCATGTGGCACGTCGACTGGCATGAAATGAAGGATTCGAGGTTTCGGGGCCTTGAACTAGTTACGTACCTTGATGACGCCTCCCGATGCGTGGTAGCAGCGCGAGTCTTCACCGAGGCCACCTCTGAGAACGCCGTGACAGTACTTGGGGAGGCAGTAAAGCGATTCGGCACGCCTGCAACCATACTGTCTGACAATGGCTCGTGCTTTGTAGGCAGAAGGGGCCGCAGGACGCCCATAAAATCCTGGCGGCCCACTGCCTTTGAGGTAGAGCTTCTGGACATGGGAATTGAGCTGATAAACTCTAGGCCGTACCACCCGCAGACCAACGATAATCTGGAACGATTTCACAAGAGCATCGAAGATGAGATATTCCACTACGAGAGCCTGTCTGCGTACGTCAAATACTATAACGAGAGAAGGTTGTACTTCTCCCTTGACATTCGTAACCGCCAGACGCCCCTGATGGCGTTCTC
>CAZDQM010000066.1:0-77160 GCA_964507825.1 uncultured Nitrosopumilaceae archaeon | reverse complement strand
GGGGATTTATCTCTGCGCTACTAGCGCTAAACTCCCTGATTGGTTGCGATCATATCATATGAAAATAATTTCGCTTAACTGTACTCCTCCCCATCCACACTGGATCGTTTTTCTAGGTATAATCTATACTCAAAGATCAGGTACAAGTGGTTTCCTTATTGTAATATACAACAAAATCAGTGATGCTGCCAAAGCATGGAAATCCTTCTAGGATTACATGGAGTCATTTCAGCTTGCCGTTGATTGTATATCTAGTCTAGATGAGTTTTACATCATAATTCATCAATTCGATCTCAAACGGGGTTCGGCATCCCTATGCAACACTCCTAGTACCCAATATCCTTCATTAAAGGCAATGCGGCCGGTGTACCTGTTGTCACTAGCGGCTCTACTTGCAGCTGCATCCGTGCCGGCTTTTGCCTACGAAATCATAATCATTACAGAGCTTGGCAATACATTTGTCGTGCGCGAGGTCGGCATGAATGATGCAGGTGATGACGGGAGCGGCGGCGGAACCAGTGATGAGAGCCTGAGGGCTGTTCTGTCTGCAATGCCGACTAGTGCCAGAATAGTCGAGCTTGATCCAAGCGGCACCGTGATATACGGCCACGGAAAAAACGTCAAGATGATATCTGCCGTGCCGTATCTTGAGCTAGATGACGGCTACAGTTATGCCGCCCTGACAAGCCTCGACACGGCATCAGTAAAGCTAGACGGGGCATTCGGATACAAGGTGGAATACCGTCCCAATACAGAAGAAAAATGGCACATAATAGACCGCGGAGAGAGGCTGGCATACAAGGTATTATTCAATGAAATGGGGGCAACCATACAGGATATCAGGGACGGCCTGAGGTTCAGCGGGGACGGGACGGTCCTAGTACAGTTGAGCCATCCGGGCGCAGACAAGTTCTCCAGATTTGAGCTGTCCGCCGACAGTCGGTACACACACATCGAGACGTACAAAATGAATGAAGAGGACTGGTTTACTGTAAACGGTCTTGCAGACTATGACTCCCTGCCTGCAAAGCCGGTATCCCCATATTCATTCATAGGCGACTGGTGGTGGTACGAGGCGGGTGGAGGTAAAACCGTGCCCAACAGGTTCGGAATCATAGGCGACGGGGATGCAGACAAGTACCACATGTACGAGGGCGCCGCTATAATTACAGGATACGGCCCCGCGACACGCACCAAGATACCAATTCCCAGCCATGACATACCGCACGCCCTGCTCATCGATTGTTCGCCTCCCGGCACCAAAAACGACAACGGTGTACACCCCAATTCCCGAGTCGATTGGCCTGCCAGCCATGACATCAGACATCTCAACAGGGTTAATGGAAGCGAGGTGCGCTACCTGCATGCAACAGATATCAGGGGGGACATCAACAACGTCGGCCAGGGGTGCCAGTTTACACTAAACCTGTCATACACGTTTGCATATGATGACAGAATAGCCGACCTGCTCCATTATTCCGTCGACGTGTTCGGAGGGCCCCAAAACAGAACCATAACCCAGGACAAGGCGTTTGGACACCCTAGCAGTATCGGCATGTCCACACCCATCTGGTACCCCGACATGGAGCATGACGGACGATCGCTTGGGACATCAATTTTTCAGCCAGTCAAGTTTGAGCAGGAAAGGCCGCTTGTAATAAATGCAGGACTAGAAAACGGCACCGCCGAGATACGGGGCAAGATATACGACAGGGGCCACATCAACAGGACCGAGTTTACAGGGCTGCCATCAGGAACCCCATACGTCGTTTCAAGCAACGGCTCCTCAATATATTACGGGCTTGTACCGGATGACGGCACCATAATATTCGGGCCTGAGGAGATCGGAGGCAACAGGGATGTAACGTTTCACCTGTTCGAAGACGCAATCATAACCGATAATAATCTCAGGCCAGATACCATGACAGCTGTATTTGACCACCATAACAGCAAATATATCACAATTCAAAAAAACGCCACGGGTCCTGACTTGTACATAACAACGGCATATGCAAAGATCAGCCTGGCCGGCGACATCATAGTAGACTCTATACACCTAGATGAAAAACTTGCGTTACCATACCTGAACGGCACGTATTCTAGGGGAGAGTCCATGTACGTACCGATAATCCCACAATACAAAAGAATAGACATGACAATAAACGGCACGGAAACATCACTGGAATACAAGGACATACTAGGCGGCACAAGCATCCGGCTTGCCGGCCCGTCCACTACGACTCTGATTACAAAATCCCAAGATCCCATACGCGAGGCAGGCGCGACTACATCTACGAATACATATTCCATTGCCACTGCAGACGGCATGATGAAGGCCGTGTTCACACAGACTGCAAATGGGAACGTCTGGATAAAGAACAGCTACATGATAAGGGATCCTCCCCCTCCCCCGCTTCCCGCCCTGTTGGATCCGCTTGATGCAACAGTCAACATCTATGTAAACGGCGAGCGAAAAAAGACGATAAATCTGGGCATAAACGCAGACCCCGATGCAAGCAAGGATGCAAAAAGCAAGGATGTCGGGGGCAGGTTCAACAAGAAACTAGTCACTAGAACCGTCAACTATGACTATTCCAGCTTTGTATTCTCAGGCAATGCACAGATCCCAGTCGAGGCAGGCGACTTTGTAGAGTTCCACGTTATAACAAGAATACTAGGAGAGATTGACAGGTATACGCCCCCGGCGGGAAAGATAATAGAGGAGGACTGGGGGGAGAGTCGCGCCACGGTAAACATAGAGTCCGCGTCCATACAGACGTCAATGTAGAACTGCCGAATTTCCCCCGAGTATCTGGCACTCGTGCATCACAGAATAGGGCATACACCAAGCATCCGAGTATCACCTGTCGGATCATTCTATCCCCTTTTCAAATTGTTTTGAACATTTAGCTAATGATTAAGAAGATGCCCGGCATGTCAGAGTCGGACTCGGGAATTATACGGACATCAGCTCGGCCTTGAACTTTTCCACATCCATCTCAAAGCCGCATCCACCACATATCCACCAACAACGATGCTTGAGTATCTTGAGAAACGGATCGTAGCAGACTGCCTTGAGGTTGCCGCCGCATTTTGGACATCGCACCGGTATTCCAAGTATTGTCATTATCAGGATATACCGGCCTTTGTTAATAACCGACGATTATTACGATACCCGACAATATGTATCAGCCCAAAGGCGCATAATATGCCGCCAGAGACCGAAGGGTCAAACCATCCGGTCATCAGGACCGGTATCATGCAGATCAGGGTGCATTCTATGGATACTTGTACCACGATGGCGCGAAAAAACCCGTACCGGCTAAAATGCCTGAACGATGGAGAAATTTCGTGCCGCATTACGTTATTTCTGCCAAATGCGATGGTACTTTGTACATCACGATATAACCCGATACAGTACGGGATGCACCCAAGCATCCAGAATACGGAATCAAGTCTTTCAGAGCAGGCGACTAGGCCGGCGCATGATATCACAAGCATTACCATTCCCCGGTCAAGCATGTCAGCGATACGATTCATTGGATATAACGAGGCGATTATTTCGGACTCGGCCCAGCTGCCACGTTGAGGTATATCGTACAAAATATGAAAAAATTAATTTGGTGGCTAAACGTGGTACGGGTTTTTTTCCACGCGCAGTAGAATCACCGCCAGTATGATACTAAAGACGATGACTATTCTCACGATGAAGACCATCAGGCCGATTAAATCCTCAACGCGGTCAGATACTGCATCCGGCAGAAGATCTGGGGCATCCCACAGGCAAGCCTCGCCTTCAAGGCCGGTCTTGCCTGCACACGCGTCCGTTACAACGACTACCAGCGTGGGCGCCAAAAACACGATGATTCCGGCCACCATAGCAGAGACCAGCATGTTCTGATACTTGCCAACACCGTCAGATTCCTCCTTGCGTTTTTCTAGCATGCTTTCAAGATCAGCCTGAATATATAACGAGCCTGAAACGTCATGTCAGCACGGCATATCGGTAAACATGCACGCGTATGACAAAAATATCCTAGATATACCAGACAATCTAACCCGATTAAATTCATGATCAAGATTGTATAGCATGCTTGAGCTTGAAATTGAAAACGTCTTGGCCTCGGCAGATATGGGCCGCACAATAGACATCGAATCACTACTACGGAACGACGCCGCGCTAAGGGACGGCGGGCGCTGGGTCAAGTACATGATTCCCATACCGGGTATCCTAGGAAGAAGTGCAACGATTCATGTATACAAGACTGGTAAAATAATCTGTACCGGGGCAAACACCGTGCGGCGCGCCATTGACTGCACAAAGCGCATACTCTCAAACCTTGAAAATCCTTACGCGCCGGTTCAAATAGAGCACGTCATGATGTCTGGGCACATAACAGATTCCCTGGATATATATCGCGCAATACCAAGACTTGAGGACAGATACAATATACGAATAGACGCCGAGGTCATGAGATCCGTGATATTCGTCGACTCTAATACATACACGCAGGTGCATGATTCACGCCCCATTGCACTGACAAGCAGGGGCCCCGACGAGAAGACCATAACAAGTTCTGTACAAAAAATTTATGATTCCATGCAAGTCGGACTAGACGCATGATTTGATTCCATGGAAATCACATGCGCCTGACTAGCATTTCGAAAAAGATTAGGCAAAATAAGATTTCAGATACGCCGGCTAGAGGATACCTGCAAATCCTGTCACCGTATGGCGCTTTGCGAATTTGTGATTCGAGCCCGAAGCAGGCACCTGTAACTCGGTTATATGCCGTGCCACGCTGTATCTTCAATGAATAGTACGCATACATCAAGACGTAAAAAGCTGGCAGTATCAAGCCTGCTTGGAATAGTGATAGGGATTGGAATCACGGCGGCCATCGGCGGTAGTGTCTTCTACCTGTTTCAGACACAGGCCGACTTGTTTTCCACGTCAAGCAACGTGGAGGTGCGCAACCTAAGTGCGCTGCGTTCCGGCGACATGCTGACAATATCAGGAAACGTAAAGAATGTCGGTTCCACGTCCATCACCAACCTGTACATCAGCGAGATTACGACCGGAAACGACTTTATGATAAAAAGTGTAGATGCCGAAATAATTGTCATCTCCAAGGGCAACGAGACCTCGCTTGTCAAGGTGCCAAATGGAAGCAGTACCGTGAGGGGCGAGGTGATCGGGGTATCCAATGGAACCAAGCAGGTGTCCCTCAATGGCGGCCAGACAGTCGCCTTTAAGCTGAAGGTGATACAGGAGGGCAATTCTAGGCCGGATGCTATTTCAAATACCGTGGCAATATCTGACAAGCTGAACATACAGTTCGGATACACCTCTGGGCAGGACAGCCTGACTTCGGACGTATACAATACAAGGATAAGGCCCGGCTAGTCTCATTTTTTATCATTTTTAGCATGCTGACTCATACCATCAAAGGCAATGATCCGCGGATGGTTCTGGGTCAATCTAGCCATATGATGTCAGGGATTTCATTTGGGGTATAATGAAATAGATGTTCTAATAAAATCTGCAAAAACCATTAAACCCCCCATCTTGTTCCACGAGCCCCTAGAGATCAACATGAATGATACATTGACCCCTTAAAAGCAAACAACGCCACCATACACATGAAAGCCATCAAGACGCCATCTAGATTATGGTACTTGGCCCACTCGCTATTCTGGGTGGTAACAGGTATCATATGCTACATAATATGGAGAGATGATAATATCAAAGCCGCAAAAAAGCACCTGATCTACTCAATATGGCTACCGTTTGTATGGTCACCGCTCCTGCTGATTCCGTTCATGTTCTGGGAGGGCCCATAAAGTGTCCCAGATTCCATACTCTGAATCAAGGATGCTTTGGATTCTGCGGACGACATTTCTTACCCAGTCCGTATTTGCATTTCCCATAATAGGAATGATTACGGGGTATCAGGCCGCGCTGATATTCGGAGTTGGACTGCCGCTGATGTTTGCTACCATGATGTACACGTCAAGCATGCTTTATGCGGCAGTGCCGCTCTTGATCGTGTTTGTCTTTGCCATGCGCAGGCCTCCGGTATCATCCTACGAGTCAAGGCTGTTTGCCATAATTAGGTTCTATACCGGAAAAAGATACACGGCCATGACTCCAAAGGCAGGGCGGGGTTCTGCAGTATTGGCCGTGCCGGAGGGTCCCATGGTCACAGCGGCCGCCGATGCACCGCAAGAGAGTCCGAGGCCACCCATGAGAATCATGACAAGGCCCGGCGCCATGATGGAGGTGGCACTGACCCTGCTTGACGTGCATGGCGCACCAATGCCGTCGCACAAGGCACACGTGATGATGGACGGCGACATACTAAAGACCACCACTACAACATCGACTGGCAGGATAACGGTCCTGATGGATGCAGACGAGTGCGTCGGCAGGAGGATCATATCAGTATGCGAGGCAACCAAGGACGGTCAAGTCGGACGCACCCTGCTTAGCCGCGAACTAGAGTTTGAGGGAAATAGATGAACGCGCTGGCCATTCCCATAATACTTGCCATAACGACTGTACCTGCATTTGCATTGTCAGCCGAAGAGGTGCTTGCACAGCATGACAGGTGGGATATCGGAAACGGCCTAAAGTCGGGGGACGCTTACACGTACCTGATATGTGACTCGTCGATACAGTCCTGCTACGAGGCCCAGATGTCGTTTTATTACATGGATACCTGGGTGATCGAGACTAGGATAAACGAGGTATACGGCCAGCACATACTAACCAAGGACGGCATAATAGAACTAGACGGAAGGGTGACCGGAAGTGTTGAAAGGGACAAATTTTTAATAGACTATTCCAAGGCGGGGGATGCGACGATCCCCTCAAGGAACACGTACCTGACAGACAACTTTGTAGACATTACGCTTCCATCTGCACATGGTGAAGAATCCGTAAAATACATGTACTCTATACGCGACACGCTGTTTCTAATAGGCGGCAGGATAAATGTCGGTGACGGCGGCACTTTGGAGCATCGTGCCCGTTTAGATACCGGAAGTCAGTGGAGCAATCAAAGGGGGACAAGCGTGATGGTATATGGCACACATTACGGGTACGAGTATGATTCCCTGCAATATACAGGAAAAGTATACGACGTACGATACTCTGCAGATTCGCCCATGATGGAGTTTCAGGTGATAAAGGATATGCCGTTTCCGGTGGCGGGCCACGTGATACCATCTGAATACGATGAGCTAAATACAGACAAGTACATTACTGGGAGATTCTGGTATCGCCTAATGGATACAACACGTGACGGGTTTACACATGCAAATGACACGGACGTAAATGACAGTATGCAACAAAAAAGCGTCAGCGCGCCCGTGCATGACGGGGCCGCATCAGATACAGAGGTACCAGAACCGGCGAGTATAACTATTGACAACGATACGGCAGGTGCCGTCAAAAGCACCCCCGGTTATGAAAGAATACTAGAGATACTAGACATGCTAGTCCAATTTATAATGCCGGCAAACAAAGTCGAGTATAATGCGGCGCGTGCAACCATCAGTACAGATGACAGTGCGTATAATGTCGGCGACATGATAACCATAACGGGATACACGCCGTCAAGTAGCAAAGAACATGCACTAGTCACGATAAAAGACCAAGGTACTGTGTTAACGGTACCCGTCACCATATCAGATAACAGGTTCGAGGTGGTGGCAGATAGCAGCGGATGGTCGCCAGGAATCCTAGTGGCGCATGTAAGGCATGCAAACTATGAGGCCCAAATCCCGTTTACACTTTATGATACGGTGACCCCATGAACCAAGGGAGGATATCCTGACGGAACGGAGGTCCAAAGCAGGCATGATTTTTTATGATACCTGTCACGGGCCTTATAACGAATGATTACCATTGGCCGCACCTAATATGCATAACAAAAAGTCCAGACAATGGTATGAACTAAAGCCGTTTGCCCCCGAGGACGACGGAGCAGATACGGCAAACATGCGACGCGTGATAGATCACGTATCGGGTATATTGCTAGTTGTCTGCAGGGATGCAGAAGGGTTGATCAGGATATACGTCATGACTAGAAAGGAGAACCGTGGCGTGCTATCATCACTTGACGGCATAGAGACCATACCTGCCGCACGCCCGCCGTTTGAATACAGGCAATGCCGCCGATATTCGATGAAGCGTCACTGCGCGGTACCAATAACCCCAAAGGAGACAGAAAGGGTCTCAATATACCGATTATTTGACTCACAGGTATCAGATCAGGCGTGCCTTGCCATCCATCTCAGAAAGATAAAGGCGGCCGGACCAATCAACGATTACATAACTAGGCTAGACAGGGGCCTGCCGGCAGAAGGTATAGGGAGATGGATATACACCAAGCCGGCAAAGCCGTCAATGATGCAACGGGAGAAGGTAAAGGCGGCACAGGTAAAGATTTCAGGGAGGAACCTGTTCCTGTGCACCATGGCAGTATGTACAACTAGCCTGCAGGAGATGCGCACGGTCGAGACGATATTTCCAGCCATGGCGTTTGCCGGTAAGCAAATAAAACCAGAAAAGATATTGCAATACATTACCGGACTGCCGTCAATTCCGATGTTTAACGGTTCAAGATCCATCATATTGTCAGACGGGGAGATCATGTCGTTTCTGGCAATGCCAGACAGGGACGACGTTTCACAGGTAAACTTTGAGCTTGGCTCCATGGCATCAAAATCGGCAGGATTGCGCTCTGGCGACGTCTTATAAGACCACGTATCCTTTGTGGCCGTGATAGTCCTTGCAATTGCAATAATTGTAATGATGATGATCATGATTGGAGTCATGATACTATTCTTTGATTCACGGGACGACATAGAGCAGGCAAGGGAGACGTCGCTAGATGTCCAAAATGACCGGCTCAAGGAAAACATAATCATAACGTCTGACAACGGTACCATATCCATAGGGGAGAACTGGGCCGGCAAGACAAGGATAACCGGTGTCATGATAAAATGTGAGGACGGCAGTACGTTTACCAGTAGCATAGCAAATTCCCCAGGCGATACCCTCAATCATACGGAGGAGAGAGTGCAGGCCGCAGTTGACGGCCTCCGGTGGAGGTGTTCATGATGATGTATCGCGCAGCACTTGCCGCATGCATATTCATGATCATCCATGCTGTCCCCGGATCCCTGCCTGAGGACACGCACGGGCAGACCCACCACATATCTGGCGAGGCGCCCGGAGATGACGGGGCTGGCATGCACGAGTCCGAGCAGCCATTCATGCTGTTTATACCGCCAAAGATGATCGCCGGCGGAGCATATGAGGGCATGATAATGAAAAAGAGTCCAGACTATGCGACGTCCGTGAGCTTGGCAAGTCAGGGTGCCGAGATGACCATACCACGCAATGTGACTATAGAGGATGGAAAGAATCACGCCATATTTGAGATAAGGCCCAAAGGAGCCGGGGACGTCATTGTATTTGCAATCGGGCCGGATGGCAACACACACGAGGTCACATCACAGATTCATACCATAGCCGAGATTGCAACTGGGCTTGAGATCACCACCCCCATGAAGAATCTCAATACAGAGACCCCGTTGATCCCCATATTCATAACGCTTGTAGACGATCATGGCATTCCGGTGACCGCAGGTGCCGATATACCATTTACGCTTACATCGACTGCGGACTCGGCCACCTTTTCAACTGCCGGCGCATATACCGAACGGTACCATGGCACGATAAAGGACGGCGACTATCATGCTAGGGTACAGGCAATGATTGCAGGTGACGGTGACATCATGGTGACGTCCAACAAGCTTGAATCAGACTCGGTCCCTGTACAATATACAGACGACAACATAACTGTGAATGTGGCAGTGGCGCCGGAGATGGCCGCATCAGATTCCGTTGCCTGGTATTATGTATGGCTTGAGCGCGGCGGCTTGACATACGTTCCAGATAAGGTCCTTGACGTGTACCTTGTATCAGGTAATGAGGATCATGCGGTATTTTTACATAATCACGGGAATCAGGATTCCGGCAAGATCCACACAGTAATGGTCGACGGCATTGCACGCGGGCCGGTATATACAAGGGCTCCCACCGATGACGCGGGTCCCCTGTTCATAACGGCGCTTGTTCCAGGGTTTGGTTCTGCAGAGGCCGAAGTATCAATAACAAAGCCCGAACCCCTAGGCAGCGCGTCAAACAGCACAAGGATATGGGTGTACCCGCCACATCCAACAGACAGGGCCTGGGCCATAGTAGGGTGGTATCAGGAAAATCCAGAGCGCGGTACCGTCCCGGTATTACTGTCAGAGCCAAGAGTCGTCTTGTCGACTGGAGCGGGTATCAGATACGGGTACGCGCATGATACAAATTACCAAGGTACAGGTGAGACGTTTTCATCAAGTACATCAACTGAAATCCCGCTGCAGATATCATCGATATCCAGTCACCAGGTAACCGCGCATACGGACAGTGCCAAGCCGGTGACAGCCAGCTTTGAGTCGAGGCCCAGGGCAGGACACGAGGCAGTCATTGAGATAAACCCGATTCCTGCAATAAGGGGCATTCATGGACCAATAGCATTTGCCACGATATCAGACAATGGCGTGATGGTGGATCCGACTGCAACAGATAGCCGATGGGACGCTAGGGTGATAACGACCGGGGACGCGATACTAGACGTCAAGCTAGAGAGACTAGAGGATGCAGCCTTTGTTGTCCACGGAATGCATGTCAGGGACGGCGGGAACATACAGGTACAGATACCCGGAATATCCTCCAAGCCAGAAAACGTCCCCGTATCAGGAATTATTACAGGGGCCGAATTGTGGATCCCGGCGCATGTAAACACCGGAGACGAGTTTCCAGTAACACTGCATGCGGTGGATGCAAACGGTGCGCCCATATCCAGGCACTACAACATAGACGAATTCACAGTATCATCTGATACCATAAGTGTAATATCAGGACCGCACACCAGGCTCGTATCAAATCATGACGGCGATCACAGAGTCAGCATAATAACGGACGGACAGCACATCGGCACGGGCCAGTTCAGGTCGTTTTCAAACAACATGGGCGGGGAGGTGACGGTTCGCCACAGCGACAGGGTAAGGCTGGGTTCGGATATATTCCTTGACGTGCGGACAGGCTCGATACCGAATCCGACAACAACCGTTGAGGGGCTTGGTTTTGTATATCATGGAGGGGGTTCATACGTAGCAAGTCCGGAAGGGCCCGGCACGTACGAGATAACGGTGACGGTGGAAGGTGAGGGCTGGGAGACATACCGGGAAAAGTTCGAGGTTATAGTCGAGGAGTTAGTGGATGTGTCATATGCGGTGGCAACCGACGACGGGGTCGAGATACCAACCGCCTTGACACTCGTGTCACTGCAGGATATGGAGTACCGGTTCATATCAGGTGTACGACACACGCTGCATCCTGGAATACACGAGGTCTCCACGGATACAAGGTACGATGCGGGTTCGGACAGGATATATCAGATGCAGGATCTTAGAATCAACGATGTTGCGATCGGTTTTGCCGACAAGATGACGTTGAATATAGATGGCAATGCGCACATAACTGCGGCATATAATCGCGTGATAAACGTCGATATAGTCGCGTCCGGGGCAGATGTCAAAGTCGACGGGTCGGGGCAGTACAGGTACGATGAAATCGTGATGTTAAAGGCGCATGCTGTTCCCGTGATGTTTGGTATAATATGGAATTATCCGTCTAGCTGGAGCGGCCTGCCAGAAGACGCGGTCGTGGAAAAAAAGATGCTCTCATCGGAGGCTAGGTTCAGGGCAGCGGACTCTGTTACATTAGTGATAGATTATACCCCTAGCTATGCCGTGATAATAGGGATCATTGGAGTAGTGTGTGTGGTACCGGTGGTAATACTGTGGCGCTCGCCTGACGCGTTCATGAATCTGAAGGACGGGGTGCGCGCGTGCACAAAAAGAATGAAAACGGTCTCGATTCCAAGGAGTACAAAATGATGCCAGAGATGGCTTTTAGATCATCTGTCCCGGTGGTGATCATGCTGATGCTAGTTCCGGCCGCGGCATATTCGGTATCCTGTGATAACATGCACGTGTGTAGATTCACAGACACCGGTTCCAAAGATAGCGAGATGTTGATAATACCGGAACATATCATCACACTTGAAAGAAACGGGTACTCTAACGTGCCCATATACGGCGCGGTTCCCGACGAGTTTTCGGGGAATCATGTATTGATTACAGTCACGTCTCCGGCCGGTGATATTACCGAGATCACCGTACAGAGTATCACAGACGGCACATTTCACACATATCATACGATACGCGGCATCCCCGAGTCGGTCGGATCATATACAGTTACGGCCATGTACGAGGGGTTCGAGGACGAGGGGGGCAACGTGCCAATATACGATATAGGAGTCCGGATCATCGACGTAGTGCTAGACGGGTACGATACAGGGGACCATACTATAACAATACAGCCCGGGGCCGCGTCTACACCATGTGCCAGAGTCGACGAGTGCTATGCAAACGGTATTGTAGAGGCAGAGACGGGGCAGACGATACGGTTTGTAAACAATGATGATAGAGTACACAGAATACATGCTGTTGCGGCCGGATATGGCAACATGAAACCCGAGATTACAAAGTCCGGTGACGCAAACACCCCGAATGCGTTTGATACCGGGATAATGGCTCCCGGAGACGAGTATATAGTATCAACAGACGTGCCGGGTACCATACTGTACACGTGTCGGTTCCACCCGCACATGGAGGGGGTCATACTGATCCAGGGAGGAGAGGATGTAATTATAATTCCTCCAAAAACAATAACCGGGATAATCAGTGATGAATATAATCCGATCCTGAATATCCACACCTCAGACGATACGTTCGGAAACGGTGCCCGGAGCATGATAATCAACGTGACATCAGAGAGTACAGACAGGGGAAGGGTGACGGTCCAAATAACAAACAGAACCAACATAATAGAAATACTTCAGCTGCGCATGAGAGAAGGTACTGCATCACACGAGGTCATCACCCAGCCGCACTGGAGGGGAGGAGAGTATACTATATACGCGCAGCTGCGCGGCGAAGATGAGATCACATCTAAAACACTAACCATATCAGATGAGTCAATCTGCTCCGGCTCGACAGAGCAGGACAGCTGCTTTGCCGGAAAGATCACAAGGATTAGGGGCGAGATTATGAAGATAGGTAGCATAAACACGAGATTAGCTGCACTGACAATAACGAATGGAACTGTACTCGGCGACATCTGTCCGAAGGGAACGTTTGCAATAGTGGACCGTGATCACGTACCTGGCAACATGACGGCAGATGAAACGCCGTATGCATCAGAGGTATACTGTAATGATACGAGCCTGAACCAGATGATGCTCTCTGACGGGCATGCGCGGCTAGACCAGAACTCGTGCGGCACGTCCGAGTTCGAATGGGCCAGGTGTCCAGAGGAGCCAAGACTCATGAACGTTACAATGACAGGAAATTCAACACATGTCCAACCAACTAGTAATGGGAACTGCGCCATAGCATTTGCCGCATACGGTACAAAGCTTGCACACGATGTACAGATTCTAAGAGAGTATAGGAATGAGGCTGGCCATGTTACAGGACTCTTGCTTGATGCCACGCATGCGGCATATTATGCCGTGTCGCCGCATATAGTAAATGCTCAAAAGGCAAGCCCAGAGTTCAGGTTACTATATCATGGAATAATATCGATGCCGATTCAGGCCGCGGTGGTACTGCTTGGGTCATACTAGAACTAGGACGCGTACTGTATTATTCGGGATCTCTTTTTCCTGCATTTGGGCTGTGTTGCTGTTTACCGACAGGACGGCGCAGGATCTTGCACTTGCCGTCACGTTAATGGCATCATGTATGATTTTACTTGCGCTACCAAGAATGAAAAAGAGGTACAAGAGTCACGATGATATTATACGCGTTAGGCGAGTAGGCGCTTGGCCTAGGTCCATGATTCTAGACAGGATGGAGGCGAGGCTGATTCCCCTAAGCGCGCTCCGGAAAAAAAACGCCGCAATCCTAGAATCAGTAGTACAAGGGACGGGGCAGTCATACGACGTCGATGCCGCATCGACAAAGTTCACGCGCATTGCATACCTGTCCATAATACCGGGCATCATAACGTCGGCGGTGCTAAGCGTGCATGTCAGCCCCATATTCATCGCTGCAATCATGGCGCCGTTTGTGGCTTTTGTATCACCATACATACGGCTCAGATTACAGATAGCAGAAAGAAGGGAAAGAATAGAAGAAGAGATGGCATATTTCCTGATATACGTAAATGCAATGCAGGTCATCGGATTCGGGCTGTACAGGTCGTTTGAGAGGATACGCGGCGAGGGGATATTTAATGCCATGGAGGCAGACGCCGCCGAGATAATCAAAAGGGTCCGCATGATAGGCATGACGCAAAACGAGTCCCTCTCGACATACGGGCGCAACCATCCATCAAAGCTGTTCAGGGACTTTGTGTCCGGATACATGGCAAAGATACAGAGTGTAGGCAACGTGCCGGGATACACGGAGTCAAAGGCACATCACTTTTTTCAAGAGTATCTTGGGGCGTGGGACCGCTATACCAAGTCTGCCGCGGAGATATTTGGCGTGACAATCATGGTTGCTGTAATATTACCGATGATCATAATGTTCACGTCGATGCTTGCAGGAGCCGGAACGGCGGCATTGATGATAGTAACGTCCATGGTAATATCGCCCACCGTATCGGTTGGAATGATATTAATGTTAAACAAGTATCAGCCCACCACCGGAACGTACGTTCCAACGTACTGGATGTCATTTGTGGCAGGCGGGGCGGCATGTATAATACTGCTACTAGTTGGAATAGAAGCATCACATGCGATCGCGTCAGGGATAGCGGCAGGGGCTATCGCCAACCACATGGCAACGAGGAGGGAGCGGCGCCGAGTCATGGCAGTCGAGGATGCAATGCCGGAGTTTTTATCAGATGTAACAGAGATGAGCAAGGCAGGATACAACATAAATCAGATAATGATAAAGCAGTCTAGGCGCGGCACGTATCAAAGAGATTTCAACGAGGTGGTTTCGAGTATAATCACAAGGACGGCCGAAGGTATGCCGTTTGACGTGGCAGTAAGGGGAATCAATACAAGATCCTCCCACGTAAGATGCATAATGTTCCTGCTGTCCCAGACGTACCGGTCCGGTGCCGCAAACCCGGATCTCTTCCACGGGATAACGGAGTTTATGACAAGGATGCAGCAGGTAAAATCCGGCGCGTCCAAGTCACTAAGGCCCATGCTGTTCATCGTGTTATTCTGCCCGTTTCTCATGCTGGGGATAACGGAGATGATGGCAATGATGTTCGAGGACATGGCTTCAAGCTCGCCGGGCGGCTCGTTCGGATTTGCATATGATCCGGGGTTAGGCAGGATGTTCAACGTGCTTACCCTGGCAACGGTGGTCCCCATGGGCGTGGTGGCGGCAAAGATGTCATCATATACCGTACGCGATACCATGCCGGTGGCAATGGTCTCGATTGCATTCATGCTGGCGCTCTTCCTAGTGCCCGTAATGGTTCAGAGTATGGGGGCAATATTATGACTAGAAATATTCATTCGTGGAAGCGTGGCATGCTGCAACAGTCATGCGGGCATCTAACCAGATCGAGTAGCATTACCAATGACGTGAAATTGGCATGTTATAATCACATAAACGGTTGCAGTCAGGATCATACGCGCGCGCCGATTATCAAGCCACATGCAGCCTGGGTCCGGCACGTACAGGACATGTACGATACAGGGGCAAGATCAGGCGTTGTAGATAGGGATATCACACGCACGCAGGGAGGTCACGAGTCCTGAGCCAGACAGATGATGCAAGTGAACAGTCCAGAGCCGCCCATAATGCGTCAGGGTCCGCCAACACGCAGCCAAAGCATATACAAAGGAGGCGGGCCAAAAAGTTCCGTTTCTGGGACAAGAATGTACCCGAGCCTGCCGACGCGCCTATACAGCACGCCGCATGGAAGGAGACCGATATCGACTATTTCGGGTTCGAGTACGGTGATCCATCCGAGGCGCCAACCGATGCAAGCCGCCACAGGGCGGTCGGAATATCATCATCTGAGAGGGAGCACACGGCAATATTCGGGCTTCCCGGCTCCGGCAAGTCGACCATAATCAAGTTTCTTGCATATCAGAATATAGTCAGGGGGCATGGGCTGATGGTGGTGGACCCCCATGGAGAGCTGGCGCGCGACATACTGTCCATGGTTCCAGAAGAGAGGCATGATGACGTGATATATGTGAATCCGGGCTCGCTGTACAAGTATGGCCGCACCGTCCAGATCAACCCCCTTGAAGTAAAGACGGACGCGGAAAAATACGTAGTGGTGATGGCATTTGTCGGCACCCTGTACAACCTGTACAAGGATTCGTGGGGGCCCAGGCTAGAGACCGTTTTGAGAAACGCGGCCAACGCGCTAGTAGAGACCAAGGACAAGAACACGCTACGAAGCATGTCCCAGATGATAACCGACGAGAGTGTGCGCATGGAGATACTAGACGACATATCATCAAATGATGTAAGGCACTTTTGGGAGGAGATATTCCAAAAACAGTATGCCAGAGATGCCGGCTCGTCGGCATACAACAAGATGGACAAGATACTTGCCACGCCGTCCGTGGCTGCAATGTTTGATGCCACAAAGTCATCGATTCAGATAAGCGACGTGATAGAAGAGAGCCGCATACTAGTCGTGGATCTGTCCACCGGTACGAGTGATGACATTGCCGAATTTCTAGGCTCGATATGGCTCAATATGCTGTATGTAGAGGCAAAAAAGAGGATAGATCTGTCGAGTTCCGATCTTGGAATGATGCGAAAGAGGCCGTTTTACGCGTACGTAGACGAGGCGCACATGTTTTCTAATAACACAATGTCCGAGATGCTCAGATCCCTTAGGAAATTCGGTGTAAAGGTGACGATTGCGACGCAGACATGTAATGCATTTGACAAGGACTTTGCCGATGAGATACCCGGAACATGCAAGACGCTGATCACGGGCCGTTGTGACTATAACACGGCAAACCTGATTCGTTCCATAATGTCCGTCTCAACAGAAGGCATGCAGAGGCTGGCATCACACACGTTTGCGATACATTCAGACGAGCGCGGAGTATCGGCAAATGGGGTGTTCCGGACCAGACCGGTGCCATTTGACGGTGTCCGTACCTGTGACTGGTCGGAGCTTGCCAGAAAATCCACGGAAAGGTGGGGGAACGCAGTCAATGTGGACAGCTACTCGTCAAGACGGTTTGGAAAGCTACTGTTCAGCCCGCTTGAGACTGCGATCGTGCACCTGCTTCACTTTGATCAAAGGGACTGGCACATGGAGGAGATATGGAACAGCGTATCAGAGGTGTTCGATAGCATAAAGGAGAAGAATGTGACGGCAGCAGTAGACAAGCTTGTCAGAAACAGGTATCTTAGGATCAGGTACCCGGGTGACGACGACGGTGACGAGGATCTGACCAAGAGGTACGTCGCCGCCGAAAAACTGTATAGCACGTACCTGTCAGAGGCATACGGCGGCCGGCGCGCAGGAGGGGGAGAACACCGGGAGATAATGAGTAGGATCATGCGGGAATGCAGAAAGCTCCACATGTATTGTCAGCCCGATCTGGGCAACGGCGGCACAGAGGCGCCCGACATACTGATCGTTGAACCAGATGTCATAAAACAAAAGACAGGGGCCGTGACGTACGACCCGCGAAACTGGAACAAGAGGACCATGCTTGCCGTCGAGGTGGAGACTAACCCGGGAAAGCACATAGAGCATTCAGTACACAATTACACAAAGAATGTCGAGAAGGGAATGCATGTGTGGTTTGTGTGCGAGAAGGAGAAGCACAGGGTAAAGCTAGAGGAGGCGATTCGGGCAAGGCATCCGGGCTTTGAGCGTTGCAAGATGGACGTAATAAATGTCAAAAAGGTACTAAGAAACGAAATGCCCATTCCGGCCACCTACCTAGATGTATTTGCAGGAATAAAGGTAAAGAGTATAGGCTCGCTGATAAGGATAGCAGGAAGGACTAGTACCACAGAACGGCAGTCAGAGTACACGATCACAGGCATGCGAGCAGATGATATCGTACCGGCTAGGGACTGCAAGCTAGACGACTATGTCGATGCAAGTGACCATACCCCCAAGTCAGATTCTAGGGACAATTTGAATGCAGATTCGGACGGCGTTGCAAGATATCAGGCAAAGGGTGCCACATACGGTCATGGTGAAATAGTAAATGCGGCAGGTAATACGGAGCTCGGCATTCGTACCGACAGTCAGCCGCGAAACGCGCAGCTCACCCCGCTTGAGTTTAAGATACTCGAATACCTGCAGTATCATGAGGAGATGGCAGACAACGTAAACCAGATCAAAAAGGCAATACAGCTTGATGATACTAGGTCAGAGATAAGAGAGGCCATAACATCGATGATAAAAAAGGGGGCGATTGTGTCAGATTACAGGTCCAAGACAGTCATGACTGGCGGCTTGAACGGCAAGCCGGATCAGAGGCGTACGAAGAAGATCAAGGTCCTGACACCAAAGTACATGAATCTGATGAGCTTTGAGAAGGACGCGCCATCGACAGATATGATCCAGTCTTGAGGTAAAGAACATAGTTGATCCGCATATCAGGAATGGATGCATGACGTGGACTAGACATCTAGGACCGGCGTGAACGGACGCATTCAGGCCGGATAGATACACGGGTTAAAAGTCGATGCGATACCCGTCTGTGTGAGAGAGGAGACCAAGAAATACAGGACGTTCAAGCAGATCTGCGAGATCTGCGGCATATCAGAAGATCGCATGTCAAGCATGATAGTAGACGAGGGCAAGACGATTGAGATAACGACACGAAACAGGGAGACCGGCACGAGTCACCTGTTGAAGATAATCGCGCATGTGGATACTGATGAGTATATAGGTGAGTTTTACGAGGTCGCGGGCAGTTACACAAGACTTGTCCTAAAGAGTCGCATTCTGATTAAAAAGCCCAAGTTCGACAGGCCGGGCAGATCCGCGGTATCAGACATACTTGGAACGATAATACTGATGGCAGTTGCCGTGGCTGCGGGATCTACATTCTACATAATCACGATCGAGCATGCCGAGGTGATCGGCAGTGATCCATTCATAGACGTGGTACAATTCAAGGTCACAAAGTTTGATGATTATAGCAGTAGCATATATGCAGAATTGTACATATCAACGTCAGATACCAGAAGCGTCTCGATTGGCGGCAATGTTGCCGATATTATACTAGTAAAGGACGGAGCCGCCATGCCGGATGTGATAGTGGAACAGACCGGACGGGGCATCGATATAACATATTCAGGGGTACTAGATCTGTATGAAACGTCGGCCGGTCCAGGGCAATCCATTCTAGTAGACATAATACAAGACGAGATAATCGTAACGCACAGGGTAGAGGTGCAAAGATGAGGAGGCAGGCGGTCTCAGAGATCCTCTCGGCGATAATAATAGTATCAGTAATGTCCGTCGCGGCGGCCATGCTGACATACGTATTCACCGAAAGGGGCGCCGACATGCAGTACCGGCACGAAGACATGGCCAAGGCAGGCATGATGCGGGCCGCCGAACTGATAGATGTCAGCCTCGTCGAGTGCTCCTCTACGGCCAATTCCACTAGATTTCTCATGCACAATTATGCAAAAGTGGGGGATCCGATCGCGCTAGACGAGTTCAAAATGTACAGAATCAATATGACAGGGGATATAGACCGGACGGAGCTTGGTGTGACGTTTACAACACTTGATGGTTCCGGGCTTGGCACCCGGACGGTGTTTAATCCGGGCGAGACGCTAAATGTCAGCATTACGGATGCCGGCTGTTCGAGTAGAATTCTGATGGTTACGCCCGCGGGAGAGTTTGTGGAGATAACACGTTGAGGGCGGCCGCCCTTGCGATGTTGGTGTTGCCGGCAATATTTCTCGCCGCGGTACCAGATGCAGAGGGCGGCGACAGGCCCTGCAGGCTGTGGATACGCGGGGACGTATACTATAACATGACGTATAACGGGTTTCCGAGGAATAATCCAGACAATACGCTGTATCCGGGGGACGCGTTCTGGTACGAGTTCAAGTGGGGGTTTCCAGGCTACTGCCACGGGGAACGCGTCCATGCCCCCAGGGTCCATGGGTACGCAATTCTTGCAGAGGGCGGCGAAGATATCATCCAGGAATACAACGAGAAGGTATCAGGTCGGTGCGGCGACGCGCAAGCTGCAGGCAGTCGGCAGAATTCTTGCAGGCCGCATGCCTATCCGAGCTATACCACTGTAACGCATGGTCCGGCTGAAATAGTTATCAGCGGCGCAAATGACTGCCTGGGAGCCGGGAATAACGGCTCGGCAGGATACGGGGACTATGAATCATGGTTGCGCCTGACCGGCACGTGCGGCAGCATACAGATGACGATTTCGGCGCAGGAGACGCACTGTAGCAAGATACGGTGCCACACGTTCACAAAGACGCGCACGGCAACGATAACGCCGGTAATCAGGGCCCCGGCAGTAGAGGCGCACCTGTATGAGCAAATGATTCTAGACTCGGACGGATATATTGCGGCAAATCCGGACATGACAAACTATGTCTACGATCCAGTTACAATAGAGCACGTTACCAGATTCGACTATAGAAACGAGAGGAACGGAACCATAACGTTTCATTATACCAGGGAGTTTGCACCGTTGAATCAGGAGGGAGGATTCGAGTGTGATGAAAGAGATACGGTATGGCTACGGCCGTCTTGGGACAGTGCAGGAACAGGATTCATGCCGCACCGCTTTGAATGCGGTAACGGAGACGGAGTATATGCGTATGCGGCCACATCACATGACCACCTCGGAGACCGCGATATCAAATATTCGGTTAGGGTTGAGAATATCGGACGCATGGTAAACAACGGGTACAATTCCACCACGCAGCTCATAGTGGCGCATGATCCGGTATACGAGGTGTACCCGTACGGGGTACTGTCGGACCTGCAAAGCCATGCATATGACAACAGGCACGGAGTAATGGTAAAGTATCTTGGCTCCATGGGAACCGGCAGGGACGACAACGGGATCCTAAATCAGGATCGCCGGAGCAAGATTAATGCATTCTATCCGAATACGACACTGTGGTCAAGCGGACAATACCCGAGAATACAGATTCCAGAGTCCGGCATTAGATGGGACTCGGCCCCACAGATTCCGGGGGCAAACCCGCCGGACTGGAGGCCCCATTTTGCCAGATGGTTTGAGCATAATCCGGAGGCTATCATACCGGATACAGGTCCTAGACCGTACATGTCACACGGCAGGCACGCCATGTTCGAGTACGATGGATACGGGGTAATACGATTCGAGCAGCCACTGACGGATATAGTATTTGATCGTGACAATGCCGAGCGCTTTTACGAGAACGTAACTGTTCACAACAGGGTGGCAGTAGAGAACTGGGCGGGATACGATTCGTACGTAAATTATGACTATGTGTACCAGTATCCGCATGCCACGTTTGCCGCATGGTACAACATGACCGCGTATACAAACGACAGGTCTGTCAGTACCGTTCCACTCAACGCCACGGAGACAATACTTGGCATTCCAATAGACCGCAATGGCGACATGGTGCTAAAAGATGACAATATAACTATAATGCTAGACGAGTACGTGTACGCCAAGACTCTGCACGATACCGGCGACAGGTGGTTTGCACAGTGGGCCCTGCACGAGGTATACGACATGGAAAACGACGGATACGGGATCGGAACGCTTGCGATATGGCTAAAAAAGACTGTCTTGGAATTTGCACCAGGGTACTCGTTTGACCGGCCCGGCCAGAACATACTAGACGCCCCCAAGTATGATGCCTTTGAATTTGGCGCGCCCACGACAATAAGCATGAGCACGCCAACGCACACGGTGGACCGCCTGTTTGTCACCGAGTTTATGCATCCGCATCACGAGGAGTTTGTCAGCAGTACGTCATACAAGGAGGTAAACATGACGCGTATAAGGGATGGAAATATCATGACGTTTTCCACGGATCACTGGTGGGGTAACACAAAGTACGTGATAAACGGCGGGGACAGGTATTTGTTTGAGGGGGATTGCTCATCAGGATGCATCCTTGCCATGATTCACGGCGGGGACATACATGTAGAAAACGAGTGGGGTTCCAAAATGAATGCCACCGTACTGCAAGAAGAGTCCTTTGAGGCGCCGCCGGCAATAGAGGATAATATAGAAAGCATGTTGCCGTACATGACATACGTTGGATTCATGGCTTTAATCATCTTTGTAGTCTTGCTGTTTACCGTTAAGATGATCCGGAATGCAATTTCGACAGGATAAACGGCCGCGACAAAAAGAGTGGTATTCTTTAATATCAAATCATTAGTGTGAAATCATGGGCGGCCGCGCGATATATTGCACGCATGAAAAGACGGTTGAAAGCGACGGCGAGATAGTATGTAGGCGGTGCGGCGTAGTGATTCAGGAGCAAGAGTCCGTCGTCACCAACATATACGAGGGCGCAAAATCCAGCGTAAACCTGTTTGAGATGCGAAGTATAGGCGGCAGGGACGAGACCGGCAGCATTCCCGACTGCGGTGCCAGACTCGAGAGGTACTTTCGCGGCGGGGTGAGTGAGTCTGATCCGACCAGCAAGAGGCACCTCTCAAAGTTCAGCAACATATGTGAAAAGCTGGGGTTTAATTCCTCGTTACAAAACGCCGCGTGGGACAAGTTCGCCGAGAGGCTCAAGTACAAGAACAGCAGGGAAGTGGCCGAGACGGCATCCTGGGCAATACACATGACATGCAAGGAATATGGCCTGCCCATACCACCAGTCGAGATACTCAGGGTGGTTCAATGGGCATTTAACCGCTCTAGGATGCCGCACATGTCGGGTATAATATACGACAACTTGGAGTCAAGCGTCCCTGATTTTGAGCGCGACAAGAGGTACTACTTTAACCTGAACCTGCGGAGGATTGCAGGGGATATTGATTACAATGATGCAGAAGTCATGGAGCGCCGGGAGCAGGCATGGAGGCTGTACAATGAGGTATACACGGAGGGGAATCCGGATCAGAATTCACGAAACGCCATAAACGAGGTGTTCGAGCGTTGAGCGCGATGCAGGAGCACACGATCAGATTCGACGAGATCGTAGAGCCGCCGTACTGCATATGCGTGATACCGCGCCTTTTGATAGACCGGACAAAAGAGGACGTGTCTGCAGGCGCCAACAGAAAGCCTCTCATCGTAGCGGAGCTTGAGGGCAGGTACCTCCCGGTGGGAAACATCGAGGTATATCACGCATACTCGGAGCTTGGCGGAGGCGACGTCCCATGCAGTACAAGCCGCGCGCGTGACGAGGCAGATGTAATCAGGATGCACTTTCGATTCTCAAGGGAGTCGACCATACTACCGGGTTCGCTGTTAAAGGCGATGAACCATGCCGTGGATTCGGGCATGTCCGATATTCCAGAAGAGTACATGCCGCTGACACAGATCAAGCTCTCCGATGAGGCGATCAAGAATCTAGACGACTATATCATAAAGCTGTCAGACAGTCACATGGTGATACCCTCATTCCTGCACGTCATACGTCCCATATCGGTCCTTCCGATGCAAAAGCAGGCAATCGCCATGAGCAAGGTCATATCATATGCCAAGAGTGGGAGGAGGACGGTGGATCCGCCCAACAGGACGGCCCTTAGAAAAATACTTGATCAGTTCAATCCAGACAAGGCGGGTATGAAGAGGGCCGTCGAGGGAGGTGTTCCAAAAAAGGCGGACTCGGAGGCAACGGTAAAAAAGGGCGACGATGACATGGGCGGTTCTCCGGGTGTGGTAAAGAACGTGATGAGGATAAAGCTTGGAAGGAAGCAATATGACATAAACCTAAAGAACGCGACGGCAAGAGAGGTGATCGAGTGCGACACGCACTATACACTCTCAGACGACATCATCAACGGCGAGCCAGTGTATGCATGGAGGCCAGATGATGCCGCGCATATAGGCCTAGACATAGGCACTGCACCGTACAGATACAAGATGGGTTCAGGATTATCTGAAAAGATGATAATATTCTCAAAGGCGCCGATAAAAAAGGCAGTCGTGGATCTTGTAACCACAGTACTGTTAGGAGGCTTGTCGGCATCCGATGCCGCGTCGATTAAAAAGGCAGTCAAGGGTCCAAGGCGCCGGGCATGATTATGAGATAATGCAGTTGCAGTGCAGGCCGTATAGCAACGCGCGTAAATTTATGTACATCACAAAATCGATGAAATTCTCACGAGTCTGTTCCATGGAAGATTTTGGGATGTAACGGGTGTTGTTATACATGTCCGTTTTTTGCAGGGTCATGCATCGATAATATATCCTCTACAGTTATCGCACCCTGCCGTTTGCACCTGTATTTACCCACGCGGTGTCTTATCTTCGCCCATATTGGATACTGGTATGACTTTCGCAGCTTTATCTCCTTTGTGTCCTCCTTTCTAATATGAGTAATGGATGCCTGCCGTACATCATACGACCTGTCAGAATCATCATGTATGATTGCAATGTAGTTGAGGCGCTCACTTCCGAATACGTCTCGGCCATCTCTGAGATATCTGCCATGGTCGTTGCTAGGCGTTTGCACGTTCCACGGATTCAGCACCCATTCCCTGTATAATACCTGACCGTTAAGCTCTGGGCAACGCCACGAATTTTTTACATACATTGGAATAAATGCTGACCCCCCCCCCCAGAACCGTTTGTGCAGGCGCCGCTTGAGTCTTGACACGTCGCCCACTATGCGGCAATCCGAGTCGACATACACGAGTATGTCGTTGGGATGTGTCGATTGACCCTGCAACATGTTCTTCTTTTCGGCAGCCATCATATATGGCATGTCTAGCATGGTGACGTTGCTGTAGGTGGCGGCGATCTCCCTTGTGCCGTCGTTTGACAGTGGGGCGCCGGGCATATCGTGAGCATACACTCCGTCCGCGACGATAACTTGATCAAAATCTACTAGTGAGTCTAGGCATTTGGATATCATTGACCCGTCATTGTATGTCATTACTGCCGCGTATAACTTGGGTGAGTCAGCCTGCTCCGGTCGTGTCATCGTATTATTTTGAGATGTGTCTTGAAATCATATATAATTTAACGTGTTGTTGCCGCGTTCTGTTGTATGGGATTGCATGCCCGGTGTTGTAACTGCATAGAGACTCTGACGAATGGGTGAAGCATGGTATTGGAATTGCATGCCCGCATAGATACGTATTCGCCACATCCTAGAAGGGAGAACCGAATCTAGCGTGTGCTATGCATCAACGCACGAAAACCGCCGGATTCCTTATAAAGTTCCAACATAGATATTATACGGGCTTATTTTTTGAGGGTTCCCGCACGACCGTACTTTTGTTCCAGCTCGTCGGCAAAAAAGAATCGGTCTCCAAAGGCCGGCTTTAAATCATCAAGCCAGATTGCATTCTCGTCATATTCGGCATAAAACGGCTTGTGTACCCAGTCCGGATTCCTTCCCTGAATAAACCTAAAAGACATTACCTTTTTCTCCCCAAATGTCGGGATCCCGTCTATCATTACCTTGCCCGGGGTGGCCGACATGCTTGGACCCCGGACCGTCCTGCAAAGGCCGCTCGTCTTCATGTATGCCTCCCTGAAGATCTGGTATGCCTTGACTAGGGGCACGCCAAAGTAGTGCTGCGCGCCCGTATCACGTACCACGAACATATAGTACGGCACGCATCCCATCTGCACCTGCCTTTTCCACATTTCGGCCCACATGGATGCATCATCGTTAATGTGGGCAAGCAGTGGCGACTGGGTCCTAATCTCTGCGCCCGTCTTTTTGACCTCCCTGATGGCGGCCGCCACGGCGCCCGTCAACAGCTCGGCGGTATGGTTAAAGTGTGCCATGAATGCCAGGTGGATTCCCTTCCGGGTAACCCTTGAAAACAGCTCTAACATCTCGGATGCGTCACCGTCGGTCAGGAACTTGTAGGGCCAGTATGCCAGTGACTTGGTGCCGATTCTAATCGTTCTAAGGTTCGGAATGTCCGCATCTAGCAGTGCGTCTATGTAGGTCTTGAAGATTCTCGCCTTCATAATCATCGGATCGCCGCCCGTAAACAAGATGTCGGAGATCTCTGGGTGTTCAGTCACATACCTGACTAGATCATCGCTCTCCTTCATTGCAAATTTCATCTCATCCATCCCAACAAATTGCGGCCACCTAAAGCAAAAGCTGCAGTATGCATGGCACGTCTGGCTCTGACTGGGGAAGAAGAGGCAGGTCTCCTTGTACTTGTGCTGCATGCCATACAGTTTTGTTCCGTCCGACAGGGATGGGACGTTTAATTCCATCTGGCCTGCAGGATGCGGGTTTAGCTGGAGTCGAATTTCATTTGCAACCTTGGCGATCTCTTCCTTGTCGGCGCCGCCCTTTAGGGCTGCGGCCATCTTTTCATAATGCGGCGGCTTTAGCATGCCCTTTTGGGGAAAGGTAAGCACGTAGATTGGATCGTTGGGCACGTTGTTCCAGTCGATTAATTGTTCCACGACGTAATTGTTGGCCTTGAAGGGTAGGACGTTACCGACCACCTCCATTTCAAACTGTCTCTCCTCGGAAAGGTTTTGGACTTGCGGCAGGTTCCGAAAATTCGACAGGGTGTATGACTTTAGCGAGGGTGATTCGTCCCATACTGTCTCCAGAGTCAACGAATACCAGGTGACCTTTGTCCTTGTTAAATGTTACATATGAGCAAAGGTCAAACGGGGGTGGTTTGCACTAAAAATTGGTAAAAAAATCTGACACGATATAATAACTAGTGTTAACCAATATACCTAATTTTTATCTCAGATGACAAGTATCGTACACATGGCAGAGGACGAGATTATCGACGCGGTGTCAAGCCAGGTAGGACAGTTTGATGCCATATACCAGCTTTTGGCGTCATCGGTCTCACTCCAGATAGCGCTCATCAGCCTGATCATCGGGATCATGGCAATCGTTTTGATATACCGGCAGTTTTCAGGCTGGGTAAAGAACCAGAAATTCTATTACCACAGACCCCACCTGTCTAGGTTCGTACAGGTTGCAATTCTTCCGCTTTTTGCAATTGCGTTAATATCATCTGCTAATGCATACATCCAGACGTTTGAGCTGTTTGATGCAGAGCACATGACCGTCTCCGAAGGCGGCGCGATAACCGCAAGTGAGACCTTTGCAAAAATCCTCAATACGATGAACGTCCTGGTAATAGGATATACGGTCGCGCACATGATTCCCATAATCATCAACAAGCGGGCCAAGTCCGGCCTAGAAAGAGATGACTTTGAGGCATGGAAGGATGGAAGGGGGTTCCCCGATGATGATGATGACGTGTTTCACAAGTTCTACAAGTGGGTGCCGCCCACGCGCGTGCCAGAAGACATCACGGAGGACGAGTTCAACGACAAGCTAAAGACCAAGGAGGGGAGGAGACAGCTTGAGCAATACCGGACTACAAGGGGAATTCCAATAGGCAGTTTTGAGGAGCTTGTAAAGGATCCGTTTGAGGGCTGGAAGAAGAATGAGCGGCTGAAATACCAGGAATATTTCAAGAGCTGCACGTCAGGAAATAATCAGGCGGGAAAAAAGTTACGCACTGGGCAGGAGGTCGAGGAGATTTATCCAATAGATGTCTGGAGGGAGGAGAAGAGGATGGGCGGCTTTGAAAGAATCAATCCGGGCGCACGCCCTGCAGGATATGCGATAAGAAAGAGAAAGGATCTGCCCAAGTCAGTATCACAGATACTGCCGCTAGGGATTTTCATCGCGGTCATTATTGGGGTGGTAAGCTGGTGGGGTATAGACTTGGTGGTTCTTGCAACGGCGACGGGCGGGCTTGCAATCGGCGTTGGTTTTGCGCTACAGGAGACCATGCAGAATTATTTCGCATACATACTGATCAGGAAGGATAAAATCTTTGTAGAGGGGGACAGAATACTGCTAGACACAGGATACAACGGCTATGTGCACAAGATTACTCCTAGGGTGACTTATTTGAGGCACGCGCTTCATGAATCATTTGCAATAATTCCCACAAGGCAGCTTGTCAACGCGCAGATAATCAACTATACAAAGGAACAAAAGATGGTTCCGGCCGCGGTGGAAGTCGGCGTCTCGTACCTGAACAATCCGAGGCAGGTCGCAGCAATACTTGTCAAGGTCGGCAAGAAGATTATGATGGAGGCCAAGGACGGAAGGGGCAGGCATTTGATCACTCAATCCCAGTGTCCGTACCTGAGTCAGAACAGGCCAAGCTGCGGCTGCGACAAGGATATACATGTGGACATAAGCCAGCCGGTCGTAAGGTTTACAAAATTCAACGATTCGTCGCTGGACTTTTCGCTGTGGGTGTACGTGAGGGATTATGGAGCCCAGTACAAGACCAAGACGGAGATGCTCATGAACATATACGAGGAATTCAAAAAGAATGACATTAGAATTCCATGGCCCATACGCACGATTTATCAGGGAGACGAGAAGAGGGAGGCCGAAGAGATCGACTCCCTTGATGCACAGCGTGAGAAGATCATCAACAAATACGGGCTTGGAGATCTGGACCGCGGGGATGCAGATTCTGACGAGTAGGATACAATACAGCGCGTGACCGGAAAGGTGTAATGCCGCTCGGGAGGCCATATCCATGTATAGTACACGATACTTTTGTAAGATTTGTGACCTGACCGGCCAAAATTTAAGAGGGCGCCCGCCTAATTCGTGCTGTTGGCTAGGTATACGGTAATTGGCGGAGATGCATCGCAGGACCTGGCCAAAAGGATTTCACGTAGACTCAAGGCAGAATATATCGGGGCCAGGTTGCGGGTCTTCCCCGACGGGGAGCAAAAGATCACCCTGACGGCAAACCCAGGAAGGGGGACCATAATAATAGTCCAGTCCACGCCGCCCCCGGTTGATTCAAATCTGATCCAGGCGTTGTCTCTAGTTCACAAGGCAGGAGAGAACGGCTCTAAGGTCTTTGCAGTGATCCCCTATATCGGATATGCAAGGCAGGACAAAGAGTTCCTGTCCGGGGAGATAGTCACGATGAAGACGGTTGCAGGATTGCTAAGGTCGGCCGGGGCATCCAAGGTTTTCGTTATAGATATACACAGCAAGGCTGCGCTAAAGCAGTTCAAGTCGGCAGGCCGGAATATATCAGCAATACCCGATCTGGCAAGATACCTGAAGAAACAGAGGCTAAATAACCCCCTGATCGTCTCGCCTGATTTGGGCGGTGCAGAGAGGGCCAGAGAGTTCGCGGAATTGTTTAATTCGGGTTTTGTTGCACTTGAAAAGAGGCGGGACAGGAGGACCGGCAGTGTGCGTATAGTGTCGTCTGATTTGGGCGAGGTGAGGAACCGGGATTTGATACTAGTTGATGACATGATAAGCACGGGGGGAAGCATCATCAAGGCGACCAAATTCTTAAAAAAGCAGGGGTGCAGGAGGATTTTTGTTGCATGCACGCATTCCTTGCTCATCAATGATGCCGAGGCAAAGATTCGAAAGGCGGGTGTGACGGGGATTATCAGTACAAACACGATCCCGGGGGATACGTCGGTGGTGGATGTGTCGGCCACCATTGCCAAGGCGATTCAAGACTCTTAAAATTCCGCATTATACTGAACTACACAAGATGTTACATATACTGATGGATTCGGCGTCAAACGATTTTGCCGTGAGTCGTATTCGCGTCCGACCCATAGGCATAAAAGCCCAAGTGGGGCAATGGTGGTAAAATGAGACTGGTTTTTCTAGGTACATCAGCCGCACAGCCGAGGACGGACAGGGGCCTCTCATGCATTTGCCTGGAATGGAAGGGGGAGATTATCATGTTTGATGCGGGGGAGGGATCCCAGATTGCATACATGAAGAGCAAGCTGGGCTGGAACAAAAAAATGAAGATTCTAGTCACACACATGCACGGTGATCACTGTATCGGGATTTTAGGATTATTACAGACGATGTCGGCGCAGGGAAGGACCGAAAGGGTGGAAATTTTTGGGCCAGAGGGAATAGACGAGTTTGTTTATGCAAACATCAAAATTTTGAACTTTGAGCTGACGTTTCCACTGCTGATCAGCACAGTCGAGGAGGGAACGGTTGCAGACGGGGAGGATTATCGCATCCATGCCTGCAAGGCCAACCATTCCATAACGGCATACTCGTACAGGTTTGACGAGAGGGACAGGCCGGGCAGGTTTGCGCCGCAGATGGCAAGGGATTTGGGAGTTCCAGAAGGGCATCTATGGAGTGTTCTACAGGGGGGAAAAGAGGTCGAGATTGACGGCAAGAGGATTATGCCGTCACAGGTGTTGGGTAAGAAGAGGCCCGGCAAGAAGATAGGGGTGTCAGGGGATACTAGGCCCACAGATGAGCTGAAAAGATTCTTCAATGGCTGCGACTATTTGGTGTTTGACACCACGTTTCTAGACGACTTGAAGGACAGGGCGCAAGATACCGGGCACAGCACGGCGGCCGAGGCAGGCAGGTTTGCGCGCGATGCCGGCGTGGGAACCCTGATCATGACCCACTTTTCGGCAAGGTATTCAGATACAAAGTCCCTAGTAAGCGAGGGCAGGGAATTCCATGATATGATAATCGCGGCAGAGGATCTGCTGGAGATCAGGATAGGATGACGTGGCAGGATGTCGTAGGATCGCGCCTAAAGGATGCAAAGAGGGTGGTTTTTGTGACAGGGTCGGGGATCTCCCAGGAGAGCGGCATACCGACTTTTAGGGGAAGGGACGGTTACTGGAGAAATCATGATGTTATGAAGCTTGCAACCATCGACGCGTTTTATGACAATCCCGGGCTTGTCTGGAAATGGTACGATGAAAGAAGGCGGAACATTCTTGCCGCCAAGCCGAATGCGGGCCACCGGGCGATTTCGGCGCTTGAAAAGTTTGTCTGCGTGTCGGTGCTGACGCAGAATATTGACGGGTTGCACGGGAGGGCTGGAAGTACGGATATCCTAGAGCTGCACGGCAGCATTATCAAGATAAAGTGTACGGTGTGCAATTTTACAGGTGAGAATATTGCAGGCTTGGAGCTCCCCCCAATGTGCGAGTGCGGCAGCATGCTGCGTCCCGACGTGGTTTGGTTCGGTGAGCCCCTTCCGCCGGAGGTCTGGAATGACGCGGTCAGGCGCGCCGGAATGGCACAGGTCATGATAATTGTTGGAACGTCGCTTGTCGTCTCACCTGCCAACATGCTTCCGGCGCATGCAAGGGACAATGGCGCCATGCTAATAGAGATCAATCCTGAAAAAACCGCAATGTCAGAATACATGGATGTTTCCATACGGGAGTCGGCCTCAACGGCCCTGCCCAAGATACTAGATGTTGTCGGGGACCAGAGTCAGGCTACAGCATCCGGTGGTACATCATGCAAGCCATTCTGAGACGGTCTCGATCTGCCCTGACGTAACTGATACCCTGATTGGGCCTAGAGGTGACTCATCGTCATGTTCGCACAGGGCGGCCTCGCCGGCAAATGCCGCCTGCTTGTTCAGATAAAACCAGAAAGAGTCACCGCGCGTGTTGAGTCGGATCTGCCTGCCAAACGATTTGAAATGCTGCTTGTTGTGGATTCTTTCACGCAGCCCATCTAGGCATTCTAGGTCGTCAGTCGCACCGTGCACTCTAAAGTTCTTCTCCTCAAAGTCCACACCGGGAAAGATGTTTGCAAGCGCGTGCCGTATTTTTTTCAGGTCCTCAGACGGGTTTATCGAGCAGTCGATGCTCACTATACAGGAAACCTTCGGGGCGCCCATTACAACCATTCCCGTATGATTTGATCGGCCCGGGTAATCAGCTCCTCCTTGCCTAGTCTGTTGTTTGATATGGACTCGTCGGCTAGCGCAATCGAGGCAGATATCCCCACCCTGATTTCACGCCCGTCACGCTCCTCAAAATTGTCCCTAGTTCGCGGATCATCGGAGCGTCCGCGCCTTGAGAGAAAATCAAACCTGGTATCGGCCGATGCATGGACCGACAAAAGCCTTACCCGGCAGATCTGCCTCAATACCACTATCTCGGCGTTGGAGCGCACCCCGTCAATCAGTATCACGTCAGAGTCGGACTCCAGAATCTCTGGCTCGACGAGCTTGGCAACGGCGCCCTGGCCGTTTTTTTCGCGCATCTCCACCATCAGCCTCCCTAAATTTTGGCTGGTGGGCTCGAGGTTTCTGCTGGCGGCCTCGGCCCTGACCGCATTGCCCATGTTGATTGTGTGGTATCCCCGGGACTTTAGACCATCGGCTATCGTTGACTTGCCAGCGCCGGGCATTCCGGTAATGCAGACAATCAGCCTCGTCATTATCTGTAGATGACGCGTCTGTCCTATGAAGCTACTTGCAAATCGTTATAAAGATACGATCAAAACCGTGATAATGCGGGTTTTTGTTGCAGTTGATATACGCGACAAAGATATCTTACAGTCAATCTGCGGCCTGCAAGACGGGTTACATATAATCTCTAGACGCGTTCCGGCAGAAAACATGCATTTTACCCTACAGTTTTTAGGCGAGGTGCCCGGGGACGGGATCCCGCAGGTAATCTCCGCCTTGAAGACCGTTGCATTTGCCCCATTCGAGATGGAGATTATGGGAGTCGGCGCGTTTCCCGGGCCCGAGTCCCCGAGGGTGATCTGGATCGGCACGGATCAGGCAGGCGGGGAGAAGATGAGAGATCTTGCCCGCAAGGTAAAGAATGTGCTCGGGCCGCTCGGGTTCCGGAGGGATGGGGCGTTCAAAGCACACATGACCATACTCAGGATTAAAAATAAAATTAGGGATATTACGGAGGATTTGAACAGGTTTGGCGGCACAAAGTTCGGGAGGATTACGGTCTCGGAGATGCAGTTAAAGCAGAGCAGGCTCGGTCCGTCCGGCCCCGTTTATTCTGATTTGGAGGTGATCCGTGCTGAATAGTATAGAGAGTAAGATATCAGGCCGGGTAATTCCCTCAAAAAAGATCCAAGAGGCGAAAAAAAAGATTGCAGATATGGTAATGGAGCTGGTCCGGGACCAGATCGAGCCGCTCCCCGAGGTTGTGGACGCGGAGATTGGCGGATCATATGCAAAGGGCACGTGGCTGCCAGAAAAGGCCGACATTGATATCTTTGTAAGGTTTGAAGAGGACGTCCCGGAGGCGCGGTTCCGAGAGCTAGGCGAACGGGTTGGATTCATGGCGCTAGGCAGGTTCAAGCCGTACACCAAGTACTCTGAACACCCGTACGTAGAGGCGCTAGTCGGCGATACAAAGGTGAATGTGGTTCCCTGCTACAAGGTAAAGGCGGGCCAATGGAGGAGCGCGGCGGATCGCTCCCAATTCCATACAAAGTACATGCGTGAGCACCTAGATAAGCAAAAGCAAGTCGAGGTAAGAATCCTGAAGAAATTCCTAAAGGCAAACAATCTTTATGGTGCAGAAATTTCAAGCCAGGGCTTTAGCGGCTATGTCACGGAGGTTCTAGTTTTGAATCTTGGCAGCTTTAACAAGATACTGAAAAAGTTTGCCGGTATCGCCGAATCTGATGTAATAGGAAAGGCATCTAAAAAATTCGACACGATGATCTCCATAATCGATCCCGTTGACGGGAATAGGAATCTTGCAGCCGCAATCTCCAACGAAAACATCTCAAGGTTCATCCTTCTCTCAAGGGCATACCTGAAAAAACCATCCGTGAAATTCTTCAGGCCGGCTACTCCCAAGTCCGCGCAACAGGCGTTAGGCAACGTCATTACGGTAGACTTTGTCCACGCCCAGAAGAGCCCGGATATAATATGGGGTCAGGTAAAGCGCGCGTCCTCGTCCCTAGCCATACAGCTGAACATGAGGGGGTTCCGGGTCGTCAGGAATACGGCGTTTGTAGGCGAGAACGGCAGGGCGGCGCTCGTCTTTTTAATGGAATCGTTACATATTTCGGAAAAAGACGTGAGGCAGGGGCCTGAGGTATTCAATGCAGCAGGCGTGTCTAAATTTGTTGCAAAAAACAGGAAAAAGTCTCAGCTTGTCTGGGTGAACGGGAACGGTAGGGTGATGTCTCTAGAAGATAGGGAGTTTAACAGTGCAAAGGACATGCTCGAGTACATGCTTACAAAAAGGCCGAGCCGTTCCGGCCTGTCCCAGTACCTTAAGGTATATTTCAAGGGGGGCTTTAGGGTTTCGGTTGGAGGCAGGGGCCTGCAAAAGGCAATCAAGGATAAAGTTTTGGAGTTTGTCACAACCGATGAAAAGATCTTTCCTTCCCGTTGACGAGCTTGTAAACAAGCCCTACTCGGAGATTCTGGGATTCCCAAGGGCCACAGTCAGGCAGCTGCAGGCGCGCGTAAAGGAGTTAAAGGTGCTAGATGTAACAAAGGTCTCCTTTTACGGCCCGACTAGGATCGGAGTCCTAAACGTTCTGGGAAAGGGACATGTGGGAGTCGTGGTCCTAGGCAGGCGGCAGGGCAGGACCGTTGCCATAAAGATTAGGAGGACCGACTCGCAAAGGAGGACGCTGGCAGGCGAGTCTAGGCTGCTGATAATGGCAAACCGGATCAGGGTTGGCCCTAAATTTGTCACAGGTAGTAGGAATTTTCTAGTCATGGAGTATCTTGAGGGGCGGCCGATATCAGACTGGATGGAAGATGCGGCAGGGCGGCCGGGTGAGATCAAGTCCGTGCTAGCAAAGGTATTGCACGACTGCTTTAGGCTGGATCAGGGCGGGATTGATCACGGGGAGCTGGGCATGATCTCCAAGCACGTCATTGTTGGAAAAAAGATAACCATTGTTGACTTTGAGAGTGCAAGCACGGGTAGGCGGAGATCAAATGTCACCTCGGCGACGCAAGGAGTCTATATCGGTTCCGGGATTGCAAGGAGGGTCCGCGCCGCTTACAGGGTGCCGCCCAAGCAGGTTATCATCCGGGCGTTGCGAAGATACAAGCAGGACGTTTCAGGGGAGAATTTCCGGAACCTGCTTGATACGCTAAAGTTGTGTCAGGTGGGATCGGCAGGATTCGAACCTGCGACCACTTGTCCCCCAGACAAGTATCATACCATGCTAGACGACGATCCCGTAAAACAAGGATCAGAGTGAAATTATTAAACTGTGGGTTGGCAGGTATACACATGAAGATCTGCTCGATCTGCCACAAGATCTCAGGCAACGACAATGATCACGTGGACTGTGTGGAAAGGCGGCGCATTGAACTAGAGGATGAGGACTTTAAGAGTAAGATTCCCGAAAGGCTAGATGTATCGGGGGGCTCGGAGCTGGCATCTGAAATCAAGGCCGTCATAGAGCACATGACAAAGAAGGAAGACGAGCGCGCCTAGAACCATTTTGCAAGCCGTTCTGTCTCAAACGCCTTTTTGGTGTCAAGGTGCTCGGGCGCCGGCTCGGTGATCCGGGTTGTCGGCCCCGCCTGTCCAAACATATCCACCTCTATTATCGAGGCAGTCTCCTTGCCCGATTCCAGGAAACAGCCGCCTCTCCCGTCGTAAAGCTCTTCGGCCTCCCCGGATCTAATTTTTGCGATAATATTCCTAGCTACCGTCTCACCCTCTCCTTCTGCAAAGATCCCGGCCTTGGGAACCGCCTTGCCTTCGCCGGCGCCCATGACCGTAACATCACCTATTGCATAAACGTCCTCATGTCGCGTCGTGCAGTCGCGCCCCACCTCGACAAAGCCGTCTTGCGCCAGTCCCGTCTTGTAGATTATCTTGGGGGCGACATGCGGGGGCACTGCTAGCAGGAGATCAAATTTCGCCTCGCCGTCCTCAAAGACTAGCCGGCCCGGCTCGACTGACTGTGTTCTGCACGAGCCGTGAAAATTAATGTTCTCAGATGTCATCATTTCAAGAACCCGTTTGCTTGGTTGCGGGCCGGCGGCCGGCAACGTGATCGGCGCCGGACTGTAAATGTCAAATTTTATAGAGTCCCGCACGCCGGCCTTTTGCAGCATCGAATTGATAAGCAGGGCGGCCTCAAATGGGGCCGGCGGGCACTTGTATGGAATACCGGTTATTGCCAGGGCGAGTCTGCCCGATCTCATCGACTCTAGCCGCTTGCGGATTTGACCAAGGTGGTCATGATCATATAGAATCAGCCCGTGCTCGTGCAGGCCCGGCACCTTCTCTGGCGCCAGCCTAGCGCCTAGAGCGATGATTAAAAAGTCGTAAGGAATACTCTTGCCGCGAGTCTTTACCGCTTTTGCAGCAAAGTCAATGTCGATTATCTCATCCTTGATGAATTTGATTCCCTTCCTTGCGACGCGGTTGATGTCGGCAACCGAGTCCTCAAATGTCCTGACCCCCTGGATTATCCAGAGCTTTGCAAACCCCACCATGAACCAGTCCTTCTTGTCAATTATGGTGATTTTGACGTGTGTGGTATCCAAAGAATCCCGGATCTTGTTGGCGGCAGCCAGGCCCCCGAATCCGGCTCCAAGAATTACAACGTGGGGAGCCTTCAACGCTCCTGCGCCGTGGGCCTGATGAGTATTTCGTTGACGTTGACGTGGGGCGGGGATTCTACGGCATAAAGGATCGCATTTGCAATGTCTTCTGCCTGCAACGCCTCCATTTTCTTGGCATTTTCAACAAAACCCTGGAGGGACTCGTCTGTAATTGTGTCGCTTAGCTCTGTAGCAACCACGCCTGGCTCGATGCTCGTCACGCGTATCTTGGAGCGGACGCTGAACTCCTGCCGCAGTCCCTCGCTAAATGCCGCAACGGCGTGCTTTGTCGCGCAGTAGACGCTACCGGCGGGGAACACGATTCTTCCCGCAACCGATGAAATGTTGACTATGTGGCCGGATTTCTTCTCCCTCATGTGGGAGATTACCGCGCCCGTGGAATAGAGCACCCCCCTTATGTTGACATCGATCATTCTGTCCCACTCGTCAATCTTGAGATTCTTGATGAAGCTAAGGGGCATCAGTCCGGCATTGTTCACTAGGATGTCAATCGAGTTCCATTTATCTAGTACCGCCCCTGCAAATGATTCGCATTCGGCCCGCCGCGTAACGTCTAGTCCCCGGTAAAACACATCTCCTCCGTCATCAATGATTTCCCGTGCAAGCGTCTCGAGCCTGTCGGTACGCCGTGCGCCTATTGCAACCTTGGCGCCTGCCTTGGCAAGGGTTTTGGCAGTAGCGCGGCCTATCCCGCTACTTGCCCCCGTAACAATGGCAATTTTTCCGTTTAGCATGAATGTAGTAATGCCGGCCACGCATGGTAAATATGTTTTCGCAGGCGGTAACACAAATCTCCCTAGCTGATTTATTAAAAACGAGTTGTCATCTGAATCATGAACGCAGAAAAGTGCGCCTATTGCGGGGACATGACCGACATGCCCTTCCAGTGCAACTATTGCAAGGATTACTTTTGCCCGGAACACCGGCTGCCTGAGGAACACCGGTGTGTAAAGCTGACCCAGATCAGGAGCAGGAGGTTTGGGGAGCGCAAGGTCATACGCGACGGCGGAAAGAAAAAGGGCGGCCTGTTCAGGCGTATTTTTGGCGGGTAGATCAATACGGGGACTTGTCGGGGGAGATTTTCGCACGCCTACCCTGATAGAATAGTGCGACTGCTAGGGCCAGTAACACAACCGCGGTCAATGGAAATTTTTCATCGCCTGGAAACGAGAAATATGCGGCCGCAAACCCGATTGAGACGACGGCCTGTACACAGAGCTTGATCCACTTGGGCGCCTTCAACGCCCTGCTGGCCATCTCTACTGCAAAGATGCCGATTACAGGGTAGATCGTAATCAGGAGAAAGTCAAACACCTCCACGCCGGTATGGGACATGTATTTGTCAGGTATGCAATAGTGATATAACCTAATCTTCTAGGCGCACCTTGGCAACCGTTTCCGTGGAAATCAGCGCCTGTGCGTTGTCATACGGGATCGTGGCCAGATCTTCGGCATTAAACGGGCCGTACCGCTTCGCGTCTGCCCCCATGAACTCCCCGGCATCTGCTAGGAACCGAACGGTGACGAGTCTCGTCTTGTGATCCTTAGAGACCGAATCGAGCAGCTTGGATCTTCCGTTAAGAATGGCAGAGAGTATGACCTCGGCCCTCTCCTTCCTCTCCTCCTGGGAATCTAGGATGTATTTCTCTTCGTCGAGCAGGTTTGCAAAGTCTAGCTCGCGCAAGCACTTTTCAAGCCGCAGCCTTACAAGCATGTTGGCCAGATCCGTGGCCATGCCGATTAGCTCCTCTTTGACTTTGTTTTCGACGTTGTCAAACTCTTGCTTTTTCAGGTTTCCAATGAATCTGGCAATGCCAGAGTATAGATCGTGACTGACTTCCTGGATCGTCTCGCTCTCCACCTCGCGAAGAACTATGGAATGAAGCGCGGTGATTGTGATCTCCTTGGACTCAGACATCTTACCTAATCCTTAAATGATAGATGTATTTGTGTTAGCTTGACGTATAAAATTGCCGTATAAAGTCAGTGATGGAAAACCGATTCAGATCACATATTCGCCAGATGAGGTTTTCTCAAAAATTAGTCATGACGAGGTAAAGTTTGTCGATTTGCAGTTCACCAGCCTGACGGGAAGGTATCACCACACGACAATCTCGGCCGATACCTTTACCCCGGAACAGATGAAGGACGGGCTCCCAAAGCTTGATGGCTCCTCAATAGTGGGATTCACCAGTATTGATGACTCGGACTTGATCCTAAAGCCGGATCCCAATACATATGCCAAGATTCCGTGGTACACGGAGAACAAGACCGCTAGGCTAATCTGTGACGTTTATTGGGGCGAGGACCGCGGCAGGCTCTCAAGGGATCCAAGGGGGATTGCACAAAAGGCAGAGGAGCACCTAAAGTCACAAGGCTTTGACTCCAGCAACTGGGGACCTGAGGTGGAATTCTTTGTCTTCGACGAGGTTCATTGGGACGTGCTAACCCCGTACAAGGGACAGTCTTACAGTATAGAGTCCAAAGAGGCCCCGTGGAGCAAGGAGGGGCACGGTTATCCAATGGGGTTGCAGGAGGGATATTATCCAAGTACACCATCAGACACCTTGTCCCCATTTAGAAACGATTGCGTCAATATACTAAACGAGGAGTTTGGAATTCTGTGCGATAATCATCATCACGAGGTGGCAACGGCAGGACAGTGTGAAATCGACATCAGGTATGATCACTTAACCAATGCGGCCGATGCGGCGCAGTCCTACAAGTTTGTTGTAAGAAACATCGCCCAAAAGTACGGGAAGATTGCGACCATGATGCCAAAGCCAATCTCAATGGACTCAGGTTCGGGAATGCACACGAACGTCAGCCTGTGGAAGGGAAAGAAGAATGCGTTCTACGATCCGGATGCAGAAGACGAGTTGAGTCAGTTGGGCAGGTACTTTTGTGGTGGAATCATCCAGCATGCAAAGGCGCTCTCTGCAATATCCAATCCGACGACAAACTCTTACCACAGGCTGGTTCCAGGATACGAGGCGCCCGTATACATCGCATGGAGCGCAAGTAATAGATCCGCAATTGTCAGGGTTCCCAAGCATTTCAAGGGCGTCGGGTACGCCCACCTGAAGAGGCTAGAGTTCAGGGCGCCAGATCCGTCCGCCAACCCGTACCTGGTGTTTTCAGCCGTCCTCTCTGCAGGCCTAGATGGAATAAAGAACAAGATAGAGCCAGGCGACCAGGTCCGAGAAGACATCTTCAAGATGACCAAGGCAGAGAGAATAAAGCGCGGAATCGGGGTACTGCCCGCCAGCTTGGGCGAGGCGCTAGATGAATTGGAAAGCGACAGAAAGTTCCTGCTCCCCATATTTACGGACGACGTCATCGACACGCTGATTGCAATTGAAAGAAAGGAGCAACGCGAGATCTCAATTAGGCCCCACCCGCACGAGTTCTACCTGTACTTTGATGTCTGATTAAACGCGTCCCGTGATATAGAAGATAAGGTATAATGATAGCGCAAGCAGGCCGAACCCGGCTCCAAGATAGATTGTCTTTGCGGTTTCTGATGTGGCCGCCTTGTAAAGCATGATGCCCCCGACTAGGCCGGTTAGGAGGACCAGTATTCCGATAATAAGGCCGTCAAAACTAGTCTCAGTGATCAATGGATGGAAGAATCCCGACAACAGCGCAAAGAACGCGACTAGGTAGACATACTTGAGGCTAGACTTGGTAATGGATATACGGGAACTTTGCGGTGGGGCGCTTTTGACTATTTTACGCTTTTTCATTGTGGGTTACCAAGCCGGATAATCAAATGAATTCACGGAATCACATCATGCCGCCCATGTCAGGCATGCCGCCCATTCCGCCCATGCCACCCATTCCTGGCGGCATTCCACCCATGCCGCCATCTGCTCCGGGCGGAGGACCGGCAGACTTGGCGGTCTGGATCACGTCATCAATTCTGAGAATCATGCATGCGGCCTCTGATGCCGCGGATACGACCTGGTGCTTGACAGAGAGGGGCTCTACAATGTCGCCGGATTTCATGTTTGCAATCTTGCCCTTCATGACGTCTATTCCTGTCCACTTTTCGCCCTTGAGCTGCTTGGACCTTAGTGCAGTCAGGGTATCAATGGGATCCATGCCGGCGTTTTCTGCTAGTGCAAGCGGGATCGCCTCAAGTGCATCTGCAAACTTTTCTATTGCCAGCTGTTCACGGCCTTCGAGGGATTTTGCCCAGTTGCGCAGTTTGGTGGCAACGTACGTCTCTGGCGCTCCTCCCCCTGCAACGATCGACGGCTCTTCCATCACGTCCTTGACTACCATGATTGCATCGTGGATGGACCTGTCAACCTCGTCAACTACCCTTTGTGAGCCTCCGCGCAATAGTAGGGTAACGGACTTGGGATGCTTGCAGCCTTCAATGAAGACCCATCTGTCCTCCTCAATCTTGCGTTCTTCTACAGTCTGGGCGGCGCCAAGATCCTTGTCGAATAAATCATCAAGGTTGGTAACGATTCTTGCCCCCGTAGCCTTGGCAAGCTTTGTCAGGTCGCTTTCCTTGATTCTCCTGACTGCGAGTATGCCCGCCTTGGCAAGATAGTGCTGTGCCATGTCATCGATGCCTTTTTGGCACAAGACAACGTTGGCGCCAGAGCCAATCACCTTGTCAACCATATTCTTTAGCATCCTGTTTTCCTCATCCAAAAAGCTCTTCATCTGCTGTGGGTTTTGGATGTTGATCTTTGCATCGGTCTCCGTCTTGCTGATCTCCAGCGCGGTGTTGATTAGCGCGATCTTTGCATTGGAGGTTTTCTTTGGCATGCCGCCGTGGACAATCTCCTTGTCAAGTACAATTCCCTGTATTATGGCAGAGTCCGCAATGGAACCGCCCGCCTTTTTTTCAACCTTTATGTCATCAATGTCCACGTTGTACTTTAGGTCCTCCTTTGCGGCTACAGCAAACACCGACGCCACTACTAGGTCTGCAAGTAGGTCGGAGTCCTTTCTAACCATCTTGGTCTGCATTGAGGTCTTGGCAATTTTTTTGAGTATTGTCTTGTCACTGGGGGTGATTTTGTCTGCAATATCGTCAAGATACTGCCTTGCCTTTTTCCCAGCCTTTCTATAACCATCTACTATAATTGTCGGATGAACGTTTTGCTCGATCAACGTCTCTGCGTTCTCCATTAATGCGCCACCTAGAACCACGGCCGATGTTGTCCCGTCACCCACCTCGTTGTCGGTGGTCTTGGAGATTTCAACCATCATCTTTGCCGCCGGGTGCTGCACGTCAATCTCCTTGAGGATTGTCGCGCCGTCGTTTGTGATTGTAACGTCGCCAAGGGAGTCCACTAGCATCTTGTCCATCCCCCTCGGACCTAGGCTTGTGTGAACTATCTCTGCTACAATCTTGCATGCCGATACGTTGTTTTTCTGGGCGGCACGTCCCTTGTTCTCCGTGGCCCCTTCCTTTAGCAGTACAACAGGCATGCTACCCTTGCTGGTTGCGCTCATGAATTTCGGTGATCAGGTTCCTCTTTTATACCCTTCTTTGAAAGTTGGGGTCCGGAGCTAGTATTTTACGCACCCACATAATATAATTCAGCTCCGGTCTAAAAATATTCAAAAAAATAGTCATATATAATATAATTAATGCAAAATTAAGGAATGCGGCAGGGATCCTGTATAGCCTCTAAATTTTAACGGTGTTTTTAAATTGGGAAATTCTATTCAAATATCCATGGCCAAGTCGGCAAATAAAAAATCTTATGACATGCTATTTGGAAAGCTGCGCAAGCACAACCAGTGGTTTGAAAATTCCATTCCGCTGATTGCCAGTGAAAATGTCCCCAGTCCCGCGGTGCGGGAGGCATTAATCTCCGACTTTGGCAACAGGTATGCAGAAGGCTGGCCCGGAGAGCGGGTTTATGCTGGGTGTGTGTATATTGATGATGTAGAGGTCGAATGCACCCGGCTGGCAAAAAGACTTTACAAGGCAGAATTTGCAGACGTCAGGCCGATCTCCGGAGTGGTTGCCAACCTAGCAGTCTATTCGGCGTTCACCGATCCCGGCGACGTGATGCTTGCGCCGTCAATACCTGCAGGCGGCCACATCTCCCATGGAAAGCGGGAGCATGCCGGGACGGCCGGACTAGTCCACGGCCTAGAGATCGAGTTTTACCCGTTTGATGCGCGGGAGATGACCATCGATGTGGACGGGACAAAAAAGAAGATCAGGAATCTCAAGAAATCCGGGCGCCTGCCCAAGATGGCAATGTTTGGCGGCTCGTTGTTCTTGTTCCCGCATCCGGTAAGGGAGTTGTCGGAATTTCTAAAGGGCTACGGCATGCACATAAACTATGATGCGGCGCATGTTGCGGGCCTGATTGCAGGGGGAAAGTTTCAGGACCCGTTAAGGGAGGGGGCAGACACCATGACAATGAGCACGCATAAGACACTCTTTGGCCCGCAAGGGGGGCTAGTACTAGGAGGAAAGGAGCACGCGTCGGAGATTAAGAGGGCGACCTTCCCCGGCCTGACAAGCAGCCACCACATCCACCACATGGGGGCAAAGGCAATAGCGTTTGCCGAGGCATTGGAATTCGGCCGAGATTACGCAAGGCAGGTGATAAAAAACGCAAAGGCGCTTGCAGAGGCCCTAAACGACTGCGGCTTTAAGGTACTAGGAGAGGACAGGGGGTACACCATGTCCCACCAAGTTGCAGTCAACGTCCTAGATTACTCGGATGGCGGCAAAGTCGAGGCGGAGTTAGAAAAGGCCAACATAATCGTTAACAGGCAGCTGATCCCGGGCGACATCAAGGCGGGGAGAAACTACTTCCACCCTGGCGGCATAAGGCTCGGCGTCTCTGAAATCACTAGGCTGGGCATGAAAAAGACCCAGATGCAGGAGATTGCAGGATACATCAGGCAGGTGGTTATTGAGAAAAAGTCCGCACGCGGCATCCTCTCAAAGGTAAGGACGCTAAGGAAAGACTTTCAGAAGGTGCAGTACTGCTTTGACAAAAAGCTGGGCGCCTATGAATACGTAAGGCTAAGATGACTGGACAAAGTCGGTTAGCAGTGCCTGATCCCCGGCGGTCCTGCCAAAGACCAGATCTATCTCGTCTGCTAGCGCTCTGATTCTTCCGTCCTGATACGGACCCACGTCATACTTGCGAACCAGGCGTTTTGCGAGCTTTAGGTATTTTTCCACCGACGCCCTTGTAATGGTCTGGATAAGCTTGTTTCCACAAGAGCACTTTTGAATCAGTGGAATTCTCCTGTAGCTGCGGCCGCACGCGGTACACCGGAAGCTCTGTCTAGCATACGAGCGGAGGTTTCCCATTATATCGGGTACAAGGTGCGTTGAGATGACGTTGGACACAATCTCGGTGGTGTCGACTGCCTCGATCAGATCGGCATTTCGAATCTGCATGTCGAACTTGTCAAGCATCGAGCCGAGGGTAGAGTATGCGCTTCGCGGCTTTGATGTGACAAGGCGCGATGTTGCATGCGTAAAGTGATAACCGTGAAACTGCCCCTCCGTCTCTAGCCTGCTCTTGATTATGTCAACAGAGTCAATGTTTGACGCCTTTGGCCCCTTTAAGGTATCCTCAAAGAACTGCTTTGGGAAGGATTTTGTCACCTCTAGGTTGTGCGCCTGTGGCTGGGACTCATGGGGCAGGACCAGCGGCTGTATAAGCAGCGGGGCATCCATCAGGCCCCCGATCTTGTCCGATAGGAACTGTCTTGAAAAATTCAAGAGGCCGTCCATCAGCAGCATAACAGAGTCCGCATCACCGTCCGCATCGCGCCTCTTTGCAGAGTGCCAGTTCGGGGTCGCAAAGCATACGTGAGTATTGGTGTATCCGATTATTCTTCCGACTATTCCTACCGACGTGTGCGGGGCAAGCCCGATGACAAGGTGGCCGATTAGATCGTCGGTATCTTTTACATTGTAAAATATGTCCCTTTCATAGAATTTAACCAGCTCAGAATCAACGTACTTGCAGGCATCAGCCAAGTATCTACCACACTCGAGGGGTATGACTATATCCTGCATGCGAATCTCCAGTATCTGTTCCACACCTGTAAGTGGCGCCCCGTCGATATCATGCGTGTATCCTAGTTCCCTAAGCTTGGATACCGGTGTCCCGATCCACGAGGGTTTAAAGTGAGTCAGCGGCGAGTTTGTTGCGTCATATCTTACTGTGCCATCCTTAAAGACGGTCAGTCCGTGCTCCTGTCTTATGAGGCCCTTTTCGAGCGGCTCGGCAATCTTGTCCGCGTTGATTAAATCCTTGACCCCCTTGAAGGGCTCCCTGGCGCGGATGCTGGTTTTTTCCTGCGCCGCTACAAGTTTGCTTTTGAGTGGGAATGCTTGGTACGAGCATGCGGGGACTCGCCGCTTGCATTTTTCACAGTATTCTGAATCCATGGTATGCCTGCAGGCAGAGCACGTGCGCAGGGCTGTCGTCTTTTCCCCGCACTGCTGGCACCTGATCCCGATGGACGGCACGCCGCAGCTCTGGCAGGTTCTATTGGATATATTCGTGTAAAAATCGGCTGCCTGTGACGCCTTTAGCAGATCCCTAGTCGTGCCGCCCTTCTCCCCCACGGGGAAGAGCGAGTGGATGGGGGGCTTCATCTGCCGGGGTGCCGCCTTTTCAGGCCTGCCCACCCTTACGCCCACGGCAGTCGAGAACTTGGGCCTGATTGTGATGCCGGAGGCTCGCGATATATTCTCAGGCACCGACAGATCCGGATTAATTTCAAGGTGGTTTCTAAACAAAAGGTTGTAAAATATGCGGGATTCCGTGCCGGTCAGGACGGCCTGCTCGCCTTGCATCCGGTGTGGCACCCCCAAATGCTCTAGGATCTTCTTGCTAGAACCCGGATACAGTATCTGCTCCCCGTCACGGCTCCCCTTTAGAATGGTGCCGAGGTCCTCGACCGTGATCCCGTCCCAGTAGTAGAGGTATTTGGGGTGTAGTGGGATCTTGAATTTCAGGGACAGATCAAGCGCCTCGTCAAGATCCGGCGTACCATACAGGAACTGTTTGAGGGGTTCCATACCGAATGCATCCTGTGATAACAGGGCCTTGAGATCCTCATTCCAGTATTCCTCAACATAGCCGGTGGGTATCAGCTGCGCGTTATTTTCCAAAAAGTCACCAAATGAGATCAGAATGTCCCCTAGGTGGAGGATTTTTTCAATGTCCGGCTTGAGGGAGATTCCATGCTCGGTATCCCTGATCCGGACCACGTCGCCGTTTCTGAGTCGGACTGTGGGCGTATCTATGGAGTCCACAAAGGCCGCAGTGGCGCCCTTGCCAGGCATGTTGATTTTAACCTGCGTGCCGACTGCTATGGCGTGATCCAGGATTTCGGCAATCACAGGGTGAAACCCGACTGAGGCAAAGCCGGTATTGCAGGCCCTGCCATACCGCAGTCTGAACCCGCCTAGCTTGTTGGGTGTAGATAAGACGGAGCGTCCCGTTATGACCTCGCGCATTCTTTTGGCGGCCGCGTCCTCCTCCTTGTCCCCGGTCTGGACAGCTCCCTTTAGATCATTGAGCCATTCCCACCCGTCAAGATTATACAGTTCAATTCTCTTAAGGAGTTTTTTGGCGCGGCCGATCAGGCCGTCGTTTAGGACCCTCAAGGCGCCTCCACGGACCCTGTCAGTCTTCATCCGGGTCATGCCCTTGTGGTTTACAACCTCGTATGGATCCGTGTCAACACCGTCAAGCTCCACGGGTAGATTTGAGATTACCGTGATGACATCCTCGTCTAACACATGAAACTGAAAATTCCCCGCCTCCCGCTCGTAAATTCTTAGCTCCTCTACGAATCTGCCGGTTTCGTCATCAAACGAGTTGGCCTGATACTTGTCTAGGCCCACTGCTTTTCTGACGTGATCCGCAATCAGCATGGTTACCGCGGATTCCGTGCCTCCTGCAGAGCGCATGGGCCCTGCAATGGAGACAGACAGGTACCTGGTTCCGTCCTTGTTCTTCTTGATGTTGACCTCGTGGATTCCCTGTAGTGGGGCTATGGTGACTCCCTCGGTGACAACCGCGAGGCCCACCCTGACTGCAAGATCAAGCCTGTCTTCCATGGTTGCGTTCTCAGGCTGGTATTTTCCAAGTACTATCTCCTCGGATATCAGCAGTGCGGACAGCTCCTTTCCGTTGGCCTTTAGTAGATCCCGTAACGGCTCGGCAATATTGATGTCATGCATCTTTGCAACGCGATCGGCAAGATCAAAGGCTATCTTGGGCTCAATCATGCCAGAGGTATCTACTAGGGTGGATTTGGCATCTGCCGCCCTCTCAAATATCCTAATGGCATTCTGGGACAGTTCGGAGTAATAGCCGCGGTAATAATCGGGCATGTCTATTCCCTGAATTCTGTCTAGGGCGACGTTTTCGGACATTTACTTTCTAACGGATGTGAGGGTTTTTGCTATTTCGGTCAGCTTTTTAATGCCCCCAGGCTTTTCCAGCAGGGTTCCAATAACCAAGGCATCCGCGCCGGATTGGGCAAGGGATGCCGCGGTCCGGGCATCGCGTATGCCGCCGCCGACCATAATAAAACCGTTAAAGACGCGCCTTACGGTCTTTACCATTTCAGGCGTGACGCTAGTCTTGGCACCAGAGCCTGCTTCTAGGTAGACGAACCTCATGCCCAAGAATTGTGCCGCCAGCGAGTAGGCCGCAGCTATCTTTGGCTTTTCAAATGGAATCCCCCTTGCAGCGCCGACAAACCATGCAGAGGTACCCTCGCCAACTACTAGGTATGCGGTGGGCAGCGCCTCTAGACCGAACTTGAGCACGCTGGGGGCGCCCAGGGCCTGCGCCTGTGTGATAAAGTAAGGATTCTCAGAGTTCATTAACGAGCTAAATAGAATGGCGTCGGCCTCTGGGACCACTCCCGTAACATTTCCGGGAAACAGGATGATTGGAATTTTTACTGATTTTTTGATCGTCTTTACCACCTTTGACATCTCCGTCTGGTCGGTGGCCGACGAGCCGCCAACTAGTATGGCCGAGGCGCCCATTTTTTCAACCTTGGCGGCAAGCGCTGCAGACGAGGCCGAGTCCGATATCTCCGAGTCAATGAGTATGAATAACAGGACGCGCTTTTCTTTTAATTCGGCTTGCAAGTACCTCTCAACTCGATTCTTGGCCAACGAGTTATGTCCTTTATCTGACCCTTTAAAGTTTAATTGGGGTTCAGTATACAGTTTTGTATAGCTATGCCAGAGATCGAGTCATCTAAATTCAACGGTGTTTTAAAGCAAATTATAAAAAAATCATTATTTACAGAGCGACAAATTGAAATTATTTTAAAACAGAGGGGCCTTGATGAGTCAGAGTTTTCCATAACAAGGGGGGCATATTACAGGCAGGTCGGCCAGGCAAGGGACAAGTTGGCGGGCCTGTATTATTCAATAGTCCTGTTGCACGGTTTAGGTGTGATGTTGCCTGATGATGTTGATGTGATGGCGCGACTCTCCGAACAGATCTCCGTGATAAAAAACAGTGATGTTTTTCCTGAACGGGAGGAGGAGGTCATCAGTGTGATAGACCGGGTGATACAGCAGGCCTGCAACATGTAATAGTAAAGGGAATTTACGCATGAAATTCATGGTTTCATGCATGGTATAGTGATATTCTTCTTTTATCCATTGTGTAAAAAAATATTGTTCACATGTGATAAATCACAGTACATGACATAAATGGTGATGTTAATAGAGATTCCAGACCCCGATGTGATATATGGCATGCTGGTTGCGTTTTTGGTGGGTCTCTTTGCATTTTATGCATATTACAAGATAAGGCCGTATATTGCCTTGAAGAAGGTCGAGGCCGATCCGGGCCAGTTGGAACGCCTAGAGTACTATGAGCGCCAGCTTATTGACATGAAAATACGCCTAGATGCCTTGGATCTTGAGGGTTTGAGCGTCAGGGCAGAACAGGAAGAGGCCGGGGTGGAGAAGGAACGGCCCCGGGCACGAGACAGGCCTGCAATGGCAGCAGAGGCCATGGCCGAAGAGCCGTTCCAGGCACGAATACGTCATGTTGCGGCCCCTAGTGATATTGTAGATCATGTGTTGCAGCTAATCACAGACAAACCGATGACGTCACGTGATATACAAATCACACTTGGGCGGAGTCGGGAACACACATCCAGGTTAATGAAAAAACTGTTTGAGGAAGAGTACGTACACAGGGATAGCACAACAAAACCATATACATATTCAATTACGGACAAGGGCAGGGAAAAGATCAACGTGCTAAAGGTCGCACAGACCCAAGGATAATTTCCTGCAATATATCGTCATGCATGAATATGGTGACTCGTTGCAGAATATCGGGCTGGAACCTGTCCTGCTTTATGGCACATTATTGTCCTGATTATCGCCGGGGCTTGGTCCGATTACAGCGAAAGTAGGTATAGGTAAGCTTGGGTATAATGTTGCCAGCAAGAGGTATAGTGAATGGGCCGTCTAGGTTGGTTTTTCTGTGTATAATATCTAAATTTTTTAATTATAAAATTTTAATAATTATTAGGATTATAATTTTGTAATATAATGTCTGCAAATGATACTGAAATTTTGGCAAAAATCACGTCTGCAGGTACCATATCACTCCCAAAGCAGTTTCGAAGGCATATGGACATGCAGAAGGGTGATTACGTCAAAATTATAATGGAGAGGGATTATTTGGTTATAAGAAAGGCCGTCATTAGTTAGTGAGTTCTTGCCGTCTGGTAGGTCCATTCACGGCCCGACTTGGCTCTTTCGACCCTGCCCTTTTGATTAAATCTAGACAGGTATGTGGAAATTATGCTAAGTTTGATCGGCTCATCATACTCGTCCTCGTATTTTTCAAGCAGATCTGTGGACGTAAACCGTCCGGTGGGAAAGTACTTGTCAACTATGTGCCAGATCCTGCCATTCACCGAATCAAGGTTCTGCGATGCAGGCTCTTCTTCAATATTCATCAAATCCATCATTTCAAAGATTTTGAGAACCTTTTCCCTACTTACATTGCCCTCTAGTTTGATGTCGTACCGGGCGCCATCGGCGTCTTCCATATCTATTCGAATGCGCTTTTTTGCCATACGTAATCAATTTGGTACGTCTCTTAACACTTCAATGAATCTACATAATTTTGTTAACAAATAATGTTGTTAATGTTGACTGCCTAGCCCACGCCTAGACTAAAATTCCTTATTAACAATATTCGAGGGGGATTAATCAGGAAGGGTGATATTTCGTGACTGGAGTGGAAATAAAGGGGTCAAAATAGCCTGTTAACAGGGTTAAGGAGCCATTTCGTGACTGGAGTGGAAATAAAGGGGTCAAAAATCAGGATTTTTTGGTCTTCTTAACATTATCTTAACTTTCTGTTAACACCAACCCACACACCTTCATTTCCACTCTCCTTTCTTTCAAATTTTTTTTAAGAGAGATAATATCTAACTAAAAATAATTGATCATATACTAAATACAAATTACTACTCATTACTAAACGGGGATAAGGGGATGTGGAATGGCTAATGGAAATGAAGGTGTGTGGGTCTGCAGGCTGATCCGGTTGACAGATTGCTCGATGATGCAGAGAGTGGCAAATCGCTTATCAAGAACAGGGAGATACTGCACTTTACCTACATACCGGATACAATCCTGCACAGGGATACAGAGCAGGAACAAGTTACCCAGTCCCTATTACCAATTTTAAAGCAATCTCGGCCGTCAAACCTTCTTGTATATGGCAAGCCTGGCACGGGCAAGACGCTCGTTGTAAGGAAGGTGCTTTCTAAAATTCAAGAGAGGGTGGAGAGGAGTAATTTTCCAATCAAACTTGTATATGCAAACTCAAAGATTGAGAGCACGCCTTATGGCCTGCTAGTAGGACTAGGAAAGCAGCTTGGTTTATCCGATAAGGAATTACCATCAACCGGTCTGGCCATTAGTGAAATTTTCAAGCGGCTGTTAACCAATATAGATGAAAGCAGTACCAATGCAGTCTTTGTAATAGATGAGATCGACTATCTTGCCCACCTAGTTACCAAAACCGGCAAAGACATCCTATACCAACTTACTCGCGCAAACGAGTGCTTGAAATCGGGCACGCTAACCATAATAGGAATATCAAATGATCTTACCTTCAAGGAGCGCCTGGATCCGCGGGTGATTAGCAGCCTAGGTGAGGAGGAGATTGTGTTTACCACTTACTCTGTTGATCAGCTAAGAAGGATTCTTGAGGAACGGGTAAGCGAGGCCTTTGAGGGCTCTTTTATAGACGGCCCCGCCCTGAACCTATGTGCCGCCATGGCTGGCCGTGAGCACGGCGATGCCAGACGGGCAATCGATCTTCTTCGGGTTGCAGCAGAGACTGCCGAACGTGGACATTCCGATAAAATCACCCAAAAGCACATCCGTGACGCCGCCCAAAAAATCGAGGAAAACAAGGAGGTAACGGCCCTAAAATCATATCCACTTCATGAAAAGCTGCTCATTATAGCGGTAATGAGGGCTGCAGGGTCCTCTACGGGTGAGATTTACACGGCATATAGGGCATTATGCAGGACGATAAGACAAAAGGAGCTTACCCAGAGGCGGGTCACCCAAATGCTTGGGGACGTGGAACTGTCCGGCATTATATCCGGCAGGCTAGTGCATCAGGGCATCCATGGCAGGACCAAGAAATTCAAGCTTACGGTTCCCCCCGAAATGGTAAAGGAGACATTCAAGGACGACCTGTCATTGGCCGACGTTGTCTAATCCGCATGATCTGAAAAGTTGATAGAGTACGACTTGAAGGTCTTGAGGTTTACAACTACGGCTTGGCCCGGCGTAGGCACGATGCCGACGCTACTCTGAAACGGCGTCTGCTTCTGCCAGGCGCCGGAATTTATCAGCAGGGTTCCCTTGTAGATGTCCAAGCCCATGATGTGCACGTGGCCTGCATGGAACACGTCGGGGACGTCGTCAATGACTAGCATGTCGTCGGATTCCGGAGCAATCGGCGTCTGCGAGCCGTAAATCGGGCTCATGTGCCGCGCCTTGATCAAGCACCTCATGACCTCGGCAGGCTTGTCGTAGCTTAGGCCGGGTGTAGTCCTGACTATATCATCAATACTCTGCCCGTGGAACATCAGCACCTTGACGCCGTTTAGGGAGACCATTGCAGGATTGCCTAGGAGGTAATAGTTTTCCCTTTCCCACATATCCTGATTGTATTTTTCCGGCAGCGCCGGCTGTGGAAGGGCGCGCCTTCCGGGATCGTGATTCCCGGTAATCATGAAAACTTTGATGTTTTTTGGAATCTTGGACAGCATGTCGTTGAGCTTGGCGAGCTGGGTCTCCACTGTTAACTGTAGCAGCTCCTTGTCCTGGTTCGGGTATATTCCCACCCCATCGACAACGTCGCCTGCAATCAGCACGAAACGCACCTTTCTTGCCACCGGATCCGGGGAACAAAGCCACTCGGTAAACTCCTCAAACTCCCTTTCCATAAAGTACATGCTACCGACATGCAGGTCGGATAGGAATACTGCATGGGCATCACTCTTCGAACGGTTTGCTGCCCTGTCTGGGACATCGGGCAGGATTATATCTTTTACAACATAGCCCCCATTCTTGCTGGGGATCACCCTGAGCATGACAAACTGATCCAAGAGCAGGCCCTGGGCAGTCTCCTTGAGGCCTTGGTCATGTACGATTGCCTCCATGGTTGCGGAGACATCCTCTATGACCACCTTTGTGATGTTGTGCTCGGAGCTTCGGGCGGTGACTAGGCCGCAGACATATGCCCCGTCCTTGGATTTTTCTACTGCTACGCCTGAGATGGGCTTTAACATTCTTGATTCGGGCCGGTCCGCAATAATGGACTTTAGTTTTGAAAACCGCCTTGCAAACAGGGCGCCGTATCCGCTCACACCTTCTGCAGAGCAGACATTTCCGGTCGGATCAAAGAGGATTTTATGCACGTCTTCGAGAGGGTTGTCATCACTGATTCCCAGACACTTTTCCAGATCAGCCTTGCTGACGTGGTTCTTTCTCTGTTCTGCCGCTTCCTTGACTAGGCGCTTGATTGTCCTTTCTAGGTCCGCGCCGCTGAGCCGTTCTAAAATTTCAAAGGCGTCCGGATGTATCTGGATCCCCCTGCTTAGGGCATAATTGAGCGCGGATGATACGTCCATATTCAACAGAACCAAATATCGCGTGTTTTAATTAAACCTGCTCCATTTGGGTACTGCTTCCAATTCGGGTGGTCGGCGGCAGGTATAAGGATCATGATCTTCTTTGAAGGTACTGGTGCAAATTCGTGACCTAGGCATTAGGGGGGGCATCCTCTGATAGTCAGGTAATCGTCCATCGCGAGGATCATGCGGTCGGACGACTCCACAAAGTTGTACACGTCCTCATACGACGCGCTAAAGCCGTACTGCTCTATGTACTGTTGCGTCATTATACCATAAATCTCCTCGTCTGACATCTCTGAATAGTCACCCGGCTCCAGCACACTGTATAAGTCGTCGTAGAAGTTGCGCCACGTCTCGTTTGCCCTCTCGCACGACTCAAAGATGCCGAGCTTAAAGGGGGCAATGTTCATGAAACTGTCCTGCGCGTACCTTGGAATTACCACATCGGCGGCCTCCCGGTGGGCCTCGAACGCCCGTATAAAGTCAGACAGCGCGCCGACCAACTTGGTCTTCATACCATGATCCTCCATGCATGACAAGAGGACTGATAGCTCCTCGCTGGGATATGCGTAGTATTGATCGCATGCGTCGCCGTCCCACCCGTTGCGCTCTAGGCACTGCTTGGCTTGTAGCCTGACCGGCATGAAATGCTCTGCGGTCGCGTCCTGACACGCCTGCACGATGTCGCGATATATGTCCGCGCAGGACTGTAACTCTGCCACGTCCCTCCCCACTTCCGTCTTTTGGCACGTACCGTATTCGCACACAAAATAGGGCACATCATCTACTATCACGTCCCTCCCCACTTCCGTCTTTTGGCACTCTGGGGAGTCCGCCCCGTATGTCGCGATGCAGGCCACGAACTCCGTGACGTGCTCGGCCGAATACTTGTCCTCTATGGCCACACACGATTTGGGATACTGCTCGTAATCCGACTGTACGGCGGCAGTAGTGACAGGCGAGCCGTCCCCCCTCACCTTGGTCGTCGAAACGGCGGGGGAAGGCTTGCTGTTGTTCTCCTTTGGCGACATGTCAGTGACGGGCAGCTTAATCTCTGCGTCGGCCACGTCCTCAAGGTACGAGCCGGTCCCGACCGCGACTAGTATGCCGAGTAGGATGATCGTCACGGGTAGCCCGATAATGAAGCATCGTCTCGCCATGCTCGGGTCGTCTCGCCTGACCGCAAAGTAGGCAAGCAGGCCGCCTATGAACCCTAGGAATATAGGGGCCATGTACCACATCGCGCTTCTCATCCTGTGCCGCTGCGGCAGGGCCATAACCGTAACGCCTAACCTAACATTATAAACCATAATGTGTCAGTATTACATAACTGTGGTATCCACAAAGTATCGTACACACTCAGGCCGATTCGGGATTCATGCCCGAATGTGTTCTGAGTCAGGTATAATGCATTAGTAGACCTGGCCTTGTACAGAGGATGCCGAGTTATCACAACTACCGGAACTAAATTTCAGAGAAGATCATGATCTCCATACCTGCCGCCGACCACCCGAATTGGAAGCAGTACCCGACTTGACAATCCTCAAATATACTCTAGGCCGCCAAGATGTATGAATAGGCGCCTCATTTTGTTTTTCATCTTTGTTGGGATATTTTCCGGCTTTTACTGGGCCGGGGCGGGAATGGAGGTCTCTGAAGATGAAGCGGCGCTGTTCATGGAAGAGTTTAACAAGCTTGTGGATGGCATTGACGGGTTTGGAATTTTTGTACATAATCTTACCATAGCGATGCCCATGTTTGTGCCGGGGTTTGGCATTGCCTTTGGGCTCTTTTCTGCCTGGTCTACCGGCATGGCATTTTCAGCAATTACCACTACCATGCCGGAATTGAAAATACATCCGCTTGAAATACTATACCTGTCACCATTTGGAATAATGGAGCTGACCGCATATTCAATTGCAACGTCTAGAAGCTATATGCTGATTCACGCCCTAGTTAAGAAGATTCCAGTAGCCGCACAGCTCAAGAAGACGGGGATGGAGGTGGGAATTGTGCTAATCCTGTTGTTAGCGGGAGGCTATTTGGAATTTTATATGATCGAGGCGGCACAAGAGGCCGGTCACGGCATTTCCGACTTTTAGTATGTGATACCTGCAAGCATTCATGGGATGCTCGCGCGATGTAATACTAGCCCTTCCACTGCCAGGAATAATTCATGTAAGAGTCCAGCCCCGTCTGATCAAAGACCATTATTGAGAGGGGAGAAAACTCTCTTCCCTCTAGATCGCTTACCATACCCTGAAAGTGTGTCTCTTCATCCGTGGTCAATGCCTCAAAAACATGAACCTTCAAGACGGACGTGTCTATACCCACTCTCCTTAGGTACTGGGCAATCTCGGAGGGCATAAAGTGCTTTTCTGGCACCTTTGGCCAAGGCCTAGGTACTAGAATTACACTAAATCCGTCAATTAGCGCCTTGGTCAGTTCCAGCTTTTTTTCCTCAATTGACGCTGTGACGTGGAGCGTGATAACCTTGGACTTGTCTAGCGGGACGGACGTCCTTGCAGAAGCTATCTGGACCGAGCTGATTCCTGGAATGATTACCACATCGCCGAACAGCTCAATCAACCTGTCGACTACCTCGGACTCTGAAAAATTAACATCGCCCGTAAATGGAACGACCAGTGTCTTCTCTTCGAGATGCGGCAGCACCCTCTGGTATTCCTCCTCCTGGGTCGCCATTGTAACGGTTACAATCTCCTTTCCCTCTAGCAGATGTTCTATCGTTTTCAGGGTATACTCGTAACCGATGACTATATCACTGCTAGATATTGCCTCCTCTACTGCCCCGGTCACGTATTTAGGTGAGCCCGGTCCTACTCCGACGGCATATACTTTGGGCAAATTTACCTCACGGCCTTTCTGTCTTTAATGTATTTTACAAACGGCTCCCAATCCACCTTCATAAACTTCGTGGGATCCTTCATGGGATACTTTACCCAGTCCTGGACGATGGAGTATTGATGCCTCTCAACCTTTCCATCCTTTTGGTATTCCAAGAACAAGACGCTTCCCCACACCTCGTCCTTGTGGCTTATTTCCAAAATGTCGTCAAAGGATAACACCACATTCTTCTTGTTTTCGATGTCCTCCTTGAAGCTGCTTTCATCATACCCGTCATGCACATTCATGACATTATTTGATCTTAAGAACATCAGGGCCTGTCTTGGGACGATTGCCTGCCACCATCTCATCTTCGCATCTGTCTTGTAGATGAAGGCTAGGCGCCTGTTGGTTAGTATTAGCATGCCCTCTCTTCCCCCTATCGAGAGGAACTTTTTGGATTCGCGCCACACGGACACCACATGTGCCTGAATCTTTTCATCAAAATCCATACCTGTCACTTGTTGACCGCTTGTTAAAAACTGATGTCCTTATTGGTACTGTTTCCTAATTCGCCATTTAGATGTCCGCTAGGCTCTTAGCAGCGGCTGTATGATGGAGGGATACGTTCAAAGAGATCATGGCCGTCCTTGACTATACCTGCCGTAGGTATAGCGCACTGCATTACGTACTAGCGGACCACGGCGCCGGACTCTGAAATATTATATCACGCGGCTCGGTTTGCCGACTAGTTTTCTCATACGCTCAAAACAAGGATGTCTCCGGAAGGAGAAGCCCGCTAGGATGACGGATAAACAGACATGCATTCTTGTGGGGGGGGGAGAGGCGACATTATTTCCCGACAGACTCCATCCACTTCTTAGAGCTTTTATTTGGGCTGTTGATACAAAATATGTGAAAAGCCTGTTCTTCCTAGCAATCTTCATTCTGCTTGCGGTAGGCTTTTCATCATACAGCTTTGCCCAAACGGATGACACTGTGGTGGTTCTTCACACTGCCTCGGGCAACATTGCCATCGAATTCTTTAATGAAGATGCCCCGCAACACGTGGACAACTTTATCACATTATCTTCGGAAAATTTCTATGATGGAACGATCTTCCACAGAGTGATAAGCGGCTTTATGATTCAGGGCGGCGATCCGCTGACCAAGTCCGGCGCATATGATAGCATTTCTCAGTGGGGGACGGGAAGTCCGGGACATACAGTTGATGCCGAATTCAACGACATCAAGCATGTAAGGGGCATCGTGTCGATGGCACGATCAAACGACCCTAACAGCGCAGGATCCCAATTCTTCATCGTCCATGCTGATTCCCCTCACTTGGACGGCTTGTATACCGTCTTTGGCAGGATAATTACACAGGAGAGCTTTGACACGCTAGACAAGATTGCCGCACTTGAAACGACGCCTCCTGGCAACACCCCATTAGAATGGGGCAAGGGCGAGATCTTAAAAGCTGAGGTCATCTCCAAATCCGAACTGCAAGGTGTGCTGGAATTGGGCGAACCATTACGTAGCAGTTCTGACATTTCGTACGACGATCAGCCGTACCGGAACACGAGACTGGGAATTGAATTCATGCCTCCGACGGGATGGCTACTGCAAGAGCCACCAAAAACCTCATCATTGACTCCTGATGTGGTTGCCGTGATTCAGGGAACCCCAATCAATCCCTCCATTGCTGTCACAATCATCCCATCTATCGGTCAAAGCCTCGACGATTACATCAAGGAAAGGATAAGATCACTTCAGCCCCTAATCGAGCTGGGACAACTAGAGATCACTTCAAGCAATGATCTTGAGATACATGGAAGGGAAGGCCATGAAATCAGCGCAAGTGGAGAACTCCAGGACGGGGGAACCACCATCAATGTGATGTTTAGGGAGTTTACATTTTATAATGACGGCAAGTTTTACACACTGTCTTATACCACCTCCGCGTCCGACTTTGATAATTATATTGAACAGTTTGACCAAATCATGTCTACATTTTCCATATTACCTACACCCACCGAGTCTACACCCACTGATACAACACCGGATGATACTATACCGGACGATACAACGCCCGTTGATACAACACCTACCGAGTCTATCTCCGTTGATACTACACCGGACGACATGACACAGTCGCCGTCAACCACGGATGATGACAACGGATGCCTGATTGCAACTGCAACATATGGCTCGGAGATGGCACCACAAGTTCAGCTTTTGCGGGAGCTTCGAGACGAGACGGTACTAGGAACCCAGTCCGGCTCTACATTCATGGCGGGATTCAACCAACTTTATTACTCGATCTCACCGACAATTGCGGACTGGGAAAGGCAGAACCCCGCCTTCAAGGAGATAGTAAAGATGGCAATCACCCCAATGCTTGCAACGCTAGCAGTCCTAAATCATGTTGAGATTGACTCGGAATCTGAAATGATTGGATACGGGATGGGAATTATTGCGCTTAATGTTGGGATGTACCTAGCGGCACCTGCAATGATCATTCATAGGATAGCAAAAAGACACCCTACCAGACATCATCCACCTCATCAAGAACCCTGTACTCCTTTTCCACATCGCGGCCCATAACCTTTAATCTTGAAATGTCCCTGTCAAACAGGGCGTCGGCGGTCCAGTCCAGAAACACCCTGAAACGCTTGTTCCACGTCGGAATCTTTGAAAGGTAGACATTTCTCCACAATATCCACGCAAGCAATCCGTGTATGTTCATGCCCCAGACGGCCGCGATGCCGGTTCTTTTTCCAATTATCGCCATCTGGCCCCTCGATCTGTACTCGAATCTTTTCTTTCTCCCGCCTGTAATCAGCGCGTGCAGGTTGTATGCGGCCACCTTGGCCTGGGCCTCGGCGGTCTGTGCGGTGGGGGGAAACGCCTTTCCACCCTCGGGATCTATGGACAATGCACAGTCACCTATGGCAAACACACCCGGAAAATCCCTGACCTCCAAGGTTTCATCCACGATAACCTTCCCCCCCTTTGTTTTAAACAGCGAGCGCTTGATTGTGTTTACCGGCGTCACCCCCGCAGTCCAGATTACGGTTCTTGACCGGATTGCCTCGACCTTGGTATCTTCTCCCGCAGGACCTTTCCTCCCGACCACTATCTCCCTGCCGTCAAAACCCGTTACCATCGTTCCCAGCTTGATTTCAACACCACGCTTGGCAAGCTTATCCTGCGCAAACCTTGCAAGATCCTTCGAAAATCCGGGTAGAATAGCATGCAGCGCCTCTAAGATTACAACCTGGATGTCCTTTTCTGAAATATTTCTGTAATATTTTGCAGTATCCATCAGCAGGTCCATTATCTCTCCGGCGGTCTCCACGCCGGCAAAACCTCCCCCCACCACGACAAACGTGAGAAGGCTTTTTTTCAAGATGGGATCGGACTCGTTTTCTGCCTGCTCAAGCATGTCGATAATCCTATTTCTTACGAGCACCGCGTCGTTGAGGGTCTTCATCTGGTAGGCATTCCTTTCCATGTCACTTATTCCAAAAAAGTTCGTTTCACTTCCCAGCGCAACGACTAGGTGATCATAGTGAATTGGAATTCCCCGCCTGTCTCCACTACCCCACAAGTCTACAATCTTCCCGTAAGGATCAATGTTCTTTACCCTGCCCTCGTAAAAGATCGCCCGCTTGGTTATGGTTCTAATCGGCGTCACTATATTCCTAGTCTCAATCATGCCGGACGCCACCTGCGGCAGCATGGGGGTGAACAACAGAAAATTATCCTCACTGACCAGAACGATTTCAACCTCCTTTTGGCCCTTGAAATGGCTCTCCAACTGCCTTGTACACTCTACCCCGGCAAACCCGCCCCCTAGGACAACTATCCGCCTCTTCTTCATCTGGTCACCACTGTGAAATGCAGGTCCGTTCGTATAGCCAAGTCCGGCCCAGCCTAGCTGCTTCTGGCGATCTCCCCACGAAGAATCTCATACGCCCTTGAAGCATCTCCTTCATTTATAATTATGATTATGTCCTCCTGACTAAAGTACGCATTGACAAGTTCGATGCCGCTACCGTGCAGTACCTCGGCTACAAATGAGACCACGTCCGAGCGGCTTTGGTGGGGCGGCATGAGAATTCTAATCCTTGCCAGTCCCATACTGAACAACTCTTTCTGTCCCGGATACTCGTCCACGAGCTTTCTGACCGCGTCCATGTCTTCTGCCAATACCCTAAACGAGTCAGTCAGCCTGAAGAATTCATAGTCCTGAGTTATCTGGGAGAACTTGTCTATTAGCAGGGCGGCCCCGGCCGCATCCATATCACTTGTTGAAAACTTGATGTCCACTATTCCATCAGTAAGTGACAGCCTAGCATTTTTGAGGATGGACTCCTCCTCGATCTCCCCGGTCCGATCAAATGAATCCGCGTAACGTTTGATGGCAACAACGACCGTATTCAGATTGACGCTATTTCCAAGCTGGCGTTCCACCTCCGGCTGTATCCTTACGGCCAGTGCGGTATAGTTTATCACATCCATCCTCACGCAGTCGTAGATTGAGCGATTCTTTGTAATAATCTCCCGCACGACTTCGGGAATTGACAGGCCTGTCGTTCTCATACATCTATTAAATCTGTCATTTATAATAGGCTTATGTAATTATATTTGGAATTAATTCATAATATTTATATTATGTAATGTATATTACATAAAGTAGGAGAATATGACAATGTTCAACAACGACGAAATCAACCGACTCTTCCAAACAATGTCAAGATCGCTCGATCTTGAAAACATCCTAGAAGAGTTTGGAAATCCGAGTCCTGCTTCCGGACCACTTTATTACGGTTATACCATGACCGTTGGCCCTGATGGCAGACCGGTAGTACGCGAGTATGGTAATGTCAGGCCGGCATCGTTACCTGCTTCAAACGGATGTGAGCTGCCAGTCGATACCATTGTTGATGAGAAAAACAATGTGATCAAACTAGTAGCTGAAATGCCCGGCGTTGAGAAAAGCGACATCAAGGTGGTCGTAGAGGGGAAATCAGTTGATATTTCAGCTGAGCGCGGCGAGAAAAAATACCACGTCCCAGTCCCACTCAAGGATGCCATAGACAAAGACTCTGGAAAGGCAATCTACAAGAACGGAATCTTGGAGGTCTCCTTCAAGAGGATACAGCCCAAACCAACGGGCAAAACACTGGAGGTAAACTAACCTCCCTTTTTTTGGTGATGATGATGGACAAGATAGAACTAAAAGTTGAAGAGATTGCACAGCAGCATGTTGGCAGAGGAAGGGCGATAATTGATCCCAGGATTCTCGAGGAAAACAATTGGAGCACGGGCCAGATAGTCGAGCTTACACACAACAAGAAATCACACGCAAAACTATGGCCCGGCCCGACGTCCGACCATGGCTCCGGCACCATTAAAATCGATGGCATAACGAGGATGAACATCGGCGCGGGAATCGGCGACAGGATATCAATCAGAACGGTAGATGCCGCACCGGCAGAGCAAATAACACTCTCCCCGACCGAAAAGGTTCATGCCGAGGGATTACAAGAATACATGATTCAGAACCACCTCAACCACATATTTGCCACGGGAGATACCGTCTCCCTTAACACGCAGATGGGCGGCAAAATCCAGTTTGTCGTAACCAATACCAAGCCCCACGGACCCTCAATAGTCACGGCGACCACGAAGTTCAGCTTGGGTCCGCTGACCAAGATAGCCGACGCGTCCATTCCACGGGTCACATACGATGATCTTGGTGGTCTTAAAAACGAGGTCCAAAAAATCCGTGAAATGGTAGAGCTGCCAATGCGACACCCTGAGATATTTGAAAAAATAGGCGTGGAGGCGCCAAAGGGAGTCCTGTTATACGGCCCGCCTGGAACGGGAAAGACGCTACTAGCCAAGGCAGTCGCAGGTGAGACCAACGCCCACTTTACCTCCTTGAGCGGCCCTGAAATAATGCGCAAATATTATGGTGAAAGCGAGGAACAGATCAGGGAGATCTTCAGAAAGGCGGAGGAAAACGCGCCGAGTATAATATTTGTTGACGAGATTGACTCGATTGCCCCAAAGAGGGACGAGGTGTCCGGCGAGGTGGAGAGGCGGATTGTTTCACAGCTGCTGACCCTGATGGACGGGATGAAATCACGAGGCGAGGTAGTCGTCATTGCAGCTACAAACCGGCCTGACTCGATAGATCCGGCATTGAGGCGCCCGGGAAGATTCGACAGGGAGATTGAGATCGGCATTCCTGACGCGCGTGGCAGAAGCGACATCCTTGAAATTCATACTAGGGGGATGCCGATGGAGGAAGACGTCGACCTAGATAAAATCTCTGCAATAACGCACGGATTTACGGGAGCTGATCTTGAAGTTCTTTCAAAGGAGGCCGCGATGAGATCCTTGCGGCGAATCCTGCCCGAAATCGACCTTGATTCGGAAAGGATTTCCCCGGAAATCCTGCAGAAAATCCGGATTACAGTAGGAGACTTTGGGGACGCATTAAAGGAGGTCAGACCGTCCGCACTGCGGGAGGTTCTCGTACAGGTTCCCAACGTTACATGGGACGATGTCGGGGGGCTCCCGGAACTAAAGTCGGAACTCGAGGAATCCATCGAGTGGCCCATGAAGCACAAGGAGGCATTCGAGCATGCAGGCATCAGGGCGCCAAAGGGAATACTGTTGCACGGCCCACCTGGAACGGGAAAGACGCTGATTGCAAAAGCGGTTGCAAAAATGACCGATTCGAACTTTATCAGCATCAAGGGTCCCCAGCTGCTTTCAAAATGGGTGGGCGAATCCGAAAAGGGAGTCAGGGAGATCTTTAGAAAGGCAAGGCAAGCCGCCCCCTGCATAATATTCTTTGATGAAATCGACGCGCTTGTTCCCAAGCGCGCCGGTGCAGGCGCGGGCTCGCACGTAACGGAAAACGTGGTATCTCAGGTACTGACTGAGATTGACGGATTAGAAGAACTGCATGGCGTGATGATAATTGGCGCCACCAACCGGCTGGACATCATGGATCCTGCGCTGCTTAGGCCGGGGAGGTTTGACAGAATCATCGAGGTTCCAAGGCCGGACAAGCAAGGCAGGGAACAGATATTTCGAATCCATACAAGAAACAAGCCGCTATCTTCGGACGTTGATCCCGCCGAACTAGCTGGGATCTCTGACGGATTGAGCGGCGCCGAGATCGAATCCGCCGCAAACAGAGCCGCACTGACATCCTTGAGAAGGCATATTGGCGGCGGGTCTGGAGACGTGCAAGAGATCAGGATCACGCAAGAGGATCTAGTCGATGCCATACGGCTAGTCTCCCCCTCTGCCGGAAAGGAGGAGGCTCTGGTTCCAGTACCAAAACAGGGCTAGGATACAACATGAAGCTTTACATAGATTTTGAACCATGTGTCGAGTGCGGGGCCATGATGCAGGAGCTGGGCAGCCTAGCGATAGCACTTGCAGACGAGTCCATCCGTACGAGCAAATCCGCGAAATTCCTTCGCCATCTGACATATAATCACGCCGAGGTCGTACGCGGGGTCGCAATAGACGTGCCGAAACAACAAAGTCAAGAGTACGACTTTATCAAATGACTTTATCACAAGTCTTAAGATGACCGGGGCGGCATGGAATTCATGGCTTTGGGGCGCCTCTCACTTGTGCCACTAGTGATCATTTTGTCCCTTGGTATGGCCTGTGCCGAAGGGGCGCCCGATGACCGGCATGCAGAACCGGGTCCCCCGGCCATTCCGCAACCTAGACCCGAGCCCAAGCCAATACCGGTACCTACACCTGAGCCGATCCAGGATCCGTTCCCAGAAGAGTCTGATGCAGAAAAGATCCAGCGCCTGACGCAGGAGAACGACGACCTTGTGTCTAGGAACATCGAACTAGAAAGTGAAAACGACGTGCTAAAGCAGGAAATTATCAAGCTGCGGCAGATCGTAAATGAGCAGCTAAACGTGATATTGTACCTGCTTGATCAGATCAAGCAGACCGTCTTTTCGACGTAATCATGCCTTTTTGATGGATTCTAGGGAGTGTCCCCTGTTGACTATCATCTGAATTATCGCGTCTGCCGAATAGTCAATGCCGTGCTCCTCCTCAAAATGATCCCTCACCTGGCTGATTAATGAAATACTTAGTTCTTCATTTAACTTGAAACTACAATCGAATCCATAATCCCTGCACGCAATCGTGGCCATAAACCGGATGCGTTTCGGTCGATATAAAAATCATAACGCGGCGCCCCGGACGGCGGGGAACGATTGAATCGTGCATGAAATGTTTACCCAACCGAATGGATATGTACATGATCAAATCTCGCACGAATGTGATGATAAACTAAAGTAAGACGCGCTACAAGGGCACCCATATGGAAAGCAATTTTGATATCTTGGGAATCTCTGATAGCTCTACCCAGTATGAAATTCGGGAGGCGTTTAGAAAGCTAGTACTAAAACATCACTCGGATCGCGGCGGCGACGTAGAGCAGTTCAAGAAGATCAGGCAGGCTTACGAGGATCTTAGGAGTGGGAAAAAATATCCGGACACCGACGAGGAGCGGAAAAGAAAATCACGGGTATATTCTGGAGATTCCGACGATGACATCAGGCGGAAAAACATGCTTCTTGCGCAGGAGCTTGCTGCGGACATGCAGAATGCGGAACAATGGATTGCATCACAGGGCCGTACGAACTCTGACGGCGCGCGCCTTTTTGGATCCAAGACGCTAGGCGAGATTGAGTTTGAGAGAAAGGCATCGGGCGCCGTATCCATCAAGGGTAACTACATGGCGGGGAAGCTTACCCATGACGGCCCGATCCTTATGCAGGGCAACATCACTAGCCCGTCATGGAGTCCGGAACATTCCACGGTGATCAGACTTACAAGGGGAGACTTTAAAATGGTCAATCCGATCGACAACAAGTACAAGATTGAAAACGGCGCCAAGATCGCCGCAGATAACGGCGACATCTTTCTGGGAAACGTGTTTGGAAAAAAGGATCGTATACAGGATCCGGGCGGAAGGATTGGGCTGTACAACATAAGGGAGCATCGAACCGAACTAAACGCGCCAAACGGTAAGATCATCTTGGAAAACGCGGTCAATACGGTCTCAATAAACGGGGACACCGTAATTGCCCTAAATCTAGAAGATGACGTGAGGATAAGGGGGCGGGAGATCCTGATTTATGGCAGCAAGATGACATATGACGTGGAGATTGAGCTTGTAAAGAACGGGACAATCCGTTTTTTTGAAAAATTTTCGGTCCAGGGACTTAGCGATGACAGCGTAATCCTGCTAGAAAACGGGAAATCCATCCGGCTGCATGACATCAAGACTAGGAAGATAAGGGATCTGGCAGAAGAGTTTATACCCAAACCCAATAATTTCGGGCCCGATGACACCATGGTCGGCAAGGGATTCACCATAACATATGATATGCTAGACAGCCTAGGCAAGGGACCCTCGAAAAAGTCTGGCGGCTGGGCCTCCCGGCTAGGATTCTAAAAATACAGTATGTAAAAAATAAAATGAAAAATGATTGGACATCTAGTCGACTAGTTCTGTCCAACCTTTTACGAAGACTGAGTTCTTGTAGAGCGGGACAGGTTGTCCTACTGTAAAGTCCATCGGCCTCATCCAGAAGATTGCCTTTGTTGGGCAAACGCCGATACATGCTCCGTCGGAGATGCATCTTTCCGGATAAAAGACAAATGCCTTGCCTCTCTTCCAGCCTTCTACCGGTTTTACTCTGAGTACATCAGGGCCAAGTGACGTGCAGATTTCTACACACAGTGCACAACCAATGCACATTTGTTCGCTGATGTCAGGAATAATTCCTACTGGCATAACGATATCTGTCAGGTGTTGGATCTTAATATAACTTGCCCAAAAATTGCAAATTATAACGGCGTTTCAGAATTTTATAACACCGTTTACAAATGAAAAATTTTTTCCGTTTTGTTTTCCTGTGACAGCTGTTCAACTCGCAGGCCGTCTTGTCTTTTTACAAAAAATTTTGAAACCGATTCAAAATCTGGAACATGCCGGCCCGTAGGCTGAAGTATCCAACCCTCATCCTCCATGATCTTTGCAACGCTGCAAAGGAAGATCCTGCCGCCCGCGTTCATGACACATCTTGAAAGCATCATCATGCATGCGTTTACATGCCTGCCAGCGTCTTTGCGTCTGCGAATGTCTTCATGCTCTTCAGGATCTATTTCGTCAAACATGCTGAAAAGCCCGTTTACCGAATCGATGATCAGGACCGCCCGCCGCACAGACGCGTGCATTGCCGCCCTGACTAGCACGTCTTTCCAATCCTCCTTGGAGGGGGAACATACCTTCAGACTGTCCCTTGTAGTTATGATGCCGGAATTCAGGTACCCGGTATACAATCGATCAAAATCCAACAAGAGTGTGGCTGCCGGACTGGCATCGATTATTTTTTGTATAATGCATTCCTTGACAAACGCGTTGTGGCAGAGTATGGAATTGACTGGGCGCGGAAAATTTTCATCCAACCCGTCGTCAGGATTTTTAACCAACGGAGAGTAGCCTACTCGTAGATATAATAATGAACTTAAACTCTGATGAAATTATAAATGATTTTGTTCATGGTGACAAGATCTACCTTAACAGCGCTTCTGTCTCCCTAATGCCGGTTGAAAGCGTGGAGGCGATGAGAGAGTTTTTGATGCAGTATAATACCGTCGGCCCCGACTCACTGTCGTCAGAACCCATCGTCACGGAAAAATTCAACAGCGTCAGGGACATAATATCCAAAATTATCAACTCCAAACCTGACGAGGTGGTCATCACCCAAAGCGTGACTGATGGGATCAACATTGTTGCAGGCGGCCTCCCCGTCAATTCGGACACGGAGATAATCATTCGGGGTATGGCACACGAGCATCATGCAAACTATTATCCGTGGATGATGCTTGGGCGCCGGTGCTCGATAAAGAGCATCAACATTGATGAAGATGGGCTTTTCCGGCCCGATGATTTACGGGAGGCAGTAGGCCCCAACACCGGACTTGTCACACTCAGTCATGCGCTGTACAACACCGGCTCCATCTTACCAGTAGAGCAGGCAGGCGAGATTCTAAGCGAAAGGCGGATTCCATATTTTGTTGATGCGGCACAGACGGTGGGATGCACGGATCTCACAAATGTAGATGACATTGGATGCGACTTTATGTCGTTTAACGGTTCAAAATGGCTGTGCGGTCCGATGGGGACCGGCATTTTTTATTGCAGGCGCCAGTCGGCTGAGATGCTCGAACCTGTTACCATTGGGGGCGAGTCTGCAGTCATGCATGAAAACACCGAATTGGCCTACAAGGAACTGCCAGACAAGTTCCAGACGGGGTTTCGAAATTATGTTGGGCTAGCCGGGTTAGAATCCTCGGCAAATTATATCATGAGGCATGGCTTGCAGAATATACGCAACAAAGTCATGGGCCTTGCAAGCATGCTTCGCTTAGAACTGCAAAAAATCCCGGGCGCCGCCCTGTATGGCCCGGACTCTGAGGAACAGCGTACTAGCATCGTCTCCTTTACAATCGACGGCTTTGAGCCTGAATATGTCGTTGCAAGACTCGAGAGGGAAAACGTTGTCCTGGCCGTAAGGGAGATCGTGGATCGAAAGATAATACGCGCCTCGCCGCACCTATTCAACTCTGAGCGCGAGATTATGAGGGTTGTTGAACTGTTAAGGGGATTATAGGCCTTCTTGCTCGGCGACCACCATCATAGTGAGCGTGGACTGTACCTTGGAAATCCTCCTGATTTTGTTGGTGATTACCGAACGAAGAACATCTGCACCGTCGGCCGTCACCTTGATTACAATGTCGTATACGCCGTAAACCCCTTGCACCTCGTACTGGATCTTATCTTCAGCATCAAGAATATCCTTGACTTCGGCAATTATTGATGCGTCTGAGCCCAAGTCGGAATTAAGAAGTACATACGCGGCAGGCACAATCGGAATTTACCGCATGAATATTTAACCTTTAGTTGGGGTTCGGCGGGGATTATATCGACAAGTATGCTAATCATTAGGTAGCATCCGGTACTAATATGCCGGGTCCAACAGCGGTGGTACAAGGTCAGGTCTATACATTATACCTGAAATTTCAAAACGAATAACACATTCGGGCATAAATCCCAAATCAGCCTGAGTGTGTACGTCACTTGCGGGCGAAAACAATTATTGTACACGTGCAGCAGTGTCAACACATGCAGTACGGGGAAGGAGAACACCAGAAAAGGCTCGCCATGCTGGTGGATGCCGAGAACGCCAACCCCGGCCTAGTGCGTGAGATGCTTGACGAAGCCTCAAAGCACGGCAAGATTACGGTGCGCCGGATATACGGGAACTGGATGAGCCCCAACATGAATGGATGGAGGGAACCGGCCAAGACGCTCGCCTTCATGACGCAGCACCAGCAGGCGTACACCACGGGCAAGAACGCGTCGGACATGTTCCTAGCCATCGAGGCCATGGATTTGCTGCACTCCGGCGACGTGGATGGGTTCTGCCTGGTCTCGTCTGACAGTGACTTTACCGGGCTCGCCAAGCGCCTGCGGGAGGCGGGCATGCTGGTGGTGGGGATCGGCAAGGAGACCACGCCCGAATCGTTCCGGAACGCCTGTGAGGTATTCGTGTTTGAGGAGATTCTCGCCTCTGCTTCCCAGATGGTCGCCGCAAAAGAGTCCAAGGGGGATGGAAGAGGGGACGATGCCGCCGCCGATCCCACACGATGGCGGCCCCTAGCCTCCAAGGCCATAGAAGCGGCCGCTCGCGAGGACGGATGGGCGAACTTGGCTGACGTGGGGAACAGCGTGCGAAAGCTGGATTCATCCTTTGATGCCCGCATGTATGGGAGCAAGACCCTGCTAGCCCTGATCAAGGCCGATCCCGACGCCTTTGAATTGCGGGATGACGTACTTGTCAGCGGCGCGCCGCCGGTGTACTATGTGCGGCTGCAGGCCTAGAATCCGGGCGCGTATTGGTAGAGTATATACTCATCCGTGCAGCTCCCCGTCACGGCTTGTCGTAGCCCGTGACGCATGGGGCTTAAAGGCACCACACCACACTACATACGATGTCAAGTGAGACGTGCGAGTCTTGCGGCGCCAAACGCGTCGTGCAAAAGCCTGCCCCTAGGGGAGGAAATTATATGATTAGTATGCTTGTCGATATAATCCCCGGTTCGGCATGAATTCCCATACATGCCGGATATCATATCGTTCTGGAAATGCAAAACGTGCATGGCGCCTGACGCTACTTATCATGTCGGGGAACTGTGCGGCTAGATGGTGTTGCGGTACTTGACGGCGCAAGCCGGAAATCCTACCCTGGTGAACCGGGCATCTCGGGGTGGGAAAAGCTGGATTTGGGTGTGATTGTCATTCAAATTCTAGTCTGAATATCGTCCTGCCCTGATTAAAGACGGCCTGAGAATGTTTTCTCTTCTTCCTCTGGCACGTAACATACCATTTACCATACTCGAATTACTAAACCATGAAAATAATATGTTAAAAAAATAATTAACGGGACCTGCATGATTTCAGGTGTGCTTGTAGACCTTACGCTGCCGATATCTGAAAAACTGCCAAATTTTCCCGGCTCGCCTGCGCCACTGTTTCTCAACTGGTCCGATCTAAAACAAGACGGCTATAACCTAGAACTGTTTTTCATGAGCACGCACTCGGGTACACACATTGACGCCCCGTATCATTTTGCACGGGACGGAAAGACCATAGACCAGATTCCCATTGGGCGCCTGATAACGAATGCAACCTTGGTCAAGGTTCGAAAAAAACCGGAACAAAAAATCACCAAATCCGACATTATATCATTTGAGCGCGAACATGGAATGATATCTGGAGGGGACTCTGTGATTTTTTATACTGGCTGGCAGAAAAACCTCCGTCAAAAAAACTATTTCACGTGCAATCCCGGACTGTCAGGGGACGCGGCCCTGTACCTAGCATCAAAAAAAATCAACCTGGTGGGCATCGATTCGCCTAGCATCGATCCTGGAAGGGATAAAAAATTTACATCACATAACATTCTTTCACAAAACGACATACTAATCGTGGAGAATCTTTCAAACCTAGAAAAAATCAACGAGACTGAATTCTCCCTGATCGTCCTGCCGTTGAAACTACGGGGGGCCTCCGGCTCGCCGGTAAGGGCCGTCGGGATTACGACGTAAGCGACAGATCCGATGCGGGTGTTTTCCGTATGTGGAATGCTAAAAATAGCGGCCACGCGCCACTATAATCATGAGCAGGATTGGAAACCTTGGGAGAAAGGTTCACGGCAAAATTACGAAAAAACCGACAAACTTTTCCTGGGTTATAGATGAAGAGCTGGCCGGTTCCGGCATGCCCATGTCGCATGATGAATTCGAGTGGATCCTCAAACAGGGCGTGTCGTCAATTGTTACCATGACTGAGGATGCATTGCCAGAAGACTGGACGCGGCGAATTGACTACCTTCACGTTCCGACACCGGACATGGGCGCCCCCGGTATAGACGAGATTGATTCGGCAACAGAGTTCATTCATGACCAAATCCGAGAAAAGAAACCGGTCATGGTGCACTGCGCCGCGGGACTAGGCCGCGCAGGCACGATTCTTGCCTGTTACCATGTAAGGTACATGGGGTACTCGGGCCTCGATGCTGTTGAAAAGATCCGCAGGCAACGGCATGGCTCCATCCAGTCCCAGGTCCAAGAAACCGTCATATCATTATATGAAAAGCACGTGAGGAATCAGTCCTGAACTACCTCTGAGACCAGATTACCATCCTCGATGGTTATCTTGATAGACTTGTTCTCTTGGAACGTCAAGACAAGCTCTCCGTCACCCTCTTTTACCTTTACAAGCTCTATCATCTTTATTGGATCAAACTTTCCCATTATTACATTCCCCTACTCTGGTATTGAAATGGTTTCAATTTTACCATTATTCGCCTTTATGAACATAAACCTGTTGTCCTTGAAGATGATTGTAATTCCGCCCTCCTTGTCGGGCTCTTCTACCTCTAGTACGGGCTGCCCCAAAAGGCCGTCATATTTTGCCACGATTTGCCGTCGCTGATGCTCCTTATATCCTAATTGATTGTAATCTCGATCTGCCCTGCGGAGTTTTTTGCGCTATCTGCATCTGTATATTCATGTTTTTGCCATGATACGGAGGCCTCCGCGCCGATCTTGTGCCTGCCTTTTCCCAACTCCGATGCCTTGAACTTGAACTCCTCATCAAAATCAAATAATTCCTGTTGTACCTCCTCCTCTGTCAGCCTGATATATGGAACAAAATTCTTGGCCACCTGAACCCAGACCCTCTTCTCCTTCATTGGGTTGACCAGCTTTGGATTCCTAGTCCAAAAGATGGATGCCTTTCTGTACGAGTCGATCGTTGTGCCGAGATCCTTCTTCATAAACCCGCCTGAGGTCAGCTTTACCTTGTACTTGAGCTTGAACAGGTTGTCATTCTTGTTGTAGGCATCGGTCCAGTTCTTCTCATTGAATGCCTCGCGAATGCTTCCCTGCACTGCAAATCTTGCGTTGATGGTGACGGTATCGTCCTCCGAATATACTTCCTTGGAACTGATCAACTCCATGTCGCCTATCTGGTTTTCTCCCATGTTACAACAGGTGGATCACACGCCCCATATTTTATGTATGCCGCACCTTTCGCACCCGTTATATCATTCGAGACTCCTAGGGCGCGCAAGCTCGTGGGATGATTTATATCCATATTGGATACCCTTTTGGACTACATGCACGCTGAAGTGATTGATATCTCAAAGAACCAGGTCAATCTGTCCATCACTCAATCGGATATTGGTACTCTTTACATAGTTCAACACGAGCTTCTCAAGGAACCCAAGACGGACTTTGCCGGGGTTATTGTAAAACATCCACTGACTAACGAGTGTTGGATGAAGATAAGCACAAAAAGCAACCCTATGCGGGAAATCTCCAAGGCATCTGATTTTGCCATAAAACAGGCCGAGGATCTGGAAAAATTATTCAACTCAAATATTCGGGTAGGCTAGATGAAATTCTGTCAGTCATGCGAAGTTCGACTACGAAAAAGTGACTCTGGATTACGGTGTCCAAAGTGCGGCATGATCGAAGGTGAGGATGTCGTCAAAAAACCGGTCATGGAAGATTCTACAGACTCGGAATTCAACGTATTAGATGAGACCGAGGCCAAAGAAGAGCTTCCGACAATAAAGATTGACTGTGGAAAGTGCGGTCATAATAAAGCTGTATGGTGGATGTTGCAGACTAGGAGCGCTGATGAGGCGACTACGCAGTTTTACCGGTGCATCAAATGCGGCCATACGTGGCGGAACTATGATTAATTTTTAACGCCGGATACGTGATTCCCGGATCGCATGATATTCCTGAGCGTGAAATGACAACAAGATTAGACTTTTAACGCCCAATGCATGAGCATATAGTAACTTGGTGTTTTCAGCTAAAACCAGCGGATCTGATGATCTCAAAGCTATCATATCTGCAATCTCTACGCTAGTAGAGGAGGCCACCTTCGTTGCCACTACAGAGGGAATCACCTTCAGAGGAATGGATCCGTCACACGTGGCACTAATTGATATATCATGGCCGAACTCGGCCTTTGAAAAATATGACTGTGACAGCGACATCAAGTTTGGCGTAAGAATCGATGAATTTTCCAAGCTGATAAAGCGCGCAGACAAAAAGGACGCCATTGAAATCAGCATCTCTGATGAGAACATGCTGCTGGTAACCATCGGCAAGAACAAAAAATACAAGATCCGCCTGATCGAGGGCTCTGCAACCGACACTCCGCTTCCAAAGATACCGTATGAGTCCAAGATTGTTCTGACATCCACGCAGTTTGACAAGATCCTAGGGGACGTGCAGGTTGTTTCAGACTATTTGACTATAGACAGCGAGGAGTCAAAGGTCCAGTTCTCTGGAAAGGGTGACACGGGCGAGGTTGCCATAGAGCTTGACTCGGAGATGGAGGAACTAGAGGAGCTGACCTGCAAGGAAAACAGCACGGGAACCTACAGCCTCGAATATCTCAACCCCGTGGTCAAGGCGGTGGGAAACAAGGCGGGATCAATAACATGCGAGTATTCTGGCGCAAAACCGTTGCGGATCGAGTTTAAGGTGGCCAACGTGGGCAGAATCCACTTTTATCTAGCCCCGCGCGTTGAAGGTTAAAGCATTTAAGGATAATAATCCGGGTTATACTAGGTTGCGTCTAGTTGTAAAGTTTGGTGGAACGTCGATTGCCTCGGCAGACAGCATCAGGGCCGCCGCCGCCTTTCTCAAGGCGACGTCAAAATCCAACCAGGTGGTCTGCGTATGTTCTGCCATAGACGGGACGACCGACGGACTAATTGAGATCTCTTCTCTGATTAAAGGGGAAAAAAAGGACGGCGCCCGCAGGACCGCCGCCAAGATTATAACCAACCACAAAAGGACCGCGACAAAATCCGTAAAAAAGGCGGCCCTGAGAAAGAAACTCCTCCGGGATCTGGAACAGGACTTTGATGAGTTCAAATCCCTGATCGACGGGCTGTCGCTTTTGGGCGAGATTACGCCGCGTTCGCTTGACCACCTTATGTCGTTTGGGGAGCGGATGTCCGTAAAGATCGTCTCTGCCGCGGCCAGGGATCTGGGGACCAAGTCATTACCGTTTACGGGAAAGGAGATAGGAATTGTCACTGACTCGAACTTTGGCGAGTCAAAGCCGCTCATGGACACGACGCGATTACGAGTATCAAAGAACGTCGAGGAGATACTGGGCAAGAAATCCATTCCTGTGATAGGCGGGTTTGCCGGGGCGGATCAGCACGGGCACGTAACCACATTCGGCAGGGGGGGCTCTGACTATACTGCCACGACCATCGGTTCCTGTATAAAGGCCGACGAGATCTGGCTTATGAGCGACGTTGACGGCCTGATGACCGCGGATCCAAAGATTGTCGGGGACGCAAAGGTACTCAGGGAGGTCTCCTATACGGAGGCAGTCGAAATGGCGCTCTTTGGGGCAAAGCAAATCCATCCTAGAACATTCGAGCCGCTACTTGCCAAAAAGATTCCCATGCGCATTAGAAATACGTTTAATACAAAACACGCGGGGACGCTGGTGACTGCCACCCCGGAGGCATCGACTAAAAAAACCGTAAAATGCGTCAGCATGATCCCACACAACAGTCTCATTGACGTGAGGGGCGGCAGCATGGTCGGCTCGCCAGGAACGGCCGCAAAGATCTTTGTGACGCTTGCAAGGGCGGGAATAAACGTGATGATGATATCGCAAAATCCGTCCGAATCCAGCATAACAATAGTGGTCAAAAAGACGGACATGGATCGCGCCGTCAACGCATTGGAGATGGAGCACCTAGGAAAAATAATCAAGAAACTCGAGGTCACATCGGACATTGCAATCGTTGCCCTGATTGGCGCGGGCATGAGGGGGACTGCGGGGGTGGCCTCGAAGGTCTTTGGTTCCATCGCAGACAAAAAGCTAAACGTGGTGATGATTACGCAGGGGTCTTCTGAGCTGAACCTTGCATTTGCCGTCAGAGATCATGATGCAAAAACCGCGGTGCGGGCTATTCATGATGAATTCAAGCTTGCCCGTGTAAACTAGTTGGAAAAAGGTTTTATTTTAATCGCCGATGGTAATCACATTGAACAAGTCTTTTATGATGATCGCAGTATCTGTTGCCATCGTATGTATAGTTGTGACGATTACCCTGCCGCAGGATCTAGCCGATGCAAAATCCACAAAAAAGGTACACTTTACTGAAACATTCGTCTCTACCCAGGATCCTGGCCAGGGCCATGAAACCCACCAGATTGCACTGTTACTGTCTCCTGAGAAGGGGATACTTTATGACGGCTCTTTGACATATACGGCTAACAGGAACGTGCAGATCCTTATTTTGCACGAGATCGACGCCGACGAGGAGAAGGGCCAGCCCACTTGGACCATTGACGGCAAGACGATTTACGGACTGAGTATAATTGACACGGATGGCACGTCGGGCTCTTACGAGTTTACTGGTGCGGCCCTTGCGTTGCACAGCCCCCATCCTGAAACGTTCACCGCCACGGCCAGCGTTGACGGATGGATCCGTGGCGGCGCACTGGAATTCATAACAAAGACGATTGAGATACGGGAGGACCCGCCGTCAGTAGATCTTTACAAGTCGCGCGTGGCAACCGTAATCCCGATGCATAATGGTTTGTACAACGGGAGCCAGCTCCATTATATCATAACGGACTCTAGCGACGGATCCCTTGCGGATGAAATCTCGCAAAAACAAGAGTGGATTGTGCAGACCGCGCCCCCGCTGTCGGACGCCCCCGAATCGATTCTGGGTGAAGTCTATTTCTTTACCAACGGGATTAAGGGGGGCGGCCTGAACGGATTCCAGGATGATGTCCTTTCTGATACCCCGGGACAACCCAAAGAATACAGCGCCCTCAAAAAGGCCGTAAACATATCGTGGAAGCTGGGGCAAAACCCAGACATATTGAACTCTGTAGATGACATAGAGCAGGCTGAAAAAAACGGCAGGATTGAGGTTAACAGGACCGGAGTTATCCTGAACACGCCGCAGATAATCTGGCCGGACGGACAAATGCCCATACGCGACGGGGACGCCGTTGATGATGCGCCTTATGACGGGGGCCAGATTCTTGAGATCGATGAGGAGGAGGATACCGTAACCTTTGTTGCACACCGGGCTTGGGGACCCGACGGCCGGACGATCTATTACATCGTGACTGATTCCACACCATCGGGTCCTGCAGGGGCCATGGGAGTCACATATACGCCGACATCCTCCGAATTGGTAACGAGTCCCGCCGTAGCTGACCTGTACCGGTTCAAAAACGGCCTAGCAGGCCCCGGCTCGCTAGGATTCCAGCCTGGAATTGCGGCGGCGGCGCCAGGTGATGAAACGTACACCCCGATGTGGAGGGTCTTCCTTGTGGAATGGAACGGCGAGGAGGCCGGCCTGCTAGAGACCGTTGATGACATTAATCATGCGCGCGCAGACGATCTTGTTCTAGTAAGCACGGCAAGGCCCATGAACGATGATCATGTTATCAACTGCCCACTCATTGATCCATTTCAGAATCTTAAAGGATAAATTATCTCTTGAGGAATGTTAACTGTTGACGGGCAAGCTTTACATCGTCGGCGTAGGGCCTGGACACCACGACCACATGACGTTTCGGGCCAAGCAGGCGATTGAGGAGAGTGATACCATAGTGGGATATGAGACCTACGTGAACCTAGTCGGCGATTTAATCGATGGAAAGGAGGTTCACCGATATGCAATGACGCAGGAGGTCGAGCGCGCCCGCCAATGCATTGATCTGGCAAAGTCTGGAAGGACGGTATCCCTTGTTTCAAGCGGCGATCCGGGGATATATGGAATGGCCGGACTGATATACGAGACCCTCGCAGCGGCCCGATGGGATCCAAAAAACGGCCTGCCAGTAGAGGTCATTCCCGGCGTCTCCGCACTGAACTCATGCGCGTCGATAATCGGCTCCCCGCTGATGACGGACTTTGCCGTCTTGAGCATGAGCGACCTGCTAGTGCCGTGGGAGATAATCACCAAGCGCGTCGAGGCCGCGGCCCTAGGCGATTTTGTCATGGTGATATACAATCCGTCTAGCAAAAAAAGAATCCACCAACTGCAGGATACAAGAAAAATAATTCTAAAGTATAGAAAGCCGTCCACCCCCGTGGCCATTATCAAGGGGGCGTTCAGGGAATCAGAGAGTGTAATTTTAACGGATCTTGAAAACATGGAGAGCTATTCGGACAAGCTGGGCATGATTAGCACGGTAATAGTAGGAAATTCATCCACGTACACCTACCAAGATCTAATGATTAATCCTAGGGGCTACAAGTCGAAATACAATCTAGAGCAGGTGGGTTCTGACCCCGGTGCAAGTGAATAGGAATCATGAGCAGGGTAAATTATACCTGGGAGAAACTGAATTGGCTGGAGTAAATAACACTGTTAAAGATTATTTCCATAGGCTCTAGCGAAGAATGGAAAAAAGATGCAGCCGCCAAATACAACGACAAATGGAAATCTACAAAGTTCGTCAAGAAGGGAGTCGATGGTGAACGTCTCATCAAAATGTTAAGAGCCAGTACGTTTGCTGATGATGTTGTTGGCGATAACACAAATCTTGTTACTGCATGGTCATCGAGTTACAAAACCGCGAGTTCGTTTGGTGATTTCGTATTACACGTGCCGAAAGAAAAAGTCGATCTGAAATTTCCTTCAGCGATGCCTATCAGAACGAGATAGTCGAATCCCAAAGTACTCGTCTCATCCAATTCGGCGAGGCGCGTTCTTCCTCGGATT
>CAZDQM010000065.1:0-32927 GCA_964507825.1 uncultured Nitrosopumilaceae archaeon | reverse complement strand
TGTTTTAATCGATTATATTGTTGCAAAAATTAGATGTTGTATGCAGCTTGTACTATTCCTGATGAAATTTGTAGGGTTGGTGACAAGTTTAGCGGCGCGTACAGGAATAAATTGTACATGAATTTACGAGCGTCGCTATAGATTCGGGATATAAACGGCCTAGTGTCGTCCCACCATGCAGCTGCCATCGGCATTTTGCAGCTTTTTTGCAATGATGAATGGCGTTGCAAGCAAGACGGGTATGGTAACTGCGATGAAGATGGTCTGAAGCTGTGTTATTACGAATGCCGCTCCTAGCCCACTGGCAGTACCTAGGAATAGGGAGAGAAATGTACCGGCACACGTTGGACATGCGATGAAGAGGCCCGTGGCGGCGCCGACCGAGCCCATGCTTCTGCTACTCCTTGACAGCGGAATCGTGACTGCGGCAAGCGATACGTTTAGTGCTACTAGGTACGAGACGACAATTTGTAGTAGTATGTTAATCGGGATTATCTGGAGGCCAGTATGCTCGGTAAGGTATATGATAATCGTGGGCATGTATCCGGGTTCGTCGCAACAGGGTGCCATGAATCCGGACGGGATCTGCGCGCCGTATGCATCTGAAAACATGACGTCAGGCTGGTAGACTAGTGTACCTGAGGCAAGTGAAAAGAATATTCCATATCCCGCAAACGTCACGATCCAAATGCGCCTGCCCTTGCGATTCCACGTGGCAAGCGCTATTGTGGTTACAAGGCCGCGACCGTTCGCGGCGGCCTTTTGTGCATGGTACAGATATAATCCGTATGCCATGGCCCCAAGCGCTAGGAAGAACAAGATGTAAAACGCATACGCTATTCTTATTATTCCGTCAATGGCATCTGGCGTCAGCAATTCCGGATTCTGATACCTGGAATACACTAGAAAAAGAACCGCGATTATACCTAGTCCCATCAATACCATCGGCCCGCCGCCCGGGCTTTTTCCCGAGATCATCGACTCTGAAACCCACCGATATTGCATTAAACTGTATCTGAATACTGGCTGGTGTATAATCTTGGGTCCCTGGTATTAGGATTATGCGTGCGTGTCATATCTTATCTCTGTATAATCCCAAAATCAGGTCGTTTTCCGGGTATCAAATATCATGCAGGACTATATCGATGGCATCGGTGACGGTATTTTACTTGCGAATATCTTAAGGGACGCCTCTAAATTCTTCCATATACCATTGCGACATTTGACGTGATTCTCCGACTCTGCACCTAGCGTACGGACTCGATGCACATATGAAAGCCATTTTTGTTGTATATTATGAAATTATTCTGCAGAGTTGGTACCGCCGTTTATTCGTGTGGCTGACGCGTGGTACACACTCGAGTTGATTCGTGATTCATGCCCGAATGTGTTATTCGTTTTGAAATTTTAGGTATAATGCACTAGTAGACCTGACCTTGTACGACGCGTGCTGGTACGCGCCGCACTTTCTTGCCGACCTTGCTCTCAAGATCGAATGTTTTCATTCTCGCGTATTCGAGTATCATTGAGTGCTACGCCCGGTTGGGACGGATGCTGTGCTTTTTTCATGTGTCTGGTATATCCGCTGCGGGCATAAATCATGGACAAAACCGGCACACGTTATAAGTTACGCCTGTTATCACTTGTCAGGACGTGAATACATTACCTGGAACTGTTTTACAACGACGACAAGAGTATGAGATACATAACGGTCGCAACAGGTACCACCTCATTCCCTATATTGGAAACAAATCGGGATTTTCAGGTATTTTTGACGATCTGATTCCTGATGACGTGGTCTCAGGTGGGCGGCAGATAGTGGATGTTTTTGGTGGATCGGGTGCGTTTGCCATATACTGCTGCTTTAGGTTTGGATCAGATAATGTCACGTATAATGACAGTAATCCGGTCCTATCTAATTTCATGACGGCTGTGCGCGATAATGTGACTGGACTCTTTAGTGAATTTGAAAGGCATAGGATGCGTTCATCTCCGGACTATTTTACAAGGATGCGTACCGAACCACTCACCGGAGGGGTGAAGGCGGCAGGACGGTTCCTGTACCTAGCAAAGAATGCATTTAGCGGCAAGATCAGGTTCAACAGTAAGAACAAATTCAACGCCCCGATGCGAAAGGGTGCAAAATGCCCGTCGTTGTCAAAGGAACGACTCTGTGCAATTAGCGACAGCATCTGCAACATGGACATACAGAACAAGGATTTTGAAGAGTTTTCAAATATCAGGAGGGCGTTTTTGTACCTTGATCCCCCGTACATGAACAACACCAATGGACATTACAATGGGGTGCCTGCCACGGAGAGTTTTGCGCGATTTGTGCGTGCGACCACCAAGCATAACCGCATCATGATATCCGAGCAGAATGAACCGGATGTGATAGGAATACCCAGTTCCTACAGGATATACCGCATACTGTTGCGCAGATCCCTGCAGTATGTGACACAGAAGGATAGCAGGGAGATAATGGCGATAAATTACGATGTGCATAAACCTAAAAAATAACCATCTTCGACATCACGTCGAAAAGATGTAGAAACACAGATCTGGGTATCTGGCGAGTTCAACTGTTGTTTGGTCGTCCTGTCAAGGTCACGGTTTCACGCGGCTCCGCGTCACTGGGTATCTGGCGAGTTCAACTGTTGTTTTGTCGCCGTGGTTTGAGCCGCGGTATGCAATGGGGGTACAGGCGTCTGGTAAAGGTATCACCTAGATCGCGCGACTTGAAATATAATCGAGCGCGTGGAATAAATCTCAGGTACAATGCCATCAGAATTCTTTGAATTATATGAAACGACGACAATGACGCCGAATCCTGGAAACGGCGAATAATCGAGGATGGAGGTGTGGATAAAATGTCATGATTACATGACAGTGGACCACTCTATCACGCAGGAATCAGGTGCCTAATTTTGGAACAAAGATGTACACTATGGCAATAATCTCAAGCCTTCCTATGATCATTAAAAAGCCGAGCGCCATCTTGGTGGCAGGATCCGTCTCTGGCGATATCACCCCGGCAGAGAGCCCGCCGGTGGTTATTACCCCGACTGCCTCAAAGAAAGAGTCCTGAAGTGAGGCATCGTGCGTTGTAGACAGGTGCCCTGCCGTGACTAGTGCAATACATGGAAATGATGCCAGTATTATTACCGTCGAAATGATCTCCTTTTTGTTGTCGCGGAGGAGCTTTTTCCTCGTCGTGGTGCCGATAAACTGTCTAATGTTGCGCAGGTGAAAGAACCGGTATATCTTGATGCCGCCTGCCGTCGAGAATCCGCACCCGCCCACAATCATCAGGATTATCAGGACAGAGTGCGCAGCTCCTCCAAGCCCGCTGAGGCTACTTGACTGTAATCCGGCGGTGGTGCTTGCAGAGACCGTGTAAAACGCCGACAGTATTGGATCAAAGTCGGCTAGCGCCGTGAAGAGTAGTATTCCACCGCCGAGCACTCCAAAGTACACGAGGACCTCCTTTCCAAGCTTGGGTGAGAGGAATTTTTTCCTTACAAAGCCGTAATGAAACGTAAACGGCAGGGCGCCTAAGATCATGGCCGCCATCAGTATGACGTGCTCCTCCCAGACTAGTCCGCCGAGTATGGTGGAGTTTGGAAGAAAGCCGCCGGTGGCCAGCGTGCTCATCGCCAGCGACAGATTATCTACAATATCCCTCTCGCCGAACAAGAACAGTAGCATTGCGACTATAACGATATACAGGGTAAAGATCACGGTAATGGTTCCAAACAGCTCCCTCATGTGCAGAGTCTTGCCGGAGATAAAGCCCCTCATGGACTGGAGCTTTCCCTCCGGATAAAATGCCGTCATGACTAGGTAGATGAAACTCATCCCGCCGACTAGCTGCGTAAAGCTCCGGTAAAACGTAAAGCTTTGAGGTAAATCTTCTGGCGTATCATACAGCGAGATTCCGCCCGTAGTAAACCCCGCGGCGCTAGAAAAAAAGCTGCTTGCAAACGACTCTATACTAGTCTCCCCCGCAATGTGCGCCGTATACATGTAGGGTATGGTGCCAAACAGAGTCAGTATGAACAGGCTGCAAAAGACTAGGATTGATGCCTGTTGCATGTTCAAGCTCGCCTTTTCGCCGTACGAGTTTAAAAAAAATCCCGTAACTAGTAGCAGGACGGTAGTCGAGTATATCCCGGTGGCAGTCTGCGGGTCGTTTAGCACTATGGTGGCCATGATTGCTGGCACTAGCAGTAGCACACCGGCAAACTGCAACACAAACCCGAGGTTTCCCAGTATCGCCTTTACTGGAGGACTAAGTAATCTTGGTGGTACGGCACTGGATTTGCGTATTATTCCCGCAATCCTAGTCTGCTGAATCATTCCGACTACCTCCTTTTTCTTTGACAGGACTGGAATCTTCCGAATGTTGTTGTCGCGCATGATGCGCAATGCCTCCCTGATGCTTGTCTTCTCATCGACCGTGAGCAAGGGCGTGGACATGATATCCTCTAGCTTTGTATGCTCGGCAGTGATGTTGGTGTCGCCGACTTTGTTCAGTATGTCCTCGTCGGTTACTATTCCGACTGGCTTTTTGTCCTCGGTGACTATGATGTCGTCGTGCTCGTAATGCTGCAGTATGCGGGTGGCCGCACGTGTAGATGTCTTTCTATCTAGCATCAGAATGTCCCGTTCCATGTACTGGGAGACGGACTTGGACAGCACGTATGAGACGGATCTTTCCGGGCTTGCGGACATAACGCTATCACTTTGTCATCGTTTTAAATAATTTTAGCTGCCGATACCAAGGTAAAATCGATAATGGGGACTAGTATCGTATCGGAACGGGGTGTGTTTTCATCCTTATAAGCATTGAAGGTTAAAGTGGAATAATGAAGATTGATCAGGAGCAAGAACCCGACTATGAATGCGTCACCATAGAGCATATCGGCTTTGTCGACCCTTATGCCGTCGAGGGGCTAGTCATACTGCGCGCAGACGACGGGAGGCAGTTTCCAATGCGCGCGTTCTCCGGCGAGGTTGCAAGGAATATCACGAGCTTTTTAGACGGGGACTCGGACTTTCCCACCATATACAGAATGTTCGAGGATGTCTGCGAGCACGGTGAGATGTTCCTAGTCAAGGTCAAGATCTATGAGAGCGGCCAGGCGCTCAGGGCAAATCTGTATCTGGCCGGCAAAAACGAGATGATACTGAGGAATTACCGCGCCTCGGATGCACTTGCGCTGGCCGTATACTATAACGCCCCAATCATGTTAAGAAAGAGCCTCTTTGCAGATGCGGGAGTCTAGGTCACGATTTCATCTAGTCGGTCCTCGTCCCGGGCCCTCTTGATCTCCATTGCAATCCGCCTTCCGATGCCAAACGTCTCCCCGTACTGGTATTTTGTATATGGGCTAGTAGTGGCAAGAATCGGGTTGCCCGGCACCCTCAGAGACACGTCATATACCGTCATCTCAAGGTCCTTTGTAACTACACTTTGCAGTGAGAACGGTCCTATTATTCCGGGCGCGTACTCTTTTCGGACGGCATCAACAAATCGGTCACCCATGGCAAAGACCTTTTCAAGTAACGACTCCCTTATGCTGGCAGGCGTGTGGCCGACCTCGATATTCTGCAAGTCAACATCCATCTCCAGCTGCTGCCTTGCCGGTAGCGCGTTAAAGTCCATGGTATTGGTCTGAAGGCGCCTCTCTATACCCACAAAGTCGCAATGATCCGATATCGGCGTGTAAAAAAAGTTAAAATTAAGATATGTCCCGATGACAAGCTCCTCTATACTTGCCTGCTCTAGATCGTCCCTTGCAATTATTCCGTTCTTGATCCGGGTCTCGGATTTTTCCATGTAATCAGAATACGATGACACGGTAAAAAATGCCCTCTCCAACCTTCTGCTTTTTTCTTGGACCTTGACTATTGCCGGCCCGTCAATGTCTCTGGGATCCGTAAATATTCTAGGATGCCTTATGCCGGCCTTTTTCAGCAGGTAATACTGGTTTTTCTCATGGTGGCGTTCCTCTGCCTGAAAGAGTGCCCTGTTCCCGAATATCGGCACCTTGAATACATCCTCGATGACTCTATACCCCAGGTATGCCGTAAGCGACCTGTGTGGTACCATGATCGTACCCCTTCTCCTAAGATCCGCCTGGATTTCTTCGGAGGCCATCTCGTCAAACCGCGGCAACAGTATTATTTCATCTGCAATTCTCCCGAATCGTACATAAGGCTCCTCCCTGCCCTTCTGGCACACGACTAGAGTCTCTAGCCCCTCGTCCTTGGCGCCGTCCATGACCTCGAGGGCCGAGTGGCTTCCTAGCACACCTATGCGCGTGTTATCGTACCTACCGACGATCTCCTGAATCTCCGATCGCTTAATCATGTATCATATAATTACACGCTTTTAATATAGATTGATTGATCCGCGCCTGTTTGCAGGAACAATGTTTACGAATATGGGTTCCACGTATAACCTAGAGTCATTTCAGGATATTAAATATTCAAGCAGAGTATCGATTTGAGGTTTTATCGCAGTCTGCCGCGCTTTCTCCTATTGTCCGCGGATCTGATCTTTAGAATCTTAAAGTGTATTGCACAAGAAATGCAGTACCAGTTGAGAACCTTTGGTGATGCAATGTATGCTCCCTGTGCGCGCAGCTCTCGTGCAAGCGTATGCTCTACTAGATTTAACCTTGATGTTACCTTTTTGGCCTTGTCACGGGGCACCGTCTGGCCGCAGTTCGAGCATTGTACGACGCCTGTGGAGCCCTTTCCTCCTTTGGTACGGCCCCTGCTTGCACGCTTGAGTGGCATGGGTTGAGGTGGGCATGCCTACTTATATAATCTTGTAGTCACGTCCGAAAGTGAACATTCCTGATTCTTTTAATCCCAGACTGGTATAATGTATGTTGATGAGGGGTCTCTGCCATGATTGCCTTAGCTCTAACGTGGAACTTGTCGTAGACAGGGGTAGGATAATATGCACGCGATGCATCAAAAGGCAAAACCCTAAATCAAGACCCGCCGTCCCTGATTAGATGAAGCTGGATGTCTATGCACACTGCACTATAGACGATGTCACGGTCGGCGGTTCAAGATACCTGCAGGCAGGCGGCTCTGCATGCTATTGCAGTCATGCCGCACGGAAGCAAAAATTCGACGTTGCCCTGCACACCAAGTTTGGCCCCGACTTTGACTATACCGAACATCTTGACTGCCTCCAAATTAGTCATGTGGACGCGCTCACGGATATGCCGACGACGAGGTTTCGCATAAATGTAATGGGTCCAAGACGCGATCTCTTCTTAAAATGCAGATGCGAGCAGATAGGATTCACAGAGTCAGATGCCGACGGCGTAATCATCAATCCGATCTTTGACGAGGTGTCCCACGAAGCGCTAGGCAGAATCAAGAATAATTACGAGTTTGCATTTTTGGATCCGCAAGGGTTCCTTCGCAGGACGGATCAGGATGGCAGGATATACCTAGAGAGTACCGACGTTGACCTGTCCGGTATAACCATGATCAAGGCGAGCCCGGATGAGATGCTGTCGCTAGTCGGGGACTCTGGGCTAGAAGGCATGAGGGCGCTCCAAAAACGCGGTGTGCGATACGTGATCAAGACGAACAATGCAGACATGGACATGCTTGACGAGGACCGATTATACTCCTTGCGTTTGCCCAATAAAATCGTACACGATACCACCGGAATAGGCGACATACTTGGCGCCACGTTTGCATGCATAATGCTAAAGGAAAGGGATCCGATATGGGCGTTCTGTTTTGCAGGGGGTTCGGCGCAGGCGGCCTTGGACACCGGCGAGATCGGGTTACGCAAGGTTCCGCACAGCGGTTCCACCATGACTAATGCATCATATTTTTACAATACAATGGGCTTCAAGCAGGTGTAGCTCGTAGGCTTTTATTGCGCGTTTGTATAGGTATCGCGTGCAGGTTGGAATATACGCACACGGTGCCGCGGAGACCACGGTAAAGAGAATAAGAAAGGTACTTGGCGATGCGGGGATAAAGAGTTTTACCGTCGGATCAAGGCCAAGGAAGACGCCGCCGGATTGCACACTAGTCATGGGCGGCGACAAGGGCGTTAGAAGCTACTTTCATAATACCTACGAGCCAGAGGCACCGGTACTAGGCATTAGCGAGGGTGAGTCAAGCGGATTTCTTGCGCAGATCGACTATAAAGAATTTCCGTCATTTGTGTCCCGGTTGAAGAGGGAAAAGTACAGAGTAGAAGAGGTTCCAAGACTAGGCGTAAAAATAGACAAAAAGGGGATTCATCCGGTACTCAATGATGCAGCGATATTCTCCTCCAAGAGCGCCGTGCTCATGGAGTACACACTGCGCGTCAATGGCGACGAGGTATGGCATGACAGCGGCGACGGCATAATAATATCGACGCCCATTGGCTCCTCGGCGTATTCAATGTCTGCAGGGGGCCCTGTAATATTTCAAGAGTCCCAAGTCTTTGGAATAGTTCCGGTCAATTCGCTAGATGTCACTAGGCGCCCGCTGATAGTATCCAATGACAGCTCGATTGAGATCGACGACATCTCTGCCAGAAAGCATTGTGAGGTGGTGCTAGATGGGATCGCAAGATACGGGGTGAAAAAGTCAGTCGAGTGCATAATCTTTTCACCGCCCGCAAGAATAATCAGGCTAAAAGAAGACTCTACGGCAATCTCCGCGCTTGCAAAAAAGGCAAACCTCGCAAAGGAGATGCTCAGCATGCCGCCAAGCTCAAAATTATTACTAAAGACGCTCGAGTACGAGGGTGCATCGACTCAGAAGGACCTGGCAAACAAGACGCTTCTGCCCGCAAGGACAGTCAGGATGGCGCTCAGCCACCTGGTGAGCAAGGGGTACGTGAAGAAGAGAATATCTATCCGTGATGCTAGACAAAAGATCTACGAGATGACCAAGCTGGAATAAATACGGGTATAGATACCTTCGTGTATAATGGACAGAATCTGGACGGGGTCGATATTCATAGCTGATGAGGGCGGCTTTGACATCATAATGCGCGCCCTGAATCATTATAATCGCAGGTTGCGCCGTATCTCACAAAGTCCTGAAATCTCCGAGGCAGGTGCCATGTTTGGCTCTATATTAGAGTCCGAGGCCGGAAAAACAATACCAAAGCTAAAGCCGATTGCAGATAGGTTGCGCGCGGGACTAGGCGACATGTCAAAGCTTGCAGCGCTAAAAGACGACGTCAAAATAATTGAAAAGGCCATGACATGCTACAAGTCCGATGCGCAAAAGGCGGCAGACGACGTGCATGAATATTATTCGAGTCTGGTGGAGGGAAACGCGCATTACCGGGATGACATCAGAATCATGGATGGGTGCATATCTCGGCTAAAACAGTACTCTTGACTTTATGCGTAAGCGTCTAGCTGATGAATTCCAATGGCACAAAGTCAGCTGGAAAATGTGATTATACATGAATTCTATGGCAGTTGCTAGCACGTAGAATAAATCATGTTGCCGTCGCGCGTCATCCTAGTTCTGGTCATATAATTTTCTCACACCTTCCTGGCAAATCGATGAAATCCTCACAATATCATCGATTTTGTGATGTACATGAATTTACGAGCGTCGCTATACGGGGCGCCGACCTTGCCCGCGTTTGCGCGCCTTATGTCGTCCTCCCACTTTGGATCATATTCCATGATCAGATCTGCGCCGCGTTTGACGTACTTTTCGTTGTCCGTCTTGATCACCGCGGCGCCACGTGTCCGGCTCACGAGCAGTCACCTCCCCAGCGGACGGGCCGCTCCGCCGCGTCATACTTGTCCGTATTTTGCAAGTATACCTTGTGCTTGACATCTTTGTCCCATCATCTTGAACGTCGATGTGGCATAGTGTCATGCACATTTGACTCTTAATGTGAAAAATATCTTACTAATGCCGAAAAAAATACCCAGTTAGACACACATCTATGGGCGCAAGTAGGAAACACAGTACTGCCGTCAAAACATACAAAAACAAGAGAATCATTTCACCCATGTGCAGACAAAGTTCATCTTTATAACAGGAGGCGTAATGTCGGGCCTTGGCAAGGGCGTAACGACCTCATCGATTGCCAAACTCATGCAGTTGACAAACCAAAAGGTGTCGTGCATCAAGATTGATCCGTACCTGAACTATGATGCAGGTACCATGAACCCGGTGGCGCACGGCGAGGTCTTTGTTACTGAAGACGGCGGCGAGTGCGATATGGACATAGGAAACTATGAGCGCTTTCTTAACCAGAACATATCCAAGACACATAATATCACCACGGCGCAGGTCTACTCCAGCGTCATAAAGGCAGAAAGGCGCGGCAGCTACTTGGGCGCATGCGTCCAGATAATTCCACATATCACCGACGAGATCAAGCGGCGCATACGCGCCGTGGCCAGTGATGAGCACCTAGATGTTCTAGTTGTAGAGTGTGGTGGAACGGTAGGCGACATTGAAAGCCTTCCATTCCTTGAGGCATTAAGGCAGATCAGGGCCGAGGAGGGGTCAGAAAATGTGATCTTTATACATGTCACACTTGCCCCGTCCCTAGATGTAGTCGGAGAACAAAAGACCAAGCCCACACAACACAGCGTTCAAGAACTAAGAAGGATAGGAATTCAGCCGGACCTGATTGCAGTCAGGTGCACCCAGCCCCTTCAGGAAAGAACCAAGCAAAAGATTTCCCTATTCACCAATGTTGACATCGACAGTGTGCTGTCCTGCCATGATGCAGAATCCATCCTTCTAGTTCCGCAAATTCTTCACGAGCAGGGAATCGTGGATACGATCTTTCGCAAGTTTCGTAAGGTGGGACTAGTCAATACTACCGAAAGGTGGGACAACTGGTCCCAAATCGTGCACGACATGACGCATCATTCAGGCGAGGTCCGGATTGCAATGGTGGGCAAGTATGTGACTCTTGCAGACAGCTATGTCAGCGTGAACCATGCGCTGCGGCATGCATGCGCACAGGAGGGAAAATCCGCATCTATCCATTGGCTGGACTCTGAGGCAATGGATGCCGCAAGCCTAGGGGACTATGATGGAATCCTAGTACCAGGAGGCTTTGGTGTGAGGGGTTCAGAAGGAATAATACAGGCGGCAAGCATTGCCCGGGAAAAGGATATCCCGTACCTTGGAATCTGCTTTGGCTTTCAGCTGGCCGCCGTCTCATTTGGGAGAGGGGTATGTAACTATACCAACGCAAATTCTACTGAGATCGATCCGGATACATCCAATCCCATAGTAGACCTGTTGCCCGAGCAAAGGAATTCTACGGACATGGGCGGTTCGCTGCGCCTTGGGGCACACGAGATCCTGATCCGAGGCGGCACTAGGGCCATGGACGTGTACAACTCTACTAAAATATCAAAGCGGCACAGGCACCGTTATGAGATAAACCGTGATTTCATAGACGAGTTTGCAGACAGGGGAATGCTGTTTACCGGGGAGAGTGACGGTGGAAGGAGGATGGAGATACTAGAGATTCCCGATCACAGGTTCTTCCTTGGCGTACAGTATCACCCAGAGTTTGACAGTCGTCCGGGATACCCCGAGGGTGCATTTAAGGCGTTTGTAAATGCCGCGTCAAGTTAAGGAGAGCTAGTGCATAATCGCGATATCTGCTCATATAGCGACGCTCGTAAATTCATGACTATTACACGCCGCTAAACTTGTCACCAACTCTACAAATTTCATCATGAATAATACAGGTTGCATACAACACCTAATTTTTACAACAATATAATCGAGTAAAACATGCGGCACAATATCGCGGCATTGGCGGGAGGCGGGAAGAGTGAGACCATGACGACATGGTATCTATGTTGCCGTCTGACAAGTACTTGGTAGCACATAGATGGCGAATTAGGACAGTAGCAATATGGTAAAGATTAATACCATGTGGAAGTATTATATTCCATACATGAAGATGCGCGGGTATCTAGAACAGCTGCTTGGTAGCAGGACCTCTATTAGCGTACTCCGTGCCCTAATAAGGCACAGGGGCAAGATCTTTACCGTAAGAGGGTTGGCAAGCGACGCTGGCATCTCACACCCCGGCGCGTCTGAAGCCGTCGGGATGTTGGACAATCTAGGGGTCGTGCGGATCCAGCCCGTAGGCAAGGCCTACCAGATCTCACTAAACGGAAAAAGTCATATCCTGAGGAAGATCATAATGCCAATGTTTGCGGCCGAGGAGCGGACACTTGATGAAATGATCAGGGTTCTCAAAAAACGTCTAGATATAGAGGAGAACATCTCGGCCGCTGTCTTTGGAAGCATCGCAAAGGGCCAGGAAAAGGATGATAGTGATGTCGATGTTCTTGTCATATCGGATAATTTTGACAGTGCCATATCGGCAGCGTCAGACGCGGGGGAGGAGGTGTTTGCAAAGTTTCACAGCAGTGTCTCCCCCCTTGTCTTCTCAGAGCGCGAATTCCGATCAAGGCAAAGAAGCGATCTTGTGCGCTCCGTTCTAGATAACCACATTATGATACACGGGAGGAATTTGAAGGATCTCTTGAAATGAGGCACGTCGATCCAAGCGAGGCGGCAAAATACCTCGCAAAATCCGAAGAGTTTTTGGGAAATGGCCATACTCGCGGCGCACAATGAGAAATACAATAGCGCAGTGACAGGTGCCATACACAGCGCCATCAGTTCACTAGATGCACTGACCACATCGTACAAGAGAAAGCGCGCCTCAGGCGATCATGCCAAAATACTACCACTCGTACAAGGAATATTTCCTCCGCAAGAACACCTAGAGATCAAGAGGCAGTTTACCTCGATAATGAGCAAAAAGAACGCGGCAGAATATCAGCCAGACCTAATGGAATCCAAGGATGCGCGCGACTCCATAAAATGGGCAGAGAGAATACTCACCAAGGTAAAAAAGCAACTGGAACAGTAGGTTCTCTCGAAAATACGGTTGGCGGGCATTTTCACGCCTGACTGCCAGCCGGAAAAGCCGCCACCAATCGCATTTTCAAGAGAACATGGCAGAGATGCGCGCGGCGCCGTCCGACGGCTGGGAGCCGTATGCCGACACCGGGGTCTCCAACGCCACTTTAGTGCTGCTTGAGACGGACCTGTCCTGTACGAGTTTTGGGTGCGGGCCGTCAACGCCTCTGACTCTAGCGACGTGAGCGACTGATCGGATGTCGCGACAGGGCCGGAGCCCGCGTCGCCGCACGTGATATACGCCGGTTCCATGGGCGGCGGGATTCTCTCGGCTCAGATGGCCGTCGCCGACTCCGGCAACGACCGTGTCGCCATACTCGGCGCGGGCGGCGCGCTGGCCATCGGGTTCGGCAACGGCACCATCGATGAGGCGCACCTGCGCAGGAGAGCCAAGAACCTCATCTCTCCGGACGGGATCGCGTACAACGGCACCCACACGTTCGCGTCCTCCGATCTGGGTGCCAAGATATAGCGACGCTCGTAAATTCATGACTATTACACGCCGCTAAACTTGTCACCAACCCTACAAATTTCATCATGAATAGTACAAGCTGCATACAACACCTAATTTTTACAATAATATAATCAAGTAAAACATGCGGCACAATATCGTGGCATGTTTCGCATGCCGCGCAGATAGGAAAAGTAAAAAATTTGTTCCGTATTACACATGTCATGTACAGTGTCGAGCTTTTGAAATTTCAAGTACAATGCATTAGTAGACCTGACCTTGTACACCCTCCATTATACCTATGATTAAATTAGAACACGGCTACTCGACTCGGTATATAACTACCGGATGCAGCCCAACATAGTTGATTTTGTAATATATCCGAGTGTGGCCATAGATGCGTCTGGCATGCCACATATCAAGTCAGATTCTACTGTCGGACCTTGAGGGTTAGCTCCTGACCGTTGCCTATGTTTAACGTGACGGTTTTTGCATTTGGATACATTCTGATATGATCAGCAAACTCCTTCATTTGCCCCCTGTATTTCTCCGGATACAGCATGTTGTCCGTTCCAACAAGCCCGCCCTTATTCAGCATCGGAAAGACTAGGTCAAAATAGGCAGCGCAGTTCTCCTTGTCTGCATCCAAAAATACAAAGTCAAATACCTTCCCGGACTCGCCCATTGAAGATAGCACATCCATGGCGGCCCCCTCCACAGTTACAATCATGTCTGAGACACCGGCCTCTTCAAAGTTCTCCCTTGCTCGCCCGATCTTTGATGGACTCTGATCAATGGTTGTAATCTTGCCTCCTCGTCCTCTGATCGCATCTGCAAACCAGAGCGCCGAGTATCCTGTGGATGTACCGATCTCCAGCACGTTCCTAGCACCCGATGACTCTAGCAGTATGTTGTAGAATCGGCCCGTCTCCTCCGTTATGGCCAGCATCCTGTCTTCTAGAAGGACGTCGACGCTTTTTGACTTTTCTAGTTGGGATTGTTCCTCTAGCCTCTTCAAGACTGCGGTAATCCGTGACTCCATGTAATAGGCACCTGCACACGATATATTATGATTTAACCTGCCTCTAGACGATATTATTTACGCACAAGCAACCGATAATAATCAGGTTCTGAGCGCGAGTCCGGAACCGGACATATCTCGTGAAATACAGCCCATGCCACCTAATTCAATTATATTTGCCATTATGCGTGCCTGATTCAATGAGGATCTCCGAGGATTACATGCTGGAAATTGTCGAAGAGATAATCGAGCTTGATCCACAGATGAGGTTTGCAGCCATAATAGACATCAAGGGAAACATCATAGAGGCAATTATGAAGAGTGGAAAAAACTCACTAAAGTCTCAGCGGGAGGAGGAGCACTTTTGCAAGCAGGTTGCCAAAAGACGTACTATGAGAACAAATTTTGACGGTACATTGGGCAAGGTGCGCTACGTTCACGTTGAACGTGAGAGACTGACACAAGTTGCAATCTATCCAAGGAATCATACAGTCTACTTTACCATGGAACCAGAGATGGCAATTAGAGAAAAACTCACCATCATAGGAAAGGTTAAAAAGCTTGCATCCAAGCTTTGATTATGGCAGTTAAAATTCTAGTGGATGAAACTAGTGACGGATTGGTCAAAAAATTACTTGGTCGCGGATACATTGCAGAAGGTGTGAAAAAATTAAAAGAGACCGATGAAAGGATGGCGCATGACTATAACGTAATAGAGCATGCAAAGAAAAACGACATGATAGTAATCACCAAGGATGGTGCATTGGGCAAGGCGTGCAATGCAAACAACATAAAGTGCATCCTGCTAGACGATGATCTACTCTTTGAAATTATAGTCCTGCCTAATCTAAAAAAGATGGACATGTGACAGAGTATCCTGATTCTCACAGAATAATTTACTAAACAAATCACAACCATACCTAGATGAGTACTTGCATGTACATGTCCCGATTAACTCTGAGTGTAATTCAGTGTACGATACACATCACAAAACTGCATGCATGACTCAGACAAGCACTAGATTGCGTACGGGTGCCACGTCCATGCACACATTATGGCATAGTGTGTGACTCATGATGAGTCCCTGTCGCGCGGCTCAATCTGCAGTGATCTGTCAAAGCATTCTACTGCTTCCTCATACCGGCCTATACTACGCAACGCCACCCCCTTGCCGTTCCACAGATCAGGATTGTCAGGATAAACAGAAAGGGCCTGCTCAAAGAGCTCTAGGGCCTGCTCAAATTTCGACTCGCGTATCATCTTGTTGCCCTGCAAAATCAGATCCTCTATCTCATCCATGATTTATCTAATATATCGCCATAAATTAAAATTGGTTTTAGATGATGCCATTATAAATTCAGGGTATTAAATCATGACTGGACCATATTACAAATTTGCACCATGGCGACGCCCGTAAATTCACGTATGATTTATTCCTGTACATGCAGTTAAACTTGTCATCAACTGTGGATGGACCCATCTAGAGTAGCACCGCGGGTATTCATACATCTCAGATTCCACGGATGGATAGGACCGGCATGACAAATACCAAGTTCGCCCCCGAGCAAAAGATCCAGATCGTACTAGAGTCGATCAGGACCGGCATAGGCACCGCAGAGCTGTGCCGCAAGCACAACCTCAATCCCGGTACGTTCTCCAAATGGAAGACCCTGTTCATCGAGGGAGGTAAGAGGTCGATCGAGTCAAAAGGAGCGTCGGCACTCCTGCAGTACCAGCGCAACGAGGACAAGCTCAAGCAAATCATCGCCGAGCAGACCATCGTCATTGAGGAGCTAAAAAAACCATGGAGGGTCGAAGAAGATGATCCTCCGCAGCCTCGCAAAGAATATGTCTTCAAGAAAGGTACCATCATACATAGGCGCGTCCAAGAACATGCTGTACTATGCGGAGGTTCCAAGGAAGAAACAGGTCGCCCTTGACGACGGGATCGCGCGCGGTCAAGAAGATCAGCGTGGAGCGTCCCGCATACGGGACGCGCAAGCTGGCGGCGGCCGTGTCGAGGAAGACTGGAACTCGAGTCAACCGCAAGCAGGTGCAGCGGATATGCCGGAAAACAGGCCTGATTGCGCCGTTCATGACTAAAAAAGAGGCGGTAAAACACGGATCCCGCAGAGTGAAGGCATCCAGACCGTATGAGATCTGGGGGGCGGACATAACGTACATCCCCGCGGGGGCGTCGTGGGCCTACTGCTACATGATACTCGACGTCTTTACGCGCGAATGGGTCGGGTACGCCCTCAGCATGACTGCCACGGCGCCGGTCGCCGTCGAGGCTCTGCTCGACGCGCTGCGCAGGCATCCGGGCGCGGATCCCGCGAAACTGACCATCCGCACCGATCACGGGAGCCAGTACACCGGCAGGTGTTCAATGCGGCCATTAGTACCCTGGGACTAAAGCACGAATACATATGATACAAGACGCCGCAGCAGAACAGGCACTTGGAATCCTTCCACGGCAAGCTAAAGTTCGAATACGTCTGGCTCGCCGACTCAGAGTCGTTCTAGGAGGCCGAGGAGATCATCCGCGGGGCGTTCATAGACTATAACAAGAGGCGGCTTTACTCATCGGTTGGATACATGCCGCCGGCCGAGTTTGCAGAAAAATGGGGACAAGCAGACAAATGACCGGCGGTGTTTCCTTTTTCATGCCAAAAGTGGTCTCAATTCATGGGGTCCAGCTCAGTGGCTCTTCTTATTCCACTAGTGCCCGTGGTGGTATTGGACTGTATTTCAACACCTATAAAATCACCTTTGTCGTTGATGAGCTGCCATGCCGAATGTTCATAATTGTGGTATGTAACCAAACCAATGTATCTTAGGCACGATAGGGAATGAATTATGGTGCAAGTCGATAGATCGCATACATATTCGGCCAGCCGTGCCTGGATTTTATATCACGAATTCGCAGTAGAATCGTTTAATATAATATTATTATAATCTGTAATGTAACATTACTTAACCCGTACTCGAACCCCTTGGGTCATTGGGGAAGACCAGATGGCGAGCCTTGGGCTGATGTGAGTGCGGCTTTATCTTATGATTGCAAGATCTTCTTCAGATGGTTCTTAATCTCGTCTGTAAGGTTAATTGAAACAACTCCCTTTGGCTCCATATATCGATTGTTTGCCCATGCCACAATATCTGCAAGATCGTGTGCAGATCCGGGCCTGTCGTGATTTACTCCGTTATATTTTATCATACTTTTACAATCATCGCCACATTGAAAAGGTATTTCGCTTATCGCACAATGATGATTGACTAGAAAGTTTTCTATGTACGTACGTATAAGGAATATTACAGTTTTGTAGTATATGCGATATATCCTGTTTTGTCCCGTGCGTCTGTGTGCTGTACGCTTTGATTTTACTGACTCTAGAATATGCCTCATATCGATTCTTATACAAAACGCAATGCTTTCCCTACCATCAAAAATTACCTTGGAAATTATCCTATCCTTGATACTCTTGGACTTGATCATGCTCATGTGAGTCTTGTTATTGCCTAGATTTTTTACAATGGCATTGATTTTTTCTTCCGTGCCGATTACCACTGCCAGAAATTTATGATTGCCCGAGTACTGATCCCCGGAGACGTCCATTGCGGCTACGAGTCGGCCCATCACACCCTACCTCGAATCAGACAGCAGCATAGCTGCAAGCATCTCAATGTCGCTGTTCGAATTTTCTCTTTTTCATGTCCAGTGCGATGGTTTTTGCAAGCTTTTCCAGTTGGCTCTTGTCTTTGGGGTTTATCGACAGCAGTCTGCTGTCCTAGTCTGCTGAAATCACCTACACAATACATGTTGTCATATCGTCCATATTGCGAAAGCCTGTCTGCACGTTTCCTATAATAAATGGGGGATTATATAGTTAAGTAAACCATATTAAACCCTGCCACGCATAGTATGTTATGAGCCACGCACCCAGAAAGTCATTCAGGGAAGGGATCACAATGGTCGATCTGTTCCGTATGTTCCCAGACGACCACACCGCTATGAAGTGGTTTGAATCCCACATATGGAAGGACGGTAGAAAATGCCCGGAGTGCGGCAACCCCGACACGACGGAAGCAAGGCACCCGACCATGCCCTACTACTGCTACGTATGCAGAAAGCACTTCTCGGTCAAGAAGGGCACGATCATGGAGCGGTCGCACATATCATATCAGAAGTGGGCCATTGGCACGTACCTGATCGCAACCAACCTCAAGGGCGTGTCGTCAATGAAAATACACCGTGACTTGGGTATGACGCAGAAGTCGGCTTGGTTCATGATACACCGCCTGCGGGAATCGTGGAAAAAACTGGCTGGCGTTGATAAGATGGACGGCCCCGTCGAGATCGACGAGGCGTTCTTCGGCGGCTCGGACAAGAACCGCCATGCCGACAAGAAGGGCACGAAGCGCAAGACGGCAGTGGTCGGAGTCAAAGATCGCTCAACCAGCAAGGTCACTGCCAAGCCCGTGCCCGAAACCACAAAGGCAAGGCTCGAACACTTTATCGACGGACGCGTTGATAAGGATGCCAAGAAGTATACAGACGAGAACCGTGCGTACGCGGGACTTAAAAACCACGAATCAGTCAACCACTCCGTAGGCGAGTACGTCCGGGGCATGGCACACACTAACGGCATGGAATCGTTCTGGTCGATGATCAAGCGCGGCTACGATGGCGTGTTCCACCACGTGTCCGAGCCCCACTTGCACCGCTACGTAAACGAGTTTGCCGGAAGGCACAACATCAGGGAGATGGACACCATAGACATGATGGGCACGATGGCCGCGAACATGGCTGGTTCGAGGCTGACATACAGGGCCCTCATAATGCCTAGTAAGATGGGAGGGCATTTCTGATGGTAATGACAACGAAGGTTCGGCGGGATGCGCAATATCTGGAAGAGAAAATAACTGTTGACTCGCATCTGACACGCAAGATCGTTTCGTATCAAGATAACAAAACACGTCCCGGATTCAGATGGTTTCGGTACAAGGAGGGTTTTTCAGCACAACTCGTAGAACGTCTTTTGCAAACTGCCGACGGTAAAAATGTACTAGACCCGTTTTCTGGATTAGGAACTACAGTTTTGACGGCCTGCAAAATGGGACGAAAGGCCACGGGAATAGATATCATGCCAGTAGGCAACATTGCGGCAGAGGCAATAAGCTTGGTTTCCAACGGACTTGGCGCGGACGACATCAAGGGGGCAGCAAAGACAATTCTCAACAATAACGACGGCCAAATATCGTTTCCGCACGTGCCAATAACCAAGATGGCCTTCCCACCGAACACTGAAAAGGCATTGGCGCGTGCCAGGCATGCCATAGAAACAATCAAAAATACCGAGGCAAAAAAACTGATGAATTTTGTGTGTATGAGTATACTGGAAGAGCTAAGCTATACCCGGAAGGACGGTCAGTTTTTACGATGGGACCCCAGATCAGGCAGAAATGTGGCTGAAAAGCTAAACAAGGGCAAGCTTCCTACATTCCGTGAGGCATTTACGAAAAAAATCAAAGAAGTCTTGACCGATGCCCCCACTCTCAAATCAGAATATGGTGATTCAAGGCCATCGATCATAACGTCTTCCTCACTTGAGGCACTAAGACAGATAAAATCCAACTCCATCCACACGGTGATTACATCCCCGCCATATGCCAACAGGTACGATTATACCAGAACGTATGCATTGGAATTGGCATGGCTCGGATACGATAAGAACAGTATGTCGTCGTTGAGACAATCCTTGCTCACGGCCACGGTTGAAAACCGTCCCAAGACAGAACTGCTTGCCGACATTTATGGCAGATCCAAGATTCTTGAGTATGCACATAGTTTGGTGGATGAGAATGCTCCGCTTCAAAACACTCTAAGACAACTACGTCTACACGAGAATGAGCTTAACAACCCGAACATCATAAGACTTGTGGAAAATTACTTTGCAGAAATGGCCGTCATCGTAACCGAATTGGGCAGGATAGTAAAACATGGTGGCAATGTGTTTATGGTAAATGACAACGTGCGTTATCACGGGGTGGATGTTCCAGTAGACATCATACTGTCTGGTTTTGCCGTACGAAGTGGGTTCGAATGTCATTCCATCACGACACTTCAAAGGGGAAAGGGAAATTCCAGTCAGCAGATGGGTAAATTCGGAAGGGCCGAGATGCGCAAGTGTGTTTACAGGTGGCGACGGCGATGAATGTCGGTGAAGAATGTATTGACGAAGATTCGTTAAGACGTGCCAGGATGATTGCAAGCCGCCTCAAGAAGGGCAAGGACAAGGAAATGAAGCAGGTCATAGAAAGCTTTGACTGCCCCGCAAGCAAATACACAAAAAAAGAACAGGCCATGATGGGCATATACGACAAAGCGTGGGATTATATCATGAAACAGAAGATAGAACCCAAGTTTGTGTTTGCCCATCCGGAGATTCTAAAAAAATACCCGCAAACGTCGATGTATTATAGGGGCATATCCACACTGCCTCTCAAGAGGGCTCAAAAAATAGTTCCGTCAATAAAAAAATTGGAAGATGGCAAAAGCAGGAATAATGACTTTGAAGATTGCCTTCGCATAAGCTGTCTCTACAACGCCACCATCTCAGCAATAATCATGGATTCTACGGATTGGACATTGGAGAACGGGTATCGCAACATACTTGCCACCTTTGGCATAACAGAAGACGGCAAAATTAGAAACCTCATTGGCAGCAAGGGCGAGAATTTGGTAAGGGGTTTAATCTTCGGATGGTTCGAGGAAGAAGAATCTGTTAAAATAACCACAGTAGAGAAAGATAAGGAATACAAACTGGAAGGAAATAATAGAATAGTTATGATGAAGTTTTCTTCAGAACCAGATGTCAGTTTTGAGATGAACGACAGAATTATCGCCACGATTGAAATAAAATCCGGTACTGATCCCGCCGGTGCATTGGAACGGCTCGGCGCCATCAAGAAAAGTTTTGAAGAAACACCAACACACTCAAAAAATTTTGCCGTACTTGGTGTGATCACACGTGAAATGGAGAATAGCATGCAAGACATGCATATCGAAGATCATTTTGTATTGAAAAATATAGAATCAGATCCGGCAAATTTTTTGAATGAGGTGTTTCACCATGCATTAAGATTGACAAGTACAGAGATTGATCGCACCATGGCAATGAGATGCCTTGCAAAATAAAAATACATAGATCAAAAATTAAGTACTAAGGAACCTTGGGTACCAGCCCGCTGCCGTTTAGTTGTCGCGGGCCATGTCTAGTTTACTTAACTATATAATCCCCAATAAATGGCCTGTTGTCTATAAATTCGCCTAGCATGTATCTGATGTGATTTGCAAATTAATTGAATGTACCAGGTTGCGCACAATTTTTAATTTTGGTGACTTGATTGGATAACATGGTGTAATGATTTTTAGATTTTGTTATTTAGGCAAATTTTTCTAGTCAATTACGCATAAACTCTAATAGTGAACGGCATCCCTTCCACGAATCCATACCATACATGAGCTTTATCGAGAGGGCCGCCGGCAAGATGCGCCAAAAGCATGTGGGAGGTCCATATGAGTATCATCTGCTCGTTCTGCCTTGAGATCCTAAAGGATAATCGAGTCAAACATCCATGTGAAATCTGTCTTAAAACTTAAATGTATTTTCAGCAATATAGTGTAAGGAATGGACAATATAGATGAAAAGGTCCTGAGTCACCTAGTTGCAGACTGTAGGCTTTCAGCGCGGCAGCTTGCCATGAAGATCGGGCTGTCGACTGTCACCGTGCTCTCTAGAATCAAAAAGCTAGAAAGAGGAGGTATTATCAAGGGGTACACTGCAAGAATCAATCATGAGAAACTCGGATACGTCCTGACTGCCGTCATCGAGATCGTTGCAAAAAAGGATACGATTCTCGAGGCCGAAAACAAGATATCAGAAATAGAGAACGTGTGCGGCGTCTATGACATCACAGGAAGCACCGACATACTAGTCATTGCAAAATTTCACGGACGGCAGGAACTCAGTCAGTTCGTCAAGGGGCTAGCCAGCATTCCAAACGTGGAGAATACCATCACGCACGTGGTATTAAACACCATAAAAGAGGACTTTAGGCTGACGTAGATGACGTCGCTTTTTCACGAGGTTATTGGACTAGTAGGAATTGCATACGCAGAAGAGCAGGTCGTAGCACCATCTGATCAGGTTATTATATTTACGGGCTTTATTGTTGTAATAGTAGCCATCTTTGTGTATCTTGCAAGGGATGCAATCTTGCGCAAAAAAACGGATTATGATACGCAGGAACTAGGCTCAAAGAAGGACAGGGAATATGAAAAATATCATTCCGATTGGGGTGATGATTACGAGGATGTCGGAGGGAGGACGCGTAACTGTGGACTCGAGGCAGACGCGGACAACCTGCCTGACTTTTACGCAATCATCGGTGTTCCGAGGGACGCTACACAGGATCAGATCAAGGTACAGTACAGGAGGCTGGCAAAGAAGAGCCATCCTGATCGGGATTCCAAGGCAGATGCAGGACGGATGGCCGAGATCAACCTAGCGTACGAGACGCTCTCAGATATAGAACAGAGAAGAAAGTATGATATGCGCCTTGCTAGGCAGAGACGTCCACGATGATCAGCGTCAGCCGGATGCCATCGGCAGACTGGACATAGCTTGCAAGATTTGCCTGCATCCGGATCGGTGCACCGTCAAGGACGGCCGTGATTTTAACCGGAACAAAGTCGATACTAGGCCCTAGCATTACAGATGTCAGCAGTGAAGATATGCAAGTATCTCGTACCAGACACACAATCTTGTACACCTCGGTCTCGGAAAAATAAACGCCGCCTCGGATTCCCGGCCTCCTTACCGGCGTCATCGATTTAGACAGTGTAACAGAGTCGGGAACAAACTCTTTTTGCCTAACTGTAATTCGCCACGAATCGGCGCCGGACATTTTTTCACAGTCCATACGCATGCGCCGTACGAGTATCTTATAAAACAAACATGACATCTTTAAAAAACAGTGTTTGATCCAAGGTATAATGCAGCAGTTTGCAACCCCGCATGCAATGCGCAGCCGGATCGAGGAGATGATAGGGGCGTCAGGACTAGGCTCAGAATGCTATGTAAAAATGCTAGATTATACAACCGAGTTGTTTAACACCCAGGGGCTAGGCCAGGACTATTACGGATTTCACAACATCAACCACGAGCTAGAGGTGACATACGGGATGCTTCTAGTCGGCATGCATTATATGAAAAAAGACGAGATTACCCTAGAAGAATTAAGATATCTATTTGCCGCCGCGCTGTTTCATGACTTTGATCCCCAGAAAAGCGTAGATAAACCGCATGAGGAGAGCGTTATCAACTTTATCTCAATGGACAGAAACTTGCGCAGATTGCTAGATGAGGCAGGGCTCGACATCGAGATTATCAAGGTACTGATTCTACGAACCACGTATCCATGGAGAGGTACACTGAGGACCAATGCGCAGCAAGCCATCGACCGATGTTTTGAGGTCTCGTCTGCGACGCGTCATGATCGGGGCAGACAGGAGAGAGTGATGATGCTCGGGCAGCTCCTATCTACGGCAGATAGGATATGCGGATACGCCATGGGTGACTTTGCAAAAAGTATGGAGATGGCAAAGATGAACGCGCATGCATCTGCGTGGCATCCGTCTGTTATAGTTCGCAATTCTGTGGCCTTTTTCGAGGATCTGCTTAATTCAGAAGCCGAGACGTCGCAACGTGTACTAAGGGCGCTGCCAAAGGAGATGCGGGTGAACTTTTTTAACACCGTACAGTCGTTTATGAACCTAAGACAGCAAGAGATCAAGATCCAGGCCGACTATATCTTTGAGCACCTAAGGCTCGTTCCCACCATTGAAAAGATGAATGTAAGAAACGATCCGGGCTTTGTCCGATCACTGCTCTCCATTTATGACGAGCTCCCACGTCCGCTCCAGTTCATGAGGGATAGATTCGAAGAGTCCATAATGGACCCTAGGTTCATACTCAACACGCTTAGACTTGGCGGCCATGACGGCGAGATTATAGGGTTTGCAAAGGGCGGACCACTTGAATCATACGAGCTGCGGCCCGAGATCAAGGACACGAATAAAGGACTGCACAACACAATATTCCTGGAACCACTGTCGCTGAAGATGGGGTACTGGGGGATGCACGGGGGGAGCGAGATGAGGCACATGTTTGTCATGCAGGCGCATTCCATGAGGTTCCGGTACCTGACTAGTTTTGGCCCAAGGGACGTAATCAGGAAGAGGATTGAATCAGGGGAGGATGTGGAGTTTGTAGCCCTGTTTGATCCTGAAAGGTGGGACTATTACAGAATTAGTATATGAGATGAGCGGCCTAAAGTCGAATATAAGGAAAATTATCAGCTGCGAGACAAGCGATGATCCGCTAGTCATAGACTGTTACTCCGTCGATGCAAGCCACCACGTGTCAAGGCCGCAGATTATAATCTTTCCAGAAAATGATGAGGATGTATCCAGTATAATTCGGTTTGCGGCAAGCAACAAAATATCCGTAACGGCGCGGGGTGCAGGCAGCGGCTTAGCAGGAGGGGCGCTCGGAAGGCACATTATTCTGGATTTCAAAAAAATGAATAAAATTACACTAGACGGGGATGTTGTGACGGCGCAGGCCGGTGCAATCAAGGGTATCATGGATGAAATGTTACTGTATAACGGAAAGTTTTTCTCACCGGATCCATCGGTTGGAAAATATTGCACCATAGGCGGGATGGTGGGCACCAATGCAGGCGGCAGTCATGCGCTAAAGTATGGCTGCATAATAGAGAACATTCTGGGCGCGATTATAATAGACGGGACGGGGCGCAAGATAATCCTGCCGGACTCGGGACCCGACGCCAAAAAGATCCTCGGGATCGCCAGAAGAATAGACCGCAAAAAGTTCCCCGTATCGTCAAAGAATTCATGCGGATACCGGCTTGATGCCGTGCAAGATATCGGAGATGCGCACAGGGTGCTTGCAGGTTCAGAGGGCACGCTTGGAATAGTGACGTCGGCAAGATTCCGAGTCCGCGATATTCCCAAGGAGAGAGTCCTTGTAATATTATCGTACAAAAATCCAGACGACATACTTGTAGATATATGTAGCATATCCGGGTTGTACCCTGCGGCGCTTGAGTATGTCGACGAATATACGGTAAATAGCATTGGTTGTGGTATAGAGGGCGCGACTGCTGCATTACTCGTAGAGTTTGATGAGGATATAGAATCAAAGATGAGTCTCATGAAATTAGTTAGAGGTACGATCAAAGCAGTTGCAACTAAACCTGATGAAATTCAAGAATGGTGGAGCCGCCGAGGCATGGCGCTTGCATATAGTCTTAGAACTGCAGGGGAGGGAATCATTCCCGGTATAGTCGAGGATGCGGCAGTCCCCGTCAAAAATATCGGGCGCATGCTAGGGGCAATAAAATCCATAAGCAAGAGATCGGGTACGCGTGCCATAGTCTACGGCCATGCCGGCAACGGAAACCTTCACGTAAGGCTTGTTTCGGACGGGCGGCGGGATATTCCCAAGAGTGCCGTGATGGAATTTTTCAGGAATATATGGGGGCTTGGGGGCACGATTACGGCCGAGCATGGGGACGGCATGTCAAGATCCGAGTTTGTCAAGATGCAGTATGGTGCTAGAAACTACCGGCTATTCATGGAGCTCAAGCGCGCCCTTGATCCCTTGGGGATTCTCAACCCCGGAAAAATAGTTACTGGGTATGAGCCGATATTGTGAATCTGGCACTCGGGGCAGGGTGCAGATATGCCCGTTTTCGTGGAAATCAGCGCCCTGGTATCGTCGGTGAATCTGGCATTCGTTACAGGTCACGGATATGCTGCACACGTAAACCCTTTATTGGAAAGGGAATTGAACACATAACGTGTTAAAGGGCGCCGTGCTGTTTTTGCTGACATGCATGATCATAATGCAGGCTCATTTTGTATATGGTACAGAGATACATGACAAGACGAGTATAGAGCGCCCAAGGCTGGTAAACGCGTTGGGAAGCGCGGTAGGCGAGAAGATCAGTGTAAACCAGCAGGTCCAGATCATGTCCGATGTCAGGAATAACCAGGATCGTGACCAAAAGTTTGTATATATTGTTCAGGTCAAGGACTCTGCAAATAGGGTCGTGTCCCTAGTCTGGATTATAGGAGACCTGAATCCGAATCAGAGTCTTAGTCCTGCAGTATCCTGGACGCCGCAGCAAGGTGGCGAGTATGTAATAGGGATTTTTGTGTGGAACAGCTTTGAGGATCAGGTACCGCTGTCGGACTCTGAAACAATACACGTTACGACAAGCTAGGTGTACTTTAGACGGGAATAGTATATGTTGACTATTGCGTCCGTTACTAGTATGAAATATTGCAGAATGCGGGCGTTTGGATTTGCCATATGGTAAAAAAACTTTTACAAGTTCTTGCTAATACGAGATTGACGCATGTGAATTAATGGTAATTGGATACTGTGTCAAATGCCGGGACAAGAGAGAGATCCAAGGTGTAGAGCCGACCACTCTCAAGAACGGCAAGATGGCAGTAAAGGGAACATGCCCCACATGTAGTACCAAGATATTCAGGATCGGAAGACCTGAATGACCGTCTTTTTTTAGAATGCCCATTGGGGATCTATATCATTCCACAGTTTACGAAAAGGTTGCGGATCTAGGTCTATCTCGCCTACGACCCGATTCCTAGCGGCAAAAAAGAAGTTTTCCATCGCGTCAACGCCGCCGTCAGCATGGATCTCCCTTCCAATCTCGGTGATTCGGGCTTTTTTGTCCATAATCTCATCAGAGGCGGGGTTTTGCAGGCAGAATGTAAATAAATCAACCATCTCTTCTTCGAGCATAAAGTCCATGTAGCATATTATATCCTGGCACTATTTGACTCTGTCGCATACTTGGTAATTTTTGCAGGGTTATTAGATAATGGAGAAAAAAGATTAGGATTCCCTATTGAAAGGGATCTATAAATGGGCAGTTGACTATGTGGTCGCTGTCCATGGGTCTGGCAATGCCGATGTTGATCATGCCTGCCTCCTTGTAGGCGTTTATGTCGCCTATGGTCTCTAGTACAGCGGCATCATCAGGGTTTTCCCATCCGATCACAAAGATCCTCCACATCGGGCTATAGTTGGCATCACCCGGCGCGCCTACGGCGATTCCAGGCTGAAAGCCCAGTGGGCCCGAGCCGCCTATGCCGTTCTTGAACTGGAAGAGATCCACTGCCGCCGCGTTGGCAATTAAACCGGCAGACGACGGTGCGCTAATTACGCCCATCATGTCGGCAGGTCCACTTGGTGTCGCATCGGTCACGATGTAATATATGGTTCTGCCATCGGGACCCCAGCCTCGGTGTGCAATGAAGGTGACGTCCATGTTCTCAAGATCAATGTCAAGGACTTGGCCTCCCCCGTACGGGGTGTCGTCTTTTAGCACCTTGTCAACTACTGTCATCTGGCCGCCGGGCCAGACGATATGCGGCATGTTTAGCACCACGGGAAGATCAGTTAGTACAACTTGTCCGTTTGCTGCAGCCTCTAGTATCTCGGCCTCAGAAACAAGCTCCCTTGCTGCATCCTGCTCAATCCAGGTAACGTGTACATGGGATGTCAGTGCACTGTATTCATCCTGTCCTGGGATGCTGGTAAATACCTGCCCTTGATAGTTGTGGACTCCGTCTCCAAGAATTCCGTTGGTGAAAAAGTATGTCGTAGATAGTGCAGAGTCAGGGGCGTGCTCTAGCAACGGTGCCTGCTCTACCTTCCATCCTTGCTGCTCCGTGATTACTTGGGCATGTGTCTCGTCGCTTGCATCGGTGATGATATAGTAGACGTGTTCTCCCTCATAATATCCCATGTGCAACGGGATTGTTGCTGGAACGTTTGCCCTAGCAAGTCGTAGTACAGAGTCCAAGTCGCCATCATCCATGTGTCCTTTCATCTTGTCATCATGTCCTTTCATCTTGTCATCAAGTCTTTTCATGTCGCAGTACTTTTCCATCTTGGCGTGTTTGTCCATTTTGGCGTGTTTGTCCATTTTGGCGTGTTTGTCCATCTTGTCATGTTTGTCCATTTTGGCGTGTTTGTCCATCTTGTCATGTTTGTCCATTTTGGCGTCTTTGTCCATCTTGTCATGCTTTTCCATCTTGTCGTACTTGTCACCATGTCGTAACATGTCACAGTACTTGTCTATCTCGTCGTCGTGCATCTGCATGTCGTCGTGCATCTCCACCTCCTCAAACATGGGTCTCATGTCGGGTAGTGCAGACATTTGTTTCATTGCCTCATCAAAGGCATCACGGCCGCCAGGATATTCGGAGCAAAGCATGTCTCCACAGACAATACGCTCGTTTGCAGCGCTCGCATTCGTGGCTGATTCGAATGCCATGGCCACTGCCAGCAGAGGCAGGACCGCAAGCAGTCCTGCATACTTGAAAGTTCTTTTCATGGTAAAACCGCATGATTTGAAGTTAAAAGGATTGCTCCAGATCGGGCTGCACGTCGGCAGGGCATCAGAGTATATTATCAGGTATCACAGCCAGCAACTAGAGGAGTCAGGTGTATACCTGCAACGATTCAGTGTATGGTCTCGGTTCCCTTGCTGTGTAATCGGTCATGAATCTGTGCCAGAATCAGCTTTGCCTTTTCCATGTTTTCAAATGACTCGGCCTGCTCATCTAGGATTGCGTCAATTTCATAGCTCTTGTCCACAAGGACGTTTGCCACGTGGTCATCTAGGGTTCCGTTTCCAATCAGGTAATATGCAAATACGGTACTCTTTTGCCCTATTCTATGCAGGCGGTCCTCGGCCTGCCGGTGTATTGCAGGACTCCAGTCAAGCTCTGCAAAGACTACGTATCGCGCACGGGTAAGATTTATCCCAACGTTACCCGCGCGCAGGCCAGCAATCATCAGCTTTGACTGCCCATCCTGGAACATGTCGATGTTTTTCTGCCTTTCCTTGTCACTTTGGCCCCCTATTATCGACACGGGAGAGAATTCGTGAAGGCTCTCATGAAGCAGGCTGTGTATGGACCTGTGATGACAAAAGACCACTACACTCTCCTCTATATCCATGATGTTTTTTACAAAGTTTATCACGTGCGGCAGTTTCGCAATGCCGGCCACCTGCCTTTCACTCCTAATGGCCCGCTGGTATGATGTCGACCTGTCAAATTCATTTTTTGCCTCCCTGCGCTCGGCTTCGAGCCGCGTCCATATCTTGTCAAGCTCCATGAGATAGTAATCAGTATCCGCGTCTATTACCTCCTTGTACCTGACTTTATCTTTTAATTCTTTTAGGACGTCGGATTTCTTTCGCCGCAGCATGACATGCTTTTGCAGTTCATGGCGCAGTGATTCACGCCGGTTCTCCAAGACGATTGCTTTGCCTTTTTCATTCACATAACAGAAATATTCGCAAAACTCCTTAAAGTTTCCAAGCAAGCCGGGCCTTAGAATATCTACAATCGGCCAGATTTCAGAACCGCGATTATAAATTGGCGTGCCAGATAATCCTAGCCTATAGTTTACGGATGAGAGGGATGCTAGTTTTTTGATTGCGCGATATTTTTTTGTAGTCTTGGAGCGCAGGTTGTGTACCTCGTCACAGACTATTGTCCGGATTCCGAGCTTGGCCAGATCTAGGATCCGCTTGTGTAATAATTCGTAATTAATTATGTAAAAGTCGGCTTCTGGCAGGCGCGACGTCTTGCCGGTCCGTATGATTACCGAGGTAGGGTTGAATCTTGCATTGATTTTGCCGTTCCTGCTCTTTTTTTTCAGGAACTTGTCAATCTCACGCCTCCAGTTGTTCAGTGTTACTAGCGGCGATACTATCAGCACGGGAAAGGTTCGCTTTTCTGTTGCCACGTATGCTAGGGTCTGAACCGTCTTGCCAAGGCCCATCTCGTCTGCCAAGAGGGCATTACCTGAGGATTTTATCAAAAAGTCCAAGCCCTCCTTTTGAAAGTTCATCAGCTTGCCCTTGAACTGATCTCCTGCCTTTGCCTTGGCCAGCTTTGGCATCTTATATGCGTCCTTGCGAGGCTTGGATTCCTTGACGGCCCTGCGCTTCCAGGCCGACTTGGAGAGGATCTCAAGGGAATATTGATTATTTATCCACTGTAAATGTTCCATGTTTTCAGGGGTATCTGGTATAATTGCAGTGTCAGGACCGTCGCCGTACCATGACTTGGGGATCAGGCGGGATACCATGTTTACGGCGCGACTTCCGGTTATCTTCCAGCACCATGACTTGGAATATGGATCAAGCACAAATTCCAAGATTCCAAAGCTTGTAACCGCGGTCTCCATGAGTCGTGCTAGGGTTTTTTTTGACTTATGAACTTGATGTTTTTTCTGGATCAGGAATGGGTTTTTTAATGGTGGTTTTGTAGGTACAGGCTTGGACCGCCCACGCTCTGATATCAGCGGTGATCCTGCTTGCCGTGCGGAGGGGTGTTTTCATCGTGGCATTCGCAGCTGCACAGGTACGTCTTGTGATCGTTCTGGCAGTCGATGCACTGGTAATGCATCCTTTTTTCACAGTTTGCGCATATCATGATTATGATATGAAGGGGTGATTTTTAATATTTTGGTAAGTGGTGCCGTGTTTCCTAATTCGCCATCTATATACTACCAAGTACCCATCAGACGGCGACATGGATGTCATGTCGTCATGGTGTCACGTCTTCCGCGCGATCGAATTGTCCCTCACTTGTTGTATAGGATCATCTTGAGATTTACCGCCTGCTCGATGTTTTCCCACTTGAGGGCCATCAGGTGCTCTCCAAACAGGCGCTTGAACGTCGAAAATACACTCTACACGAGCCAGCGTGTGCCGTAGCCTATACGGGCCTTCCAATACGCTTGATTCTCCCTCTTCTCCTCCCTACTCATAAGATTTAGGTGCGTCGCCTCAGGGCTTCCGCCCATCTGGTTCCTTACGGATACACCCCACGCGTCCCCGGACCCCTTGCCACGCGCCGTCACGTTGATCGTGTGCATTATACCAGGGACCATCCCAACCCGCGCGCATGCGGCAATGTTCTTCCTCGAGCTGTACGCGGCATCGCCGAGCAACAGGTAGGGCGCGGTCCGGTTCCGGGGGGCGCCCGGTGAGAACGACGCGAGTGGGGATACGCAGGACGCAAGAAGGTTTTCGTATTTCATATCATCATCATCCAAATGGGACGCGACGGGTGGGCTCACTGTGTAGCGCGTCGTCCGCATCCACGACCTGTCCGAGTAGCGACTCGAACATAGTCGTGTCCCCCACGTGGTCGTTTGTGACCTCCTGCGCTAGTATCTTCAGGGTCTCCGTGTCGATTAGCACGTGCATCTTTACAAAAATTTACGAATGTTGTTATAGTTACAGTGTTTTGATATCATATATCCCAGTATCTTCAGAAACAGCTATTTTGAACATAGCGGCTCACACGCGACATGTAGATAGAGGATCGCGCCTGAGCGGCGCATAAATTTTCAAGGACCATGTCTAATTTCCCTAATACCACTTGCATCATTTATGGTTGATTTACGAATAAATCAAAACAATTAATCCCAAAACTGCATACGTCAAAAGAACAACCCCCATTTTGCAAACCAAATATCGCTTTGCCCAAAATACACACAAATCGTCGCGGTTGATCTGTTACGTTTTCGAACTCAGAAACACAAGTCATTACACCATCATATTTACAAATAAATAAAATCAAAACAACCCCACATGATATCAAATTCTTGTACGACTACGTAAGAATGCCGATCAGCATGAGACATCACAAAGCCATTCCTACAATATACTAAGCAAATCATGAAATTTATAGTTAATCATCTAGAAAAATTCAGTCAGTAAATGACCGTCTTCGAGTGCATGATCCAAGTACAAACAAACAGAACCAACGTAAAATGATTGAATATGTACAATGTAGAAGACGAGGTAGTAATATCCTGAAATTCGGGTCATTATGCAAATTTTTCACAAGAACATATACTGTAACATATGATCGACTAAAATATTTTTTGTGACCTGACAATCATCTTCAAACCGGCAGTACCGCGTCCTGCGCGGCTGACAGGCAGGCCGGTGTGGAAGATCGCAAGCTGCCGGCATAGCCGGCTGGTGACATACAAAATGAACGAACATGAAGACGAAGGAACGAGGAAGAGGCGAAGAATCATCGCAAAGACCTTGTTCATGAGACCTATGGGAATCATATCGCTCGGATTAACAGTCTTTGGACTGTTGTTGTATCTTAAGGTATTCCCAGTCTCGCAAGTTCTAGAAGAGTGGACCGTATTCGGTGTGTTTATTATTCCTGGTGTTCTAGGAATATCCATGGCACTATTTACGGCATACGAGGTAACACAGATACATGGCAGGTTTAACCGT
>CAZDQM010000064.1:0-5591 GCA_964507825.1 uncultured Nitrosopumilaceae archaeon | reverse complement strand
CTCGTCCAAATTGACGTTGAGAGTCGAGGTGCCGATGTTGACGTTTACCTTGGTCTTTAGTCCACGTCCGATCCCGACCCTGTGTACCCTCTGCTTTCTGGCATTATTATTCGGGATTATGATGGAACCGCTGGCGATTTTTGGCATGAGCCAGTCCAGTGTCACGTCCTCGTCCCCGGCAACCTGTTTCATCTGGTCCGTGACGACGCCGCGTCTGGCATTGCTCATCTGCGTACCCATGATTGATACGTAGTAGGCGTCTGATTTAAACAGTCACAATTATCGGGTGCGAATAGCGCACGATTTGGGACGGGTGTTTTTTGAACGAATTCATGTCAGATTCAGGCACCACACAAGCAAAGATTGCATAAATCAACATACATGATTCATGCTATATGCGATAACACCCAATATTATTCCATAAAGATGATCAAAGAATGCCTGCATTGCCAGAGTACCAGAATGCCCACAGCTGTGAGGACTTTAAGTGCGCATACGAGGCATCCTAGTCCTAGGCAAATTATACCATCACGTAATCACCAAAGCACAGCAACACAAATACCAGTCCGCGCCAAACAGATAAGGAATTGACCATATTATCGATAGGCGGATCAGATCCATCATCGGGTGCCGGAATACAGAGTGACATCAGGGTAGCAGAACAGCTTGGCACCTACTGCCTCACCATACTTACAGCAATAACGTCCCAGAATACCCGAAAATATTCTAAAACATTCCCGCTTCCTGCAAAGACCGTCCAGGATCAAATCGAGTCCATATTATCGGACTGCAAAATCGACGTAATCAAGGTCGGAATGCTATACAATATAGACATAATCGACGTATTATACACCGCACTAAAACCCATGAATGTCCCCGTAATAGTGGATCCCGTCATGAACTCTACGACCGGCGGCCTGCTCTTAAAAAATGACGCGCTAGACACATTTTACAAAAAGATCGTCCCGTTGTCCCATGCCATAACTCCCAACATAGAGGAGGCCGAGGCAATATCCGGCATTAAATTTACCGGAGATAATGCAGAGGATATCGCGTCCAAAATCATCAAGATGGGAGCCAAAAACATAATCATTACAGGAATCATCATAAATGATACAATAGTAGACTATACGTCAAACGGATCCAAAAACGAAATTATATCAACGGCAAGAATGGAAATTGAAAACCATGGTGGCGGATGCGCGTTCTCTGCGGCGCTTGCAATCGCAGTCGCAAGAGGGCTAGACATATTCAAGGCGGCAAGGTTTGCAGGAAAATTTGCCAAGAATTCAATCACAAATGCAAAGAGTATAGGAGGCGGGATCAAGATTACAAACGGACAGGAATATTCCAGTATAATACAAGAACTAAAAGACGGCATCCTCAAATTCACTCAAATTAACGGCATATATCGTGCAATACCCGAGTGCCAGACAAACTTTGCCTTTTCAAAGAGTAACCCAAGCAACATCATGGATGTTGCAGGGGTAACAGGCAGGATAGTCAGGGCCGGAAATGGTACCGTTATTGCAGGTAGTATAGAGTTTGGAGGCTCAAAGCACGTGGCAACGGCAATATTAGAAATGAATAAAAGATTTCCAGATATACGCGCCGGCATCAACATAAGATACGACCCAGACATACTTGCCAAATCAAGATCAGAAAAAATGACAATTACAGAATATGATAGGAGTATAGAGCCCAAAGATACTAGGATAAATGGCTCATCCGTATCATGGGGAACAAGAACTGCAATCGCCGGTGCCAATATAGCGCCCGACATCATATTCCATCAAGGCGGATACGGCAAGGAGCCCATGATCATAATATTCGGCCAAACCCCGGACGACATAATCGGTAAGATAAGGCGTATTTTTTAATCCAATATACCATGCACAAGAAGGTACTGCTTCCAATACGTGATATAGACTAGTCATGGAAATCACGATCTTTTCTGAAATTTAGTCCATGTAATAGTAGCTTGCCACTCTCTAGTCGGTTGTAATCAGGTAGAGGCTGGAGTTCTGGATTATGGTTTTCCACTTATTTGCCCCTTCGGTGGGGGATGCTTGCGGCTTTTGCCTAGGTCTGCTTGATTGAATCATGCTTGCGGCAGTGGTTGTATGGCGACGCTCGTAAATATCACAAAATCGATGATATTGTGAGGATTTCATCAATTTGCCAATAAGGTATGAGAAAATGATACCACCAGAGCCAAGAAGATGCGCTACGGTAACATGACGTGTTACGGTAACATGATTTATTCCACATGGTAGCAACTACAGAATTCATGTATAATCACATTTTCCAGCTGACTTTGTGCCATGAGAATTCATCAGCTAGACGATTATTCATGAAATCTTATCTATCTATATCTGCGTCGTTTCTAGGAGCTGCTCACCTGTAGCTGTACTATTGCAGGATCCCAGATCCCTGTTTGATTTCACGTACTGATTCACCATTCCTTCTGGAGGCTTGCGCTTCCAATATTTGACAAAATCATAATTGTTATATCACTCATGGGCAACCTCAAGCACGCCATCAGCATTGATGAATCGTAGTATATAGATCGCTGTAGTGAGTCAGGCATGTACTTTGTGCACAACCATGCCTATAATCTGTACTTTAAACTCGGGAGAAAATCAGGTAAAGTTGGTGAATTTTGCCTTGGGCACGATAAAAGAATGTCACGAACCTGCCAGCCCCGCCGTGCCTATATCACGTATTGGAAGCAGTGCCCACAAGAACCTCGATTTATCCAAGTGAATTTAATAAATACCCACACGGTAACGGATCGTATGAAATCAGTAATCCTTGCAGGCGGACTAGGCACGAGACTCCAGCCGTACACGACCTTCATGCCAAAGCCCATGTTGCCGCTAGGCGAAAAGCCGCTACTAGAACACCTAATTGACTGGAACAAGAAAAACGGAATAAAGTCAATCGTGCTATGCGTAAGCTATCTTAGAAAGACAATCAAGGACTATTTTGAGGACGGTAGTAATTTCGGCGTGGATATCGAGTATGCAGAGTCCACTAGACCGCTTGCAACCGCCGGACAGCTAAAGACCGCCGAGGGATTCCTTGATGAGGATTTTGTCTGCATGTACGGGGACTCTATATTCGGCTTTGATCTGCGAAGCATGATCAGGCAACACCAAAGAAAAAAATCATTTATTACAATGGGCCTTTACGAGTACAAGACCAACGTCCAGTACGGAGTAATCGAGACATCGAGTACAGGAAGAGTCACAGCATGGAATGAAAAGCCCAAGATCAAGGTACACATCAACATGGGATGCTATATAATGAACTCCAATGTACTACAATACATACCAAAGAACAAGCCGTACGGAATGGACGGCATGATAAAAAAGGCGATCACTCAAAAAAGACAGGTCGACAGCTATCTCACAAAAAAAGGCTTCATAGATATAGGGGATAAGATAGCATACCGAAGGGCGTATCAGCACATGTATCAAAAGTTGGGAAAGATCTAAAATGTACAGTATAAGAGAGATCGAGATGGCGGATCTTCGCAAGGGTTTTCTGGAATCACTAGATTCCCTAAGAATCGCAAGCGATCTAGATCATGACAAGGCAAGTGAAATTCTAGCAGGTATACTGACCAACCCCGACCACAAGATCTTTGTCGCGGAATCAGACGGCATGATTGTCGGCTCGATTACACTGATAATCGAACAAAAGTTCATCCACAAAGGAGGCAAGTCGGGCCACATCGAGGACTTTGTGGTAACAAACAAGATGCAAAAGAAAGGTATAGGCTCGGCTCTTGTAAAATATGCCCTAGATTATGCGCGTAAACATGGGTGCTACAAGACGATCCTATACTGCACAGATGATATCGTCAAGATTCATGAAAGGTTGGGATTCACAAAGACGTCCAACGCGATGAGATTTGATCATTAAAGATAGTTCTTTTTGACGCGGCGTCTCTTGATTCGAAATAGTAGCGCCCCAAATATCATGACGGGTGCCGACAATACCATGAAGAGTGGCGGCAGTATTATAACAGAGTCAGTCTTGAACTCGTCTTGAATATAATCGGTCAGTGTATACGTGTATATCATCCCGACTAGCATTGCCGCCCCGCCTGCAATGATCAGGGTACCTATGAGTCTTGAGCCGTACCGTCGCGCCATTATGTAAGAGACACCTGCCATTATTGCCGCGGGCGCCACGCCAATCGATATAAACTGAAGTATCTTGGGTTCTGGCTCGAACATCTCCGTTGCGGGATCAATCATAAAGTGATAAACAGTGATCATCTCGCCTGCAAACATGGCAAAGAGTCCTAGGCTTGCGGCCGCGATATACTTTTCAACTGCCATGATTCAGGGTCTCCAATATTTCTAAATAAACCATGGGTTAGATTATGCCTACTAGTCCCGCAAGCTCTTTCCGGCACGATACCCCCAGCTTTTTTGCGGCATCCTCAGGGGATATATCGTTGAGGAATATTCCATATCCGCGCTCTATGCCGGAGAGCGGCTTTGTCACAGGGTATACCTCGATATGCCAGTGAATCTGCCTGCTGTTTTTCTTCTCCGGCGACAAGTGGAACGCAAAGCTAAATGATATTCCCTTGACGGTGCTTGCCAGGCCTCCTAGGGTGGCGCGCATCATCAGCGAGAGATCATTGATCTCCTTTTGGGTTATCTTTGCAAAGCTCGTGGTATGCTTTTTGGGCAAGATCCAGAACTCGTACGGACACGATGGCGACCATGGCGAAAATGCAATGAATCCCTCGGTTTGAAGTATCTGCCTTGGCCCGCCGATCTCCTCTTCTATCATCTGGCACATCGGACACACCCCCTTCTCATTAAGAATTTTGTACGATGCCTCTGCCTCTGCCTCTATGACCGGTGGAATCGTGGAAAAGGTAGCTATGTTAAGATGCGGGTGCGGATTCAGGCTACCTGCATCGGCCCCCTGATCGGCGTAGACTGAGACATACGTGACTGCCCTTTGTGTGTACAGCCACCTGAGTCTATCTTGGACGACTACGAGAATATTTGACCATTGCTCGACATCTAGTATCTCAAGGCGAGCCTTCCGGTTCGGGGATGCAACTACAACATAATGATACCCGTATGCAGGCTCTTTGTAATGGGGTCCATCACCATAAATATTCTCAGCAGTAGTAGAGACTATTGGATTATGTGATTCAAAGACGCGGATGGACCAGTCCTTAATATATTCGCCCTCGCCGTCCTGAAGACGCTGTAATATTCCATCCCTTACAACAAGTGAGAGTACCGAAGGGCTAGTCATGGACTCGTTTCCACGGATATAGGGGAATTTCTTTGCATACTTGATCGCTTCGTTTGCAGGACTAATGATCATGAATCGATCAGTGACATAATCCTTCCTTATGCCCGACATCTACTTTTGACAGGATTCGTGCGTTAAAACGTTTACGTAGATCCACTGTGTTTCCTAATTCGCCATCTATGTGCTACCAAGTACCCATCAGACGGCGACATGGATGTCATGTCGTCATGGTGTCACCTCGCCTCCCGCGCGATCGAATTGTCCCTCACTTGTTGTATAGAATCATCTTGAGTTTT
>CAZDQM010000063.1:0-4843 GCA_964507825.1 uncultured Nitrosopumilaceae archaeon | reverse complement strand
ATGAAGCATGGTATTGGGATTGCATGCCCGCATAGATACGTATTCGCCACATCCTAGAAGGGAGAACCGAATCTAGCGTGTGCTATGCATCAACGCACGAAAACCGCCGGATTCCTTATAAAGTTCCAACATAGATATTAGACCTGACCTTGTACATGGGTTCCGTAATCGATCTAGTACAATATAGAGTCCAGGCCACCGGCCTTGGCAGGCGCGTCTCTTAGATACGCGATTAATCATCATACCTTGGTCACTAGACGTGAGCCATAGATCATGTATTTGATACCTTTTACTAGCATAGCCTTATCCCCCACATGGAGTTTTTCACGCCCTAGTTTATCACGTCTAGCTTGCGCACTAGATCAGTCTTGTCAGTATATTCCACATCCCCTGATCAAGGATATCTATTCCACGGGTCATCTTTGAATAATATCATGCGCATCCCTGTTCTAATCGTCTCGAAGAATTCCTGATTGTGTGGTCCGCCATAGTCAACCGGAAAATTCCACGAGTCCCCCACCAAACGATTTTGGTGTACGAGTTGAGCCACAGACGAAAGATTCGGCAGGATATATTGCAAAATTATTACAGTATTCATCAGGAATCTAAATAAGGATCAACGTTTGAGGGAGGACGTTGACGTGGACAAGGGTTGCCGAAAAGGGCTCTATTGAATCCGAAAAGGGTGCCGAGGTCCAAGTCGACGGCAAGAGGATAGCAATATTCAACAAGGACAAGCTCTATGCACTCGATGCAATGTGCGTTCATCAGGATCAGTCGATCGCATGCGGCAACATAGAAGGCGACATAGTTGAATGTCCGCATCACTTTTGGCACTATAACCTGAAAACCGGCGACCTGCTCGACTATCTTAGGGACATCAAGCTCCAGACGTACCCGGTAGAGGAAAAGGACGACGGGATATACGTCGACATTTGATACAACTTTTATGTCAAAATATCCCCAATCCAAAGCGTGTACACTGGCATTCTAGACCGTATTACAAGCGCAGATTATGAAACGATATCATCTAAAACATGTAATGTTATCATTCAGGCAAATGGTACAGAAAAGGACGAGGCCATAATGGACCAAGGCGGCAGAACTGATTCGGCAGTCATATCCACGCCGTTCAAAGATTTTCCGCCATCAATATCTAGTATAATGATACTCTTAGATTCGCGCGTGTCCCCGCATGCAGGTACCCTAGGATGCCAGAAGACTAGCAGGGATGCAGGATGCAAAATGATAGACGTGTACCCCACGATATACTGCCTTGCAGGTATGCCAGAGCCAAACAGGATGAGTATAGGCAACCTCAGGGCGCGGGTACGCGTCTGCATTCTATATTGTCAGGCAAGCATTAGAAACTGCCTTGTACAGGACTCTAGTGACAAGAGTAAATATTTAGTCGGATGCCAGGTCAAGTTTGGATATATAGTACAAGATACAATGCCGTTCGTGGTACCATACAAGACCCCTCAGAGTATAATAAATAACGGCTCTAACCTGTGGCTCAAATACAATACAGGAAAAATTGGCATGACATATGAGGAGGTCGATTCCATCCGGTATTCATGTCAAGCAGGATGTCATCAGAGGAGGTTGACACGAGACTGAAAATTCCAGTACATAAAATAAAAGAAATTCATCAGATATACCAAGATATCATGCACAAAGGAATGCAGGTACAGGTGGCAGGTGTGATATAACATGAAAATTGCAGATACGTTTTCGGAGCAAAGGGTGGATTTTGAGATGGAGGATAATATCAAAATCTATCTTTGTGGCGTCACGGTATATGATGACTCACATATAGGGCATGCCAGAACAATCATAATCTTCGATGTGCTGCGCAGGTATCTAGAGTACAAGGGATATAACGTGCAGCTAGTGCAGAACTTTACCGATATAGACGATAAAATAATAAGCCGTGCAAGGGACGAGGGGGTTGCCGCCTCGGAGATCAGCGACAGGTACATCAACAGGTACCACGAGGATTTTGACGGTCTTCGGGTCAGGAGGGCTAGCGCGTATCCGAGGGCCACAGAACACATGCCAGATATCATTACCATGATAAACGATTTAATCAAAAAGAATATGGCGTATGTGAGTGCAAACGGCGTCTATTTTGCCGTCTCGAGGTTTTCCAGGTACGGAAAACTTTCAAAAAAGAGAATTGACGACCTGCAGGCCGGGGCAAGAATAGATGCCGATGAGACCAAGCGGGATCCCATGGACTTTGCACTGTGGAAGTTTGCAGATACGGAGCCAAAGTGGGAGAGTCCATGGGGTGCAGGCAGGCCGGGGTGGCACATCGAATGCTCTGCAATGAGTCTTAGGTATCTGGGGGGTGGCCTTGAGATACACGGTGGTGGAAGGGATCTGATCTTTCCCCATCACGAAAACGAGATAGCGCAGTCCGAGGCGCATACGGGACGCCGGCTTGCCAAGGCATGGATGCACGTGGGCATGGTTACAATCGATGGTCAAAAGATGTCAAAATCCCTTGGCAACGTAAAATCTGTCAGATACATGCTGGAAAACTGGGGGCCAAATATAATCAGGCTCTTCTGCCTGTCCGGGCACTATTCAAAACCCATCGACTATTCAGAGGAGCTGTTAAAGGAGTGTGTGATACTGTGGAGGCAGATAGAGACGGCATATTTTGAGATTATACACGCGCGAGGTGACAAAAGTATCCGGGATATCAGCAAAATCAGCAGGGCATGCAATGCAAGGTTTGTCGATGCAATGGAGGATGACTTTAATACACACGAAGCCCTTTCGGCATTCCTCAAGCTAGTCAAGGAGATCAACAGGCTGGCGGCAGGCGGGCTACTTACAAGAAAGGCCGGGGATCTCGCCATGAAGGATATTGATTCATACATGGACGTATTAGGGCTGTACATTCCAAAGATGACAGAGTCAGAGTTTGCCTCCATAAGCGAACTAGTTGCAAAGAGGGATGAGCTGCGGCAGGCGGGCCGTTATGAGGAGGCCGACGATATCAGGGATAAAATCACCATACAAGGTATAGAATTGCTTGATCACGAGTCCGCAACATCGTGGATTAAAAGGGAGCGCATCGAATCCGGCTAGATATTCCAATGATGTACAAGTGACTGTTAACGTGGTTTTAAGATCATTTTGGCACAAGTTCAGGATATAGTGCAAAAATCCAGGTATGACGTTAACAGTTACATGCCGGATATGACAGCGTGTTCATTTATGACAAAGTGATGTTTGCGAATCTGTAAAGTCAAATTGTTATTTTGCTGATGTCGTGAAAATTGCCGCAAATCATGGTATTAACAATGTTACATCTACACAACTGGCACCTCCCAAGATAACACATTAAACTTGAATCATGACGACCGCACATTCTCTAGGAGTATCACAGGTGAAAGTAGCACTAAATCGAGCGTTCATAGTCAGTAAACTTTCGCAGGAATCTAGCAGGGGTTCCAACCCAGACCTCATATGATCCTATATGTGGCTCGAGCACAACAGAGTTTGCCCCTATGGAGACATGATCATCAAGTTTTGTACATACGAGGCGAACTGCCATCCCTATGCGGCAGTCATCACCAATAGTACACGGTTTCTTTTGGATGTTTTTTGTTCTAGCCGTCATGTATTTTTCATCGGCGGTGATCACGCTCCCGCCAAGTATCACATTGTTGCCGATTATCGTGTTGCTAGTTAAGATGCAAAATGCGTTCATCAGCGTGTTGGAGCCAATTTTTGCCCCAGAATTTATTTCACAAAAATTCCCGATTACCGAATGATCCCCGATTACCACATCAGGTCCAATATAGCACCAGCCGCATATTCTAGCTGTATCAGATATTTTGGCGGACGGATGTATGTCATTGAATTTTCCTATTATGGGCAACATGTACCACCCCATAATATGTACATGCGACAAGGCAAAACGGCAGTGTCCATATCAATATCAGCCAAATCCAGTTCCTAGTCTCCCGTGCTTTTCCCAGTTGCGTATATCCTTAATATACTTGGAACCATGCATGAACCACGTATTTACTGAGCTGTTGCTTGCTTGCAAGACGGCCTCGTGTTCCGGATTTCGCAAGGCCCACACCCACCCCCTAAAAAACCACGGATGTGCCTTTAGGATTGACCGTAGCAGAATTTTAAACGTATGACGAAGGATCAAGGTCCTGTTCGTCATTCGTATTAGCAATGAGTCGTGTGTGTTATCATGTCGTGTATGACTAGAAAAGAGTGTATGATTTGCATACGCCCATATACCGTACTGGAATTGCCGCCACGGATAGTCCTCGTTCTGGTAATCTAGGCAGTCGACGCCAATGTCTTTGAGTGTCAGTATCAAGTGACGATTTAATTTCTGTACTTTATCTACCATGTACCCGTCAATTCCGTTGGAGATTGACATTATTGTGCGCTGATCAGTGGCCTCATAATAATACGGCCTATATATCCAATATACTCCCGAAAACACAAATGACGAACGGCGCACTCGTAATCGATAGTTTACGTACCGGACAAGATCCCCGATATTTTTTATCAGTAATTTTTTTGTAAATGATACTACGACATTATTATCCTGTCCTACGAGTTTGATACCCTGCATAACCGCGGGTCTAAGAACAGAGTCGACGTCAAACGAAAGTATGCGGTCGTGCTTGCATGTTTCGTAACAGTGCCAGATTATATTGGCAAGCTGGAATCCCCATTTTTCGGATCGGGGTACCTGCAAAATCTTGTAATTTCCAAAGTCATGTTGCCGGCACAAGTCATGTATGAGATCCAGAAATGATTGGTCGGCAGGCTTGTCTATACCAATTACAAACTCGTC
>CAZDQM010000062.1:0-5795 GCA_964507825.1 uncultured Nitrosopumilaceae archaeon | reverse complement strand
CCTGCGCGCCCATCCGGACGTGGCAGAAAAGATTGGGTTTAGTCCCGGCAAGACACCCGCGGGGAGCACCATCAATGACGCCTATGCTAAGATATCCGAGTCGTACTTTTACGAGGTGCACAAAAAGGTAATGGCCGGGCTAGAACGCGGCAATGTGCACGCGGGCGACGCCACAGGCGTCGCGGAGCGCAGGTCCGACAAGTGGATCGACTTTCGGACGGATAAAATCAGGCACAGGAAGGGCTAGATCAAGCTGCATGCCATAGTAGACATTAGGTCGCGCGTAATCACGGATTACTTTGTGACGCGCAGTCGCGTATCTGACATCGCCGGCATGCGCACCATGCTTGACCGGTTCGGACCGTGCCTAGACACGGACGGAAACGCGGACTTTTGCCTAGACTCGGCGTACCTAGCTAGGGAGCTGTGCAACCGGCTTACCGGCATGGGATTCGCGCCGTACATCAAGCCCAAGAAGAACACGTTGCACAATGCCCGCGGCAGCCAGTCATGGCGAGTGATGGTGAAACTCTACAACGATAATCTGTCCGAGTTCAAGCGGCACTACCACCAGCGCAGGGAGATGGCGGCCAGAATCATGTGCTACAACATAGAGATGAGCGCGCGACACGACGTAAGGAGCGGCAGGCTTGCGCGCCAGTCGCTCGAGGCCGTTGTGGCCTAGAGCATGCATTTAATGACCTCCGAGGAGAATGCGTGCAGCAGCGCAGCCTGCGCACGATTGGTTGAATTGCATGCAGTTTAACCTTTTCTAAAGTAGGTTTTGCGTATTCTGTACGGTGACTTCCATCGGAGCGCAGACCTCCACGTATACACTTTGGTTGATTCGGGATTCACCGTGTTCTGAGTTTTGAAATTTCAGGTATAATGCCTTCAATCGATCTGACCTTGTACACCACCCCACTATCTATGATTAAATTGGAACACGGCTGTTTGACTCGGTATATAACTGCCAGATGCAGTCGATACCATTCACGTTATTTTTAATTAGGGTATGAAGGGATATCCATTCATGGTATCAGGTCGTCAAATCAGGTTAAACAGAATCATGAGAAACGGGAAAATGCTCTGCATCCCCATGGATCACGGGATTTCAAACGGTCCAATCAGGGGCCTAGAAGATCCGCACAGGACAATTTACGACTGCGACGGCCACGGCATCACAAGCGTCATAATCAACAAGGGGATCTTAAAGACACTTCCAAGGATGACACATGCCGGAATCCTAGTCCACATATCAAGTAGCACGTCCCTTTCTAGTTCCCCAAACCGCAAGATGCTTACCGGATCCGTCGAAGAGGCAGTAAAACTTGGCGCAGACGGGGTCTCCATACACATCAACATTGGAGGAAATGAAGAGCCAGAGATGCTTGCGCAGCTCGGGCTTGTAGCCGAACAATGCCACAAGTGGGACATGCCGTTGCTGGCAATGATGTATCCAAGGGGTGAGAATGTAAAAGAGCCACACGACCCTCAGGTGGTCGGCCACGTGGCAAGGATTGGCGCCGAGTGCGGCGCCGACATTGTAAAGACGGTATATACAGGAGATGCCGACTCGTTTGCAGGTATAGTAAAGAGTACGCCGGTACCAATTGTCATAGCCGGCGGTCCCAAGACGGAGACGGACCTAGAATTGCTCACCATGACCGAGGAGGTAATGAGGGCAGGCGCCAAGGGAGTCACATTTGGCAGGAACATATTTGCGCATGAAAACCCGCAAAAGATCACAAGGGCGCTCGCGGCAGTCATATTTGGCAGGGTGCCTGCAGGGGAAGCCGTGAAAAAGCTTGACTAGAACAAGGGATCTCATAATCGCACCCAAGGTATATGGGACGCGCCTAGAAAGGTTCGTCATACAGCTAAGAGAAGAAGGTATCAAGATAATACATGCAAATCCCAAAACAATATCCAAAAAGGCCGGCAAGATCAGCACGATATACGCGTCAAGGGATGCAGATTATATAATACAGGACCGGCAGGCAAAGAAGGTTCAAGGAAAGAAAATCGGCAAGAGGTTCAAGGTCCTCTCAAATGACGACATCGAGGTCGTCCTATCCGAGGCAAAGAAGGGGCTAGACTTTGTAATAGTGGATGTAAAGGACTGGAAGATCATCCCGCTTGAAAATATTATTGCAAAGCTGCACAAGGTCCATACTAAAATTTTCGCCGTGGCAAAGAGTCCCGCGGAGGTAAGGAAGATGTTTTCAATACTCGAGGTCGGCGTCGATGGCGTCATATTTGCAACCGCGTCAATTGGCGAGGTGAGAGAAGCCATGGTGTACCTTGGGACCCGCAATTTCGAGCTAAAGCCGGCAAAGATTATAGATATCAGGGAGGTCGGGGACGGCGAGCGCGTGTGCGTGGATACGGCATCGATGCTGCACAGGGGTGAGGGGATGCTAGTTGGAAGCCGTTCAAACTTTCTGTTCATGGTACACAATGAGTCAGTCGGCTCGTCATTTACGTCCCCGAGACCCTTCAGGGTGAATGCGGGCGCGGTCCACTGTTATACGCTGTCGCCGGACGGGACTACAAAATACCTCTCCGAGATGGAGACCGGTAGCGAGGTACTGATTCTTGATCCTGACGGGAGGGCAAGGCGTGCGACCGTGGGCCGCTCAAAGATCGAGCGCCGCCCCATGCTGATGATCAAGGCGGAGGCAGGCGGCGAGGTCGGAGGCATCATTGCGCAAGATGCCGAGACAATCAGGTTTGTAAAGTCAAACGGGCGCCTGATATCGGTCACACACCTCAAAAAGGGCGATGTCGTACTTGTCCACGTTACCAAGTCGGCAGGAAGACACTTTGGAATGAAAGTCTCAGACGAGTACATCCTAGAGAAATGAAGTACAAGACCTGCGTCTCGATAGCAGAAAATACTCCCCGCAGGATGAACCTAGTGCTCAAAAAAGCGCTAATAGAGTCCGAGTATGCCGAGCTTCGACTGGATTTTCTGGACCCGTCACAGGTTCCACACGCTCTAGAGCTGGCGCAAAAAAGCCTAAAGAGGTGCGTGTGCACCCTGCGTCAAAAGAAACAGGGAGGAGTATTTACAGGATCTGAAAAAGAGAGGATATCCATTCTCAAATTAATTTCCGAGTATCGGCCGTTTTTGACCGATATAGAATTTTCCACAATATCTAGGAATACCGGTCTGGCAGGATACGTCCGTCGAGCTGGCGCCCAAGTCCTAGTATCATGGCACGACTTTGAAAAGACTCCGGCAAGATACAAACTAGTAAAAAGACTTGCACGTATGAAGGGGATCTCAGATTATGTAAAAATAGTCACTACTGCAAGGAGGCCCAAGGACACCTCAAATATACTGTCACTATATAGTGGAACGGCAGGCAGGAACCTGATCGCCTTTGCCATGGGGGATCTTGGCAGGGTCTCGAGGATCCTGTGCCTGTACCTAGGAAGCCCGTACACTTATACCTCGCTTGGAAGGCCGACTGCACCCGGGCAATTCAGCGTGTCAGATGTCAAAAAGATCATGAGTCTGGGGGGCAATCAGAGTTTAAATCAATCCAGAGTCAACATAGTCCGATGATCAAGACGTTTGCGGTGATTGGGGATCCCATCGAGCACTCGATGTCGCCAAACATTCACAATGCGGTATTTAGAAAGCTCGGCATGGAGGCCACGTACATAGCCTACAGGATTCCCAAGGACGAGCTTGAGGAGGGCGTCCATTCATTAAAGAATATTGCAGTATCTGGATTCAACGTAACCATACCGCACAAGGTAGAGATGATGAAGTATCTAGACAAGACCGACGAGGGATGTAGTATAATTGGCGCCACAAATACCGTGGCAAATAATGACGGCGTCCTAAAGGGATACAATACAGACATGGACGGATTCCTAGAGCCGATTAAAAGAAGGCGCATGAAGATACAAGATGAATCAGTGTTTTTACTCGGTGCAGGTGGGGCCGCACGAGCGGCAGTAGCCGGTCTTGCAAGGGAGCGCGCCGGCAGCATAATGGTTGTGAATCGAACATCAAGAAGAGCGCAAGAGCTTGTCAGGTTTGCCGGCAAATTAGGCCTTGATGCGCGTGCCGCATCAATAGAGCAGATGCCAGATATATCAGATTACAAGTATATCATAAACGCCACGTCTGTCGGACTCGGAGGCGGGCCCACCATAATCAATACAGAACAGGTATCGGCAGATTCAGTCGTGTACGACATGGTATATGTACCGATAAACACCGATCTCGTGGATAAATCAAGGAAGGCAGGTGCCACAGTAATCCCAGGATATGAGATGCTTTTGGGCCAGGCCTCAAGGGCCTTTGAGATATGGCACGGAACCAAGGCGCCATATGACATCATGAAAAAGGCGCTGGTGGGAATATGACATCGGCGGCAAGGGCGACGGTACACGGCGCCGTCTCGATTGTAAATGCAATAGCCACCGGAAGAGGCGCTACGCTAGGCACCGAACAGCACGTGACTGCCACAGTGGAGGCATCCCCGGGCAAGGGAATAATGTTACATGCAAATGACGGGTTGATAAGCTCTAGGCTCATCAGCAAGACTGCCGGAAGGATACTTTCAAAGAAGATTCTTGAAAAGAATAGAATCATAGTCAGGCTAGAGTCAGATATACCGGCAGGCTATGGGTTAAAGAGTTCAAGTGCCATATCGTCGGCCACGGCGCTTGCGTGCGCAAGATTATTTGATATAAAGGCCGACGATCAGAAGATACTTCTTGCCGGGGTTGACGCGTCAATAGAATCAAAGATAAGCATTACTGGCGCATATGATGACGCGTGCGCGTGTTATTTTGGTGGATTCAATGTAACTGACAACTATAAAAAGAAACTCGTACTGCACGAGGGCGGGCCCAAGAACATGGTCGCGGTCATCTTCATCCCCAAGGCCAAAAAGCGCGGAAACGTCCGCAGGTTAAAGACGCTAAACGGCATATTTGAGAGGGCGTGGCGCCTTGCAGGGGATTCTGATTATTGGAATGCGATGATAATTAACGGATTGGCAACATCGGCTATCCTAAACTCGGATCCCGGGATAATAACCGGTTTGCTTGAAAAGGGCGCAGTCGGGGCATCGATTTCAGGAAACGGGCCCGCAATAGCCGCGATAACAAGACGAGAGAACCTTGCCGGCATCAAAAAGGCGTTTGCAGATAACGAGGGGCGCATAATAGTTACAAAGATCAACAACAAAAAGGCTCACGTATGCGACGCGTAATGCGAGTCCGCGGATACAGGAGAGCAATAAACAGGACAATGGCATCCGGGCTTTCCATAGACGGTATTTAGATAATTCCGATATCCCAGTTATCACTCCTCCTTAGTTTTGATACTAGAAACCACAGTCATCCAGAGAAAAGCGCATGATAGATTATCTCATCCGTTATACCAACCTAAATTCGCATCTAGAGGCAGCATGCAGATTCATCATAGGGTACAGGCACGGTTATAATGCAAACCGCCAGAAGGAATGATGAATCCGCATGTGAAATAAAACAGGGTTGGAACCTGCACAAGTGTTAACCTCGCGCCATGCGTACAGATCTAGACTTGAGGTGATATAATCGGGCGCGAATTACGCATGTATCACTGAAAGCATGACTGCTCCATTATACAGACGTATATCAGATTTGATGAGATGACTCTAGTTTGCGCGGCAGGCCTCTAGACGGTCTAGTTCGTCATATACACGATTCCAGTTCTCGTTTGGGCCGCGGTCCTGCCAGGCAGAATCCTGCCTGTCGGGGCGCGCCTTGATATCAGATATAGTATA
>CAZDQM010000061.1:0-2304 GCA_964507825.1 uncultured Nitrosopumilaceae archaeon | reverse complement strand
TCAACCCATTCCTGATGCACGTCATCCTCCCATGACCACCTGTCCTGAAATGATGCCCCCTTAGCCACAGAGTCCGGTGTCGCGTGAAAATCCCGCCCCTTGTTAAACGGCGGATCAGTTGCAATCAAGTCAACTGTATTACTGTTCATCGATCGAAGAAACTCTAGGTTGTCACCGTGGCATAACGTGCGGTTTGCCCAGTTCGGGGCCATAAAGACGCCCCCCCCCCAGCATATGAATGTGTGCGCAAAACCGACGTACAAGGTCAAGTCGACTGTGGTATTATACCTGAAATTTCAAAACGAATAACACGGCGGATCCCGAATCGACCAGTGCACAAAATCTGGGTTTCATAGTGCCAGAATCGGTTCTGATTCCACTATATCAGATCATATTTCGGACCGCGCCTGCTCTGTATATACCCAGATTATATACAATTATTCAATATACGAGACGGCTCAGATATACAAGATACAGGTATTCATTTCCAAATCTAATCGCTAGGTTTAATGTGTAAATGAAATGATATACGGCATGCATGCGATTATACTAGCAGGCGGTCTTGGCAAGAGACTCAAGCCGATCACAGACTATGTTCCCAAGCCGCTCATTCCGATAGATAACGTGCCCATTATAGAGTGGCAGATCAGATACCTGAAAAAATTCAACATACGAGATATCATAATATGTACGGGGTATAGATCAGAGCAGATAGAGGGCTTTGTGGAGTCAAGGCGCGATATCGGGGTCAACGTGCGGGTGTCGCGCGAAAAAAATCCGCTTGGAACCGGCGGTGCGATAAAAAGGGCGGCAAAATCCGTCACCGGCAAGAGTTTTTTTGTTATAAATGGTGACGTAATCACGGATATCAATCTGGGAATAATGAAAAAGGTAAGGGACTCTGTTGCCGGAATAGAATTAAGGACGCGGTTTGGCACGCTTGACATCAAGGATAATAAAATCAGCGCGTTTGGAGAGAAGAAACCGGTTAGCAACGTATGGATGAATGCCGGGATATACCACCTGTCTACGGATGTTGTAAAGAACCTGCCTGCAAGGGGTGAGATCGAGACGACTACGTTTCCCGCGATGGCCAGACGCGGATTGTTGAATATAGTAAAGTTTCACGATGCGCAATGGTTCTCAATTGACTCGCACAAGGACGTAGAGGAGTGCGCCGGTATAGTCAGGCGCATCATAAAATAAGTTACGCCCCTGTCCGGTGAAGGGTTACCATCACGTATGCCATCTCGCCTACAAACTCTTCGTCTCGCGTGCTCGATGTATACTGGCCTGCGCTACGCCAAAAGTCGACATTTTGCTCGCATGATATCATAGTCATCACTATATCATGTCCAAACGCGCCGGATAATACAGAGCCTCAATGATTTTTTACAAATGTGTTAGGCTATATTCTCTTTTTAATCCAGTCTGCAAGGATCTTGTGCGCCAATTCATCGGGTTCCATGTCCCTGCGCTCGGACTGTTTTGCCAAGAATGAGGACTGGCGCTTTGACAATGTTAGCAGTATCTTTTTCTTGAACTTTATCCTCTTTGCCTGCTTGAGAATCGTGTCATGGTTCATCTTTGGGTTCGCCGCTAGGATTTTGATATATTGTCTCCGCACGGCCGGATCATATCTAGATATCTTGTTTGCTATCAGGACGGCATTGTTGGTATTGGGTATGGCTATGTGAAGTCGCGTGGCCTCGTCTCGTGATATAGTTTTCGGTACCAAATCCTTTAATTTTTCAGGTACACCGGCAAAGCCGTGTAGTTTTTTAAAGGTAGGCATGGACAGGCCGAGTGAACGGGCCGCCTTGCTCTGCGAGTTTAGCTGCTCGGCAATAAAGACGCACGAGTTGGCCAGCTCCTTTTGGCTCATGTCCTTTCGGTGTATGTTTTCAATTACAGAGGCCGCCTTTGCATCCTCTAGATCATAATGGGTGTTTCTTGTGATTACCAAGACTGGGATCTTTTTTGCTCGTAAACGTTTGAGTGCCGCAAGCCTCCTCTGGCCGGCCATCAGCATGTATTCCTTGCCTACCTTTTGCACTAGCGGCGGGTTTTGAAGCCCTTCGGCCCTGATCGACTTTGCCAATTCCGCTATCCCTTCACGATCAAGCTTGCGTGCCTGGGCATCCTTCCAGACCTTGATCTGTTTGACTGGTACATCACGCAGCCGATAGTCAATCCTTGACTTGAATCGTTTTGCCAACTATACTTTGTTGGGTGGTGATTTTTGTTAAGTTGTGGGGTTTGTTTTCTTTAAGTATCTAACTAAAAACTGTTAGTTTTGAGGCA
>CAZDQM010000060.1:0-33501 GCA_964507825.1 uncultured Nitrosopumilaceae archaeon | reverse complement strand
CTCAAAAAAATTGAATCTAGGATCAACGCCAATGTCGTGTACTGTACAAACATGGGGTGGAAGAATGCCATGAAAAGACTGAGTCCCAGATCCTTGTTGTGCCATCTAGGATGGAAAGCATGCCCATAGTAATCGCAGAGGCGTTTTATCTCGGTGTTCCGGTGGTGGCCTTTGATGTGGGCGGGGTTTCAGAACTTGTAAGAGATGGGGTCAACGGAAGGCTGGCCAGGCCCGGAAACGAGGAGGAGCTCCTTGCACACATCAACGAATTGCTAGATGACAGGCAACAGGCCCAAAGGATGGGGCAGAACGGGCACGATAGCGTGATGGAAAGCATGACCCAGAGAACCCAGATACCAAAGTATGAGCGTTTTTACAAGAACTTGGTACAGGGTCAGGTCTACTAGTGCATTATACCTGACTCAACACATTTGGGCATGAATCCCAAATCAACCTGAGTGTGTACTATCTCTGTACCATGACTTTTACGACAGTCTGATCTCATCTGGAAAAATCAATTTCTTAGAATCGGAACTGCAACAGCCCATGCAGAACATCTTCAGGCGCAGTATGTGTTCACGTCGTGCCTAATTTTTCATAGATTTGGCCGTCGTTTAGGCACAAAATCACCTTGGGACGTGAACTCATACCAGGCGCATAAAGATGCATAACGAGTTCTAACCATCACGAAGCATGGAGTGGTCCCCTGTCATGGATACTACTTTCTGCATAATTTTATGCACACTTTTCACCTCCAATTATCCGTTGTTTTCTAGGTTCGGCGAAATGATTTCGGTACAACAGAACAGTACCCGTAGCAATCACTTTATAGCGTGGCTAATAGATAGTAAGGTCAGAGTCACAAGCGTGTGGCTTTAGGGAAGCAGCTTCTCCGCAACTGTGCGGACCTGCTTCCCGGTACATATGGTTATGGAAATTCCTTGAGACCAAAACCGTCTAGTTTGCCGTCGGATCGATACATTTTAGATTTTAACAGCTCAAACAATTCTTCGAATTCAGAGTCGCTTCTGTAGTGCTTGAGCATCACATATGCAATCATGTCTGCCAGCTGAATCAAGTTGTGCGCGTGCGATTCTACAAAGATGGGATGCGCAATGACATGGTCGATGTTCTGCCAGTTGCTGCCGTTTTTTACCGCCTTCTGTAGAGCACGTCTGGTGTCTGATTCGGGGTTCTTTTGGCTGGCATCTATAAACAACAGTCCGTTGTTGGTTTCTGCCTGCTTTTGCACCAAAAAATGCTCAAACCGCTCGGCGACAAACATCCAAGAATAATCCATAACTGTCTGGGAACGGTACGGTTCCACCATCTTGTCTTTGAACATGACCACGCCGACTATCGTGATATCCCACTCGCATGCAAGATCTGTGATCCTAGAGAAGATCTCCAGTTTTTTCGCATGATTCATCCTCATATGTCTGCCGTCAAAGAAATTCCTGCTATTCCAAATGTCATATGCGTGCAGCTCCCATTCGTACGGATCTAACTCGGGAAGCACCTTGCTCTTTACTGCTGAGATCCTGCCTTCTATCGATCTATAATCTTTTTCGTGTACAATCACTCCGACCGTGATATACGGGTTGTTATTCCTGTCGCGCTTTCTCTTTGTATGGCCTGAACTGTCCGCGTAAAGAAAATACACTACAGTACCTTGTGGTGGATGAATAAAAGCTGTTGTGTCGATCTGCGCCGGGCGCCATTTCGTTTGTGTGTGCTTACCCTCGCTGGCATCGTACTGATGCTTGCGGGAGGTTTATGTTGCCGGTCAGCGATCGACAGCAACGCGCACTTGTCCGGATATCGACGGGATTTCAAGATGGTACATATGTGGGAACTGTCCATTATCGTATTCTAGATCGTATGGCCCACTACGATAGCTACTATGTAGGGTTCTATTGCAAATTCGGGAGCTGATATAATGAGAGTTTATGCGTAATCGACTAGAAAAATTGTACGTGTTCACGTCGTGCCTAGATTTTCACTCAAATTTGTTATAATGCATATATTGAGCTAAATACTAGTACAACCAGACGGTAGTTGTGACAGAAACCAATTTCAGAAAACTGTGATTACGCATAAACTCTAATGACCTGATCTCTTAATTAAAATTAAGGATCTGCATCAGGGCAGGCATGAGAAAGGAGTATGTTGTCAAGAGTATAGATTCTGCACCTGACGGGCAGCCATACGTCATCGTTTCATTAATGTCTGCCAAGGACATGCTTGAGGGTACCAACCAGCCGCAAAGCCCATTTGACGGTCCCAAGGTAATGGGATTTACCGACGTCAACGATATGATGAAGGATATAAACAGGTTGTTTTCCGGCATGGGCGGACATGGAACGACGGGGGTCACATCCATCAAGCTTGACATGCACGAGTACAAGGAAATGAGCCTTTCAGTCGGCGACAAAATGTACGTCGATCTGACAAAGGCAGAGAGCTTGGGTGTATAGACTCGATACCTGCCATTTTCATGTAATCTGAATGTGTATTTTATATGGCGGCGGCCATGATGCCGCAGACCAGCGCAAAGATTACCTGATCTGGAACCTTTAATTACAATTTTTGTCTAGTCGACTGGTGAACAAGCCGCTTGAGGTAAACTGTACATATTACGGGGTCTCACCTTGGGAGTCTGAGGTCGCATACGGCTATTTTAATTCAAAATTCAAGGTTATACAGGACGAGATTGAGCCAGACGACGATAATTTTGTAAGTTATTTTAGGATCACTATACCGGTCCGGTTCAGCGAGGAGTTCTTTAAATGGTTCGAGTTCCGGAGATGGGAGAAGGTCAAGGCGCTCTTTAAGGAGATGAAGCGGCGCAGGGGTTCTGGAAACGCCATCAAGATAGAGGTCGTCTTTTTGGGGGCGCCGTCGATCCGGTTTGTCATAGATGTGGGTGACGGGCAGTGGTTCAAGAACGCCGTAGAAAAGATGGACTTTGTCCTAGAACTTGTCCCGTACCAGATCGTTCCGGAGAGGCTTCCGGCGGGCACGGACCGCGTAACATACCGGTTTGATTCCGAATCTATGCGGTGGAGGATATCTTCGGCCGATGTGTCGGGCACCGAATACCTGCTCAAGGGGGACCGGTGGGTTAATCCCCTCTCTTCAGACTCTGCCTGAACGGCTCTAGTAGCGAGCTTAGCTCCGCATGCTTTAGTCTTAGGAACTCGAGGGACTCTGCAAGCTTTTTTGACTTGCCGTACTTGAATCGAATCAGCTCGCGGTGGTGCCAAAAGTTCCTACCGCCGTCTGCGGCCATTGGCGTAAAATAGTCTGGCCCCTTTAGGTTGTCGGGAATCTTCATGTTCGAGGCAAACAGCATGTCGACTATGAACCATTCATCCCCGTCCGGATAGTCTGCACCGGTCTCTACGTCAAAAAAGACGTCTAGGCCGTTTTGCACAAGTCCTGCATCTGGAATGTCCGGATGACTTGAATCCGACCTTGTAAACCCTAGGCGCGCCAACTGCGGCTCGAAAAATCCCTTGATGATTGACCTTCGAAATACCATGTTTGCCTCGTTAAGGTTCAAGGGTTCATTGAATATGGTGGGGCTTGCCTATAACTTCTTGGGTATATAATCTGACACGATATCACGTCGGGTATTGCATAACTAATTGCAGACGCAAATACTGCACGATTAACCTGCGTGGTCCATTGCACAAAAAAGAATATCAGGACCGACAGAACCAATCAGGTCTAGATAGCGTAGCAGGTCCAAGAAAATAATATCTCATAGACAATCCATCAAATTCACTTGCAAGATTCATGCCTGCCTTTATACTGATACCGTGGAATTTGTATCTGGCAGGGTCATGATTTGGTCCACACACGGACAGGCATATCTGGTGTGCAGATTATACATTTTGGTCAGTTGACCCCCTGAATATCGCTATACTGGACAGGGATTATGCGGACCAAAATTCGTTATACGACATGCAGATATAACCCGTTACTCGTCAGATTTGCATAGAGTCCAGAATCGACTCTATATTTGTAATCGGAATATTGTCCCGGGCTATCTCCTGCCCTGCCGGGGGGTTTTCCAAGTAATTTGAAATCCTTGCGTCAATGCGGCGGGTGTATGGGGTAATGTGCTCATTTTTGTAGAATACCCCTATGGGGATCTTGTTGTCCCATTCTAGGGATTTGATCAGCGCCTGTGCGAGCTTGTCATCTAGTTCTGCCTGATCATTTTCATAGACCGTGCCATCGAATCCGGCATCTTCTAGCTTGTAGATTCGAGAATGCCTCTTTTGGGACTCCTCGGCCAAGTCGGTGCCGGCATACCAGTCCCTTGTGTTGATGTCGTTGTACGTAGGACACGGCTGCAAGACGTCTAGAAAAGACAGCCCCTTGTGACGGATTGCCGCAATGATAAGATCCTTGAGGTGACGTATGTCGTACGAGTATCCCCGGGCAACGAACGTGAATCCACTGGCAACTGCTAGTCCTAGGGGGTTTACATTATAGTTTGTATTTGGAGATGCAAGCGACTTGGTCTTTTCTCCCAGCTTTAGGGTCGGAGACGCCTGGCCCTTGGTCAGCCCGTACACCCCGTTGTCAAATATGATATATGTCATATCCACGTTGCGGCGGCCTGCGGCTACAAAGTGACCCGCCCCTATGCCCAAGCCGTCGCCGTCGCCGCCTGCCGCAATGACGGTCATGCCTGGATTGGCAATCTTGGCACCCTGCGCAAACGTAAGCACCCTTCCGTGAAGCGTGTGAATACCGTATACGTTGACATAATGCGACGTCTTTCCGGAGCAACCGATCCCAGAAAAGAGCACCGCCTTGTCTCTTTCTATCCCCATCTCGGCTAGGGCCATCTGGATTGCATTGACTATACCAAAGTCACCACATCCTGGACACCAGTCATTGTGGACGTCCGTTTTATAGTCTGACAGCTTAAGCGCCATGGGTCAGTACCTCGCGTCTTTTCGCTTCATTATGAACGATCCGCTTTAATGAATCGTATATCTCTGTACACGTCATTCCACGGCCCGTATACTTTAGTATGTAATGGTCTATATCCCGCCCGGTACCCTGCTTGAAGATCTTTCCAAGCTGGCCCGAATGATTCGCCTCAATGTCGACTATGGTGCCGGCGGGTGATAACATGGATGATATATAGTCTGACGGGAACGGGTGCAGCAGTTTTACCTGTATGAATCCAATCCTGATCCCTTCGTCGCGTAGCATCTTGATTGCGTCTTGTATCGGACCCTTGCACGAGCCCCATGATATAACGGTGACATCCTCTACACCAAACGAGACGGCCTGCTCGTCTAGTGGTATATCCTGCAAAATCAGGTCTAGGCGGGACATTCGCTTGTCCATCATCTCCACGCGTACGACGGGATCCTCTGTAATGTGCCCAAACTCGTCACTCTCATCACCGGTATTCCAAAAGACACCGTTGTCCATGCCAAGCCTTGAGCGCGGCGAGATACCGTCATCGGTCATCTCAAATCGCTGGTACTGCTCGCCATCAAACGAGTCAAGCAGCTTTCCTCTTTTAATGGTCGTCTTTGAAGGGTCAAACCGCCTGCACGTGACTATGGAACTTGCAAGAAACTTGTCCATCATGTGAATCACCGGTACCTGGAATATATCCGAGTAGTTGAAACACTGAATTGTATCGTAAAAGCTCTCCTCTACGTCTCCGGACGCATACACGATCTTTGGAAAGTCTCCGTGACCTGCATGTATTGCAAAGAGCAAGTCGTCCTGCCCGTGCCTAGTCGGCATGCCTGTAGAGGGACCACTCCGCTGGTACAGTGTTATGACAATGGGAACCTCGTTTATCCCCGCCCAGCCTAGCGCCTCGGACATTAGGGCTAGGCCCGGCCCTGACGTGGATGTGGAGGAGCGTGTCCCGGTCAGGGCGCCTCCGATCATCATGCCGATTGCGGATATCTCGTCTTCCGTCTGAATTACGGCGGTACACCCTGGACTCTGGCCGTCGACGGAGAGGACTTCGTGGGCCTCTAGGTAATTACTCTCATCGGAGGCGGGCGTGATTGGATAATATGATTGAAACCTGCATCCTGAAACCATCTTGCCAATCGCGGTTCCCTCATAACCTTGGGCTAGGATGACTCTATCATGCTTTTCTATACCTGGCAGGCTGGTTTGAAAGCCAGAGAACCTAGCCGATGCAAGCTCGTACGAGTAACCTGCAACCGCCCTGTTTAGCTGTGCCACCTGCGGCTTGGCCGAAAATATCTCGTCAATCGAATCTTGTAGTGAATGCAGGGGAAGCCCTAGGAGACCCGAAGAGAGCGAGACGCCTACGACATTGAACATCCTTACTAGGCTTGCAAGCCTAGGATTCTGTACCTGCTCGGCTAAATCCGCAAGGATGCTCCTAAATGATACCGGGTAAAGTGTAACGCCCCGCTGTCTAGCGGCCTCGAGCACGGACTTTACGTCAAACTGCATGCCGCGGGCTGATAGTTCCGAATGGAGCCGGCCACGAAATGCCGAATCTAGCGTCAGGACCCTGTCGGTCGTGACGCCTTCTAGCTCGGCATCATAAATTATTGCGCCCCGTTGCCCGACCTCGTTATAATGGCGGAATATGGTCTCTGCATCAAACGCGGTGAGCAGATCCACGTCGTTGACGTTTGACGCGATCTGCTGATCTGATACCCTTACCACAAAATAGCTGTGCTCGCCCTTTATGTTGGAGTAAAACTCGCGCTTGCCAAATATCTGGTACCCGAGCTTTGCACATGCCCTTGAGAATATGTTGGCCCCGGATTCTACTCCGCTTCCCTGAGGACCTCCAATCAGCCAGGAAAAATCCGTATGTTCCATACATGTCATCCCCCGGTGGCGGCATCAAACAGCGCGCACTCGCACCTGTCGCGCTCGCCGCAGTACGGACACACGCACACGCATTTTTCAATATAATTGCCGCACTCTATGCAAAGGGCAAATTCTTCGGAATCTTGGGACGCCATTTTGTTTGTTTAACCATGAAATGTTATAAATGGTTTGAGGTGGATTGATTTCATGAGAAAGGTCCTGCTTACTAGGAGATTACCCGAGTTTGCAATGCAAGAGATGCGCAAGTTCTCTGTCACGGTTCATTCCGGAAAGATCCCGATGCCGCGAAAAACCCTCATATCTGAGGCAAGGGATGCAGACGGAATAATCTGCTTTCCGTATGATAAAATTGACAGGGAGGTGATCGACGCGGCGCCGAACCTAAAGGCGATCAGCACGTACAGCGTGGGCTTTGACCACATTGACATCAAGCATGCAAGAAAGCTCGGCATACGCGTGGGATACACGCCGGACGTCCTGACTGATGCTACGGCGGAGCTGACAATGGCCCTTATTCTGGATCTGACGCGAAGGGTGACCGAAGGCGACAGGATCATCCGACGCGGCGGCTGGAGGCACATATATGGACCGTATGAGTACCTTGGGGCGGACATCATGGGACGGAAACTAGGGATTCTGGGGCTTGGAAGGATCGGAGGTGCGGTGGCAAGACGCGCATCAGCATTTGGCATGAATATCATATACTGTAACCGGAGCAGGGCAGACAGGGCAAAAGAGGCGGCTCTTGGGGCAAGGTATGTAAAATTCGATGATCTAATTACCCAAAGCGACATCCTGTCATTGCATGTTCCGCACACCGCAGAGACGGACGGAATAATCAACCTTGCACTGATGAAAAAAATGAAAGAGACGGCATTTTTGATAAATACTTCTAGGGGTAGAATAATCCGCGAGGGGGATCTGGTGCGGGCGTTAAGGGGCAAAGTAATTGCCGGTGCCGGACTAGACGTCTTTGAGTCCGAGCCCATACGCAAAAACCATCCGCTGTGCGGGCTAGATAATGTTGTTCTGGCACCCCATATTGGGAGCTCGACAGAAGAGACTAGAAGGAGGATGGCCGCCGTGGCCGTAAGGAATCTAAAGCTTGGCATGGCCGGCAAAAAACCCGCATTCTCTGTCGGGGACTAGTCTATCTGTATGATGTCGTCTGCATGGCCCTTTATGCAGTCGGTTCCTACTGCCTTGATCAACTCAAAGCGGATTTGACCTGCCGGAATATCCCCTGCATCCTGGAGTGACATGATTTTTTTGGCGACGGCGCCCCTGTGACGTCTGCACGTGACCCCGATCATGTACTCGTCAGATTCCATGACTATGGATATGATAAACTCGGGCGGGTTTACACACCTCTTTTGCTGTTCACTTACCGTGCACCTGTCAGGAAGCATGAATATACCTTGCCATAGTTTTATATATACTGGACATCGAGTTCGTGCATAATGGAATACGTTTACGCCGCTCTGCTACTTCACAAGCTGCAAAAGGATGTCAGCGAGGAGAACATTGCATCGGTTGTAAAGGCATCTGGTGCAGAGGTAAATGAGGCGCAGGTAAAGGCGCTAGTGGCGGCTTTGGCAGATGTTAACATAGACGAGGCCGTAAAGGCCGTTCCCGTGGCCACAGCTGCAGCTGTTGCACCGGCGGCCGAGGCGGCAAGTGGCGATGCGGCCGGTGAGGCCAAAGAGGAGAAAAAGGACGAAGGCAAGTCTGAAGAGGCGGCAATGGAAGGGCTGTCCTCACTCTTCGGTTAGCGGCAGACCCTTTTATCATACTTGTTTTAGACCTAGCGTGATTATATCATGACAGACATTTCACCCACGCTAGAACTGCTCATCTACATTCTTGATTTGTTTGGAACGATGGCATTTGCAGTCACGGGCGCGTTTAAGGCAATAGAGCACAAGGCCGATATTCTGGGCATACTCGTACTTGCCACGATAACCGGGATTGCCGGGGGAATGATCCGTGATGTGGTATTTGCCCAGTCGATGCCGAGGGCCCTTGCAGACCCGTCATACGTGATCATTACTGTGGCATCTGGCATTGTCATCTTTTTGCTGTACACTAGGACGAAATCTCTCATGAATACATTCATGAAGTTTGATGCGGTGGGCCTAGGCGTCTTTACGATAATCGGGGCGACGTTTGCTTATGAGCTGTTTGGTCTTGAACCGCTCCCGATTATACTTGCCGGGATGCTCACGGCGGTGGGTGGGGGCATACTCCGTGACGTGCTTGTGAATCAGGTACCAGTGATCTTTGTACAGGATATGTATGCGTCTGCAAGCCTTGCCGGGGCGGTGATCTTTTACGGTATACTGCTTGCCGGCCTTGACTTGCATGTTGCAACCGTGGTGGGAATCGCGCTTACTACAACGCTACGCCTGCTGGCAATGAAATACAAGTGGCAGCTGCCTAAGGCAAAGGGTATCTAGATTTTATGCTGGGGTATATCCGTCGGCCTGGTCTGCTAGGGAACGCGCCCGCATGCTTGCATTTTGCAGGATCTGTACGCCGGTCTCGGCTGTCATGTATCCGGACTCTATTGACACGGATCTAGCCGACTGTACGGCCTTTGCAAGAATCTGTCCGATGTTGTCACTAGTAATGTATCCGATCTCGATGCAAAGTGCCACTGCCTCTTGGTGCAGTCTTGATATGCTGTCACGGACACCATCTACATCGACTAGTAGCTCATCTTTTGAGTATGTTATACTCTCTTCTAGTGCCGATTCAAGTAAGATGCCTGCCTCCACCGGTTTTATGTCCAGTTTTCCCAAAAGTGGGGCTAGTTTTTCGTTGATTATTTCACCCTTTTTCACGGGGATTGTCTCCTTTGTTATCCAGATGGTCCCCTGGTCAATCTTTGTCGGGATGCCTGCCTCTTTGAATTCTGTAAGCATAGGTCCTGGCGCCACGCCGGTGTTGACTGGGGGGACCACGACGTCTATACTGGCAATGTCGCCGGCCCGGGCCGCCATCATCACCGAATTTTTTGCCAAAAGCACGTTAAGCTTGAACGGCGACATGTTGGTGAACAAGAACATGCACTGGCCTGTTAGCTGCTCGGCAATCCCGCGTATTCCCGGAATGTCTAGCAGGTCAAGCGCCTTTTTTGCCACTTTGTCTTTGACACTGAAAAACAGCACGTCTTGCAGTTTTTTCCTGAGTGGGAGTATCTGGGATGCCCTCACCTTGTCCATCTTTACTAGCGCCATGACGCGATACTTTTTTGGCAACTCTTGCAGCTCGGCGTACATGCTGGCCTTTGCCTCCGGATAAACGGTCCTGTTTTCGAGCATTTTATTTTCTGACCTCCTCTCCCTGACGGATGGCTTTACCCATCGTGGTCTTTACCATGATTCTCTTGATGTTCTTCTCCCCGTTTGGAAGCTTGGTCCTTACCGTGTTGATTATGGCATTTGCGTTTGCTGCCAAGTCAGAGTCATCCATCGTCTTGGTCCCGATCTTGCATGATAGGGAGAGTGATCCCCTGACCCTGACCTTGATTGATGATCTAAACCGTTGTAAGAATGATTCAATGGGGGCGTTAAACGGGACTGGAGTCGGCATCTTGCCCCTAGGACCTAGCAGCTGCCCTAGCGCCTTGCCCACGACCGGCATGATCTGGGTATCTGCTAGGAAAAAGTCATACTTGTTGATCAGCTTGCGGGACTCTCTCTTGTTTGCACTCAATCGCTCGAGCTCGTCTGCATCTATTACCCTGTCTGCATTTGCCGCCTTGGCCTTTGTTCCCATGTCTCCGGTTGCCATCACGCAGACGGAGGCCGGGGAGCTCGTCTTTGGAAGCTGGACCGTCTCATTGATAGCAAAGCCCTTTTTTACATCAATATCCTTAAAGACCATTATAATCTCGAGGGATTCTGTGAACTTGCGCTCCTTTCCTCCCGTCTTTGCCTCTTTTATTATACTAGATAACTCGGTTTCGGTAACCATTACGAGTGACCTTCCCTACTGCCTATTTAAAATCGTTTATGGATGTAATTTGTACACACTTGGGTCGATTCGGAATTTATACCCAAATGTGTTGAGTCAGGTATAGTGCATTAGTAGACTTGACCTTGTACTGATAGAGTCACCAAAACAAAAAATTGTGCGCAACATTATACATTCACATAATTTTCAATTATATCATTACTTTCTTTTTCCAATGGTGATAGGTGCCGTCTTGCCACATCTTGCGCTTGTTGTACAGGCCGCATACTCCATTAAACTCGGCGTTGAACTCTTTTACCGTATCCTCATATATTCCATATATGATCTTCCAATTTTTTACATATGCAAACACATGCTCGACTGAAATTCGTTTGCTAGAGTGCGCCTTGTTTTGCGCCTTTTTGATGGCGGAGAGCTCGTAATCTTTGGGATTTTTGTCAGCAACAATCCCAAGAAAATAATCATCTATTCCCATATATCCACCATCTGCGCCTAGTCGTATGCTACGTGCCTTTGGTAAATTCTCCCCACTTGTCATGCTGTCCGCCCACTTTCTAAATTCAATCATTCCCTTTGCCATAACCTCGGGATCATGATATCTTGCCTCTTGGGAATCACTTATTCCGATGATGTATCTGTGCTTGTTTATCATCACGGCCGTGTTTATTATAAATCCCTCATTTTTCTCATATTGTTTTTTGTGTTCTGTATTTGTCTGTGGGTGAATAGTCTCTATAAGAATACCGTCTAGTGTAAACTCGCCCCTGTCTCTGCCAGGCATTATCTCCTTGAGCTCTTTTTCGGTTTTTACGGTGGCAATATGTTTTGTTATGTTGTTTGGTGTCGGGTAAATCTTATCATCATAACTGATTGCAAGTTGTAGGTATTTACATACCGTATCATAACCGATTCCCAAGAATAGGCCAAATGTACTATTTGTTGCGCCGTGTGACCTGTGTATCATGCTCAGCAGTAAAAAGTGCCGCACGTACAACTTGTATTGGCCTTCAAAGTCACTACTATCATGATCAGCCCTAAAGTGTGACATATTGTTTGATTCTTTGATTTTCTGTTGCAGATCCGCAAGCGTGTCATCAAATAGTTCTTTGGAAGTTCTTGTGAACGTGTACAGCTTATCGGGGCTTGATATTATGTCGTCTAGAACCTCCACTGCATAAAGAAATCTGGCTGCCCTAGTGGGCATGTGTCTTTTTTTACCCAACTCTGTACTCCATAATGCATCGTCTTGTGCAACCCGTTCCATGATCTCTTCCTCTTTCCTTTCAAGCTCTGAGTGCTCTTTTTCAAGCTCTGCAATTTCCCTGTCCTGCGCTGCAATTTTCTTTTCAAGCTCTGCATTTTTTCTTTCAAGCTCTACCCTTTCCTTTTCAAGCTCTGCCGTTTTTCTTTCATACTCTTCCCTTTCCTTTTCAAGCTCTGATTCGGTTTGTTCAGGCTTTACTTTTTTTGCATCGAGCACTTTTTCCTCAATTTTTACATCGTGTTTACTAGGCAATGGATTTTTTACTCACGTTTTTTTTGCTTAAATACTGGACTAAATATGATCCGATATCGCGATTATGCATAAGCTCAATTGTTTAAATTACATGTTTTAGAGATTTTTGGATTAAATTTTATAATGAACACTCGCAAAACCTACACTTATTAATTCCGGAGGGATGTTTTTAACTATTCATTGCACGGATTTGACGAATTAGACATGAAATTGTTGTTTGAGCTGGCCAGAGACAGCTCGGTCTCTACGCCGGTTCTTGCAAAAAAACTTGGAATCAACACGTCGGTTCTTTACAGCAGAATCAAGCGGCTTGTAAAGAGAAAGCTGATCACACAGTTTACCATTGTAATAGATCATTCACTTCTTGGCATAGGCGTAAAGGCGTCTGTTGGAATCAACAGGGATCCGAAATTCAAAAACTCCATCCACAAAAAGCTCATGAATACGCATGAGGTCACCTCGATATCGGAGATTACGGGACGGTTTGACATCATGATCAGGGTCCATGCCGAAAACCTAGAGAGGTTACATTCTGTGGTAATTGAAAAGATTGGCAAGATTGAGGGAATACAGAACACAGAGACGTTCATTGAGCTTCAAAAGACCGACAAGGATCCCATACAATTGATTAAAAGATAATGTTATTGGATTTTCTCATCCCACTTGCCGTCGTTGATCTCGGCGGTCATCTCTTTGGGCGTCTTGCCCTCTATCTTCAATCCCAGCGGGACGCATGTTCCAACTATGGTCTTTACCACCGATTTTAATGACGATGCGTACGATGTCTCTATCTTTGTGTTTGCCACCTTTACTATAGAGTCCATGGCGATGTCTCCCACCCAGTCAGTCCCTGATGCACCGGAGCCCTTTTGAATGCCTGCCTCCTTCATCAGCAGCGCCGCCGCCGACGGAATGCCGATTTCAATCTCATACTTTTTGGTATCTGTATCTACTGAGACCGTCACTGGCACCTTCATCCCCTCAAAGTCCTTGGTCTTTTCGTTTATGGCGCCAATGACTTCCATGATGTTTACCCCTAGCGGGCCTAGCGCGGGGCCCAGTGGTGGGCCCGCCGATGCCTGTCCACCGGTTACCAATGAAGAGATTTTTTGTGATTCACCCATTAATCATCATGACTCCATGAAAAATTTAATCGTTGCTAAGACGCGCTCGTGAGCTTTAGATAGTTTGCATCCACCGTAACGGGTAGCTGATACGATGCATCTAGCAGCACGACTGTAGCCTCCTCCTTTTCATGATCGATTCTAGTAATTGTTGCCTTCATACCCTTGAACGGGCCGCCGGTAATCTCCACTGTATTATCCACGCCCAGCTGCGTCACCGTGGACTTTTTGACTAGGTAATCCTCGATGTCCTTGAATTCTAGCTCCCCGCGCAACTGGCCTCTGATATGCCTGATGCCCTCTGTTGCCATAAATGCCGAGTTGGGGCTTAGCGCCTCTATTACAACATAACCCTTTAGGTTGTCTACTAGTAATACGGACTGGATGTCGATTTTGTTCATCTTGGCCTTTGCCTCCAAGAGGTTCATTACCATCTTTTCCTGACCTCCTGTAGTCCGAATTGCAAAGAGATGAGATTTTATTTCTTCTGACAATTTTATCCCTGATAGGTAAATACACCAAACACAAACTGAATTATAAATCCAATCGTTCCAACGGCGCCTATTCCAAGCAACACCAGCCTGAGGTGCTGCAAATAATCATCCTTGTCTGATTTTCTCGCCATTTTCATGGTATTTGCCATGTTCTTGAACGTTTGCCTTGGATTCATTGCTGGACGTTAATATGGTGTCAATATATCTTTTATCTCATGGATTTACTTGTTGCGTTCAGGGATGATCCGGCGGGGAGCAACATGGCGGCAGCCCTGTCTAGGCATATGAGATTCGATGGTAGCATCTACCGTGGCGACCGCTATGACTTGCTGATCATTCCAACTCCGGCCGTATCTGCTGACTGGCTGGGAGACGAATATGACTATGATTCATTTGTGTTCCTTTCGAGGCATGCAGCCGAGTCCGGAGTCCTGGCTCTGACATGCCACAGCACGGGGAACTTTGCCGAGGCTATGCTTGGCGGAAATGATGGACAGGTGGCAATACCGTATCCCGCGTTGCAAAAGCGCTACTTGCAGGAGCTGTTCGCCGCCAGGGATCAGTTTCCTGAATTTGATATCACGATCGAGGCCACTCATCATGGTCCAAGCGCCCTAGACAAGCCGTGCCTGTTCATAGAGATTGGAACAACACCGGAGCAGTGGAACGACAGGCAGCTTTGCGCCTCTGTTGCAGGGGTAGTTGATCGGGTAATGGGCACGTCCGAACCAGTTCCGTATGCCATATGTTTTGGAGGCACGCATTATTCCCAAAAGTTTAACAGTCAAGTTCTGCACGGGCGGCTTGGTCTGGGAACCGTGATGCCCAAGCACGCACTGCAGTACCTGGATCGGGATTTGTTTAATCATGTGTTACAAAGAAATACCGGCGCGACCGTGATTCTTTTGGATTGGGCAGGACTGGGACAATACAAGCAAAGAGTGATGGATCTGGCAGAGGGCACGGATCTGGAAATAATAAAACTCTGAACGGTTTAGTATACAAAAAATTATTGGAGGTTCCTCCTGGATTCGTTACCACATACGGGGATCTGGCAAGGGCCGCCGGCCTGAAAAACGGCCAGCGTCTTGTGGGCATGATAATGAACAAGAACCCAAACCCGTCCATAGTGCCGTGCCACAGGGTGGTAATGTCTGATGGGAACCTAGGCGGATATGCATACGGTAAAGAGGTCAAGGAAAACATGCTTTTGGCAGAAGGGCTGAAGATATCTGGCCGAAGACTGGATGATTTTGAGAGTGTAAGGTACAGGTTCTAGGTACTTTGGTCCGTCTTGATCTCCTCGATCAGGGTCCGCAGGTGCGCTTTATTCCTTACTGTATTACCGCCGATTCTCTTGTATAGTGTCCAGAATTCCTTGTTTGTTATTTCTTGCCTGTCCTTGGCTATTCTAAGGATGTATCGTAGCGCGCGAACCTTTGCAATATAGACAGATTTTTTTCCAACGCGTGCTCCCTTTTTGCCGTGCTTGGAACCCTGCTTTGTCCCGCGCTTTGATCTTTGATCCTTTTTGTGTTGCGCGCGTCCCCTAGACGTTCCCTTGATGGGTTTGAACGAAATTGTGTTTGCAGTAATCAGGCTTCTGATATTCTGCCTTGTGATTGCATCGGTAATGTCGTCGAGGTGCTCTGTATCGAACTTTATCCGGTGGATGCCCACGCCGGTGACTCTTGAAACGAGCCGTTTTTTTGCTCTAAGATTTACCGGCACCTGCAGACACCCTTGCGTTAAACACCTTGAACTTCATCTCGATGGCACGGGATATGATCTCCTTTCTTTTTCTGGTTCCAATACTGTGGCCCAGCCTTATCCCGTCCCTTTTCGGATCTAGTTCCTGTAAATCATTAATGGTATGTATCAAGTTGTCGGTGAATCCAGACGGGTGCAGGTATCTTGCAGTCTTGGGTCCACCGTAACCCACCTTGACAATGCCTGGGCGCCCCCTGCTAAGCTGCTTACGCTGGTGGTTGTCCTTGCCCTTTGGCTTTCGCCATGCGGGCTTTAGTCTGGCGTACCTCCAGCTCTCCTGTCTTTTAAATTCCGGCCTAGATACCTCGCTTCTTCTTGCAAGCTCCTCTTTGTTAATCGGCATGTGGTTGAATCCTGATTTTTGGAATAAATAGGTTTGTTCGAGTGTATGGTACAAGGTCAAGTCGACTAAAGACATTATACCTGAAATTTCAAAACGAATGGCACATTGGGGCATGAATCCAGAATCAACCTAAGTGTGTACAGTGTATGAATTCATGTCTGCACAAGGACGGGCACCAACTTGGATGGAGTGATTACCTAGTCTATACGGGAGTCATTTACGTAGTGTACGAGCAGCTATTCCGGGCGCGCAGGTTTATGGCCTAGGAGATGACAAATAAATGCCGCAGATTACATGTATAATCATGCCAAAGACTACTGCATTTTGTGAGGTCCACTATAACGTAAAACCAAAAATCAGGAATGTGGTTAGTACGGCGGATCTAAAACAAAAAGTAAACGTGGTACGTCTGGCGGATATTCCATATGGGATTTATGATGGGACAACATACGGAGGCAGGTGCGGATACATAAAGACTCAGGAGATGGATGGTCGCGTGACTGTGTTTCCCAGCGGCAAGATGATTTCAGTAGGGGGAAGATCCATTGAAAGGTCAAAGGCACAGCTGAATCATGCAAAATTTTTTCTTGTACAAAATAAGATGATAGATGATGTGTCGATATCTCCCAACATTAGAAACATCGTTGCCACAGTGGAGATCGGAAAAAACATACCCGTTGATGTGCTGTCCACCATGATATCTGGCGCAATCTATGATCCTGAGACATTTCCCGGCATGATTCTCAAGGGTCTGCACAGCGCAAGCTATCTTGTTTTTGCCTCAGGTAAAATCGTAATTGCAGGCACAAAATCCATCAAAGAATTGAACACTGCATCATTTGAGCTAGTTCGGCGCATAAATGCGCTAAAATAAAACATAATCGATATTCTGTATTCGCTATAGTAATTTTTACATACGTGCTAGGATGCTAAAGTACAATGTTGTTTAGACGAGATGGTGAAAAACTTGGTATAATACGAGAAACGAAATTTAAGCTGGAATCGGAGCTGCAACGCCTGATAGAGCAAAACATGTCTTCGTTATTTAATATCGAGTTCGTGAAAAGTGAGTTTACAATAGGCCAGTTCCGCCTTGATACAGTTGGATGGGATCCTGCCTCCAAGTCATTTGTGATTGTCGAATACAAGCGTGATAAAAATCGGTCTGTAGTAGATCAAGGCATGGAATACCGGTCTTTGTTGCATGACAATAAGGCTGAATTCGTACTGGCATTTAATGAAACACATCAAAAATTCATGCGCAAGGCTGATGTGGATTGGAGTCGATCCAGAGTAATTTTAGTTTCTCATTCCTTTACCGAACGTCAAAAGAAGGCATCCAAGGATCTGCCGATCGAGCTTTATGAAATAAAAAAATATGAAAACGAGATGGTTTTACTCAATCCGATTACCAGAAAGATGCCTCCGCCTCCTGAACCCAATCCACCTACTAGAACATTCACCGAAGAGTATCATCTCCGTAAATCATCCCCGGAAATAAAGGCTCTTTATGAAGAAACAAAGCAAGTCATACTATCACTAGATGATGACATTAAAGTCATTTCAGCGAAGGTATCAATAAACTTTAAGGTAAAACGCGGATTTGCCTCTATTGTGTTGCACAAAGATCACTTGAAGTTATATGTGCATGCAGATCTGAACGCCATGGATGACCCAAAAAAGATCATGCAAGATGTATCTGACGTGGGACATTGGGGAACCGGCAATGCAAGAATGAGGATTTCCCCTGAGTCGGATCTGCAATATGTGCGTGGGTTGATGGAACAAGCATACTCTATGTTCAAGCAGATGGGTAATCGCCATAAATCCAACCGTCAGAGTGATTAGTCTAGATTCAAGGCAAAATGCTCATTTGGTTATATGCGGAATGTGACTTGTCACAACTACACGCGCTAGTCCTCCATAATCTCCACGGCAATATATCGCGTCTTTCTACCATTCTTGCATTCGTGACTAGCAGATCTGCCTCTAGCCTGATTCTCGTACGTTTTTACGATTGAATGTAAAACAGCCTTTGACTGATCGCCTAAAATTAGGACGACCTAATTTTTGTACAACAGAGTACAAGGTCAGGCCGACTGAGGCATTATGCCTAACTCAACACATTCGGGTATAAATCCCGAATCAGCCTGAGTGTGTACACCCACGTAAGGGGAAGAGATAATAAGGAAATTCAGGCCGAATCGATTTATTCAATGACGTGTTTGACTAGTGATTGGAGGAATGCAGATGAGTGACGGTGCCCAGCCTGCCGTCACCAGCAGGTTTGTCTCCCAGATTGAGGAGTTTGGACTGCATCCGTCCACGATACACCGGAACATGTCTCCAGAAGATCTTGTAAGCATGGCCGTAAGGCAGAATGACGGCATAGTGACCTCCACCGGATCACTTGCCGTAAGGACCGGCAAGTTCACGGGCCGCTCACCTGATGACAGGTACATAGTATATGATGATACGACGCATCAGACGGTCACATGGGGGAAGATTAACCACCAGTTCCCCTCCGACAAGTTCGAACAGATACTTGAAAAAATGAAAAGATTTGTCGACGGCAAAGAACTCTATGTCTTTGATGGGTTTGTCGGTGCAGACAAGAATAATCGACTTGCAATCCGCGTGATAAATGATCACGCGTGGCAGAGCCTGTTTGCAAGGCAGCTCTTCATCAGGCCGACGACCGGCGAGCTAGAGGATCATGAGCCCGAGTTTACCATAATGTGCATAAACGATTTTGAATCAATTCCTGAGGTCGACGGTACGGACTCAAACATATTCATACTCATCGACCTGTCTAGGAGACTAGTCCTCATTGGGGGTACAAGGTATGCCGGCGAGATGAAAAAGTCGATGTTTGGTGTCATGAATTTTCTACTGCCATCAAGGGGCATATTCCCGATGCACTGCTCGGCAAACATAGGGCCCGACGGGGATACCGCGCTGTTCTTTGGCCTGTCTGGTACCGGAAAGACCACGCTGTCAGCAGACGAGAACAGGAGTCTGATTGGTGATGATGAGCATGGATGGTCGGATGGCGGCGTCTTTAATTTCGAGGGAGGATGTTATGCAAAATGCATCAACCTAGCAAAAGAGTCCGAGCCCCAGATATGGAACGCCATCAAGTCGGGCGCCGTACTTGAGAACGTCGTAATCGACAAGGATACGCTAAAGCCTGATTTTGCCGACGGTCGCCTGACTGAGAACACTAGGGCGGCATACCCGCTTGACTATATCCCGGGCGCCGTATTTCCAAGCACGGGCGGGCATCCAAAGGTAGTCGTCTTTCTGACCGCGGATGCACTAGGAGTCCTGCCGCCGATCTCTAGGCTGACCAAAGAGGGCGCCATGTTTCACTTTATGTCTGGATACACCAGCAAGCTGGCCGGAACCGAGCGTGGAATAAAGGAACCCAAGGCGGTGTTTTCAGAATGCTTTGGCGCGCCGTTCATGCCACGACCCGCGTCGGTTTATGCAAAGCTGCTTGGAGACAAGATAAAGGAGCACAACACCGTAGTATACCTGATTAACACCGGATGGTCGGGCGGCCCGTACGGCGTAGGCAAGAGGGTAAAATTACAATACAGCAGGGCAATGGTTACGGCCGCGCTCACAGGCGCACTGGACATTGTGAAATACTCCCATGATAACCTGTTCAACTTGGACGTTCCAACCGAGTGCCCTGGTGTACCCTCGGAGATTCTGGATCCAAGAAACACGTGGCAGGACAAGGATTCCTATGATCTATCTGCAAAGAAACTGGCACAGATGTTCGGTGAGAACTTTAAAAAGTTTGAAAATATCGATCCGGGAATAATAGCTGCGGGCCCGCGCTCATCCTAGGTTCTGCGACTCGACACACCAAACATGATGCCGGCTATTCCTACAATTACTACTATCCCCGTTATGATGTAGATGGGTCTCTCTGAAATACCCAGCAGGTAAAGCGGATTCGCTCCTGCCGGCCCTATTACATCGACTATAACCACGTCGTATGCATATACTATATCATCACCTGAACTAATCCTTGACTCTATCCAGTACTTTCCGGGTGCCGGTATCGTTATGGACGAATCGCGCTGTGGCGTAATTGAGGTCGTACGTGACTCTCCCGTCTCGCCGTTGATCATGGAGATCTTTGCATACTTCCAGTCTATGGGGTTTGTCACGTCAAGGCTGATTATTCCCTTGTCCTCGCTTACGGATACGGAGCCCTGGACGTGCTTGAATATTATCGGAATCCTGTACTTTGTGCCATTGTGTTCTAGATTTATCATCCCTTCAGAGTCGCCAAACTCTGCCGCTAAAATCATTCCACGGATTTCTATACTGTTTCCGTATATGGTATAATCTGTTTTTACAAACTCTGGGGACTCTATACTTACTGCGATATTATCGGGCTTTCCTCCGTCGATTTTATTGATGGATAGTAGCGCAGACTGTTCTGCCTCTGCCGGTGAAAACGTCATGATCAGAAATGTTGGCTGTATGATTAATTCTGCATTAAACGCGCCCTCTAGACTCAGCCGTCCGGCCCCGGCATCATTTGGTGAAAAATTATTGCCGTATATGTCTGTCACCGGCACGGTTGTCGTAGTCAACAGCGACTTTAATTCGTCTGGTTCCATTCCGGGATATTTTTCCAAGAGCAGCGCGGCAGAGCCTGCCACGTGCGGGACGGCAAAGCTTGTTCCGCTTGAAAAGCTGTAGGCGCCGCCTGTATGTGTAGAGTTGATCAACGTCCCCGGCGCGACAAGATCCGGCTTTATGTAAAACGGGGATGCGGGTCCACGGGAGCTAAAGAATGCAACGTAATCGGGATTGTAAAACACGTTTAGGATTCCCTCGGTTATTTCGCCTATGGATTCTCTGATCTCCAGCCCGTCCTTTTGCGACAGGGATACTATTGGTATTCTTGGGGAATAGTCATCTAGCGTAAAGCTCTCAGAGACGTCGCCAAGATACAATCCCGGCTCGTTATTGTACACGATAACTGCCTTGGCGCCTGCATTTGCAGCATGAAACTCCTTTTCGGTAAAGTATACGAGCTCCCCGTCTATGTCACTTCCGCGCTCTACTAGTAGTACAGAGTCTACTATATCCGTTGATTCCAAGTCCTGATTTCTTCCATAGCTGCCAAATACTATGCTACCCCTGACCGGTTCAGCAATGGCATCGATGCCCAGCATCGGAATCACCTGGTACTGCTTTTCGTTGATCTCAAGGGTGGATACTAGGCTAGAGGTTACGTTGTTGTAGGTGGCCCCGACCGTTATCGCGTTTGGATTTCTGCCGGGACTCCCGATTGTTCCCTGTAGCGGCCCGTCGTTTCCTGCGGCAACTACTACGAATACCCCATTTCTGATTGCCTCGTTGACTGCTGAATCAATTCTAGAGTTTGTCTTGTTTACTCCTAGGCTTATGTTTATTATGTCTGCACCGTCGGCAGTCGCCTTTTGGATTGCCTTTACTATTAGTTCTGATGAGACCGATTCCCCGTCGGCTGAGACCTTGTATGCAAGAATTCTTGCATCTGGCGCAACGCCACGTATACCGCCGTCTGCTACGATTATTCCGGCCACCTGAGTCCCGTGGCCGTTTGTGTCGTTAGGCGCCTCAAACACGTTTACAAAGTTGTGTCCTTTGGCGGCAACATCTTCACCCTTGGGAAATCCGCGCAGGTCTGGATGTGAGAAATCGATACCCGTATCAATAACTGCTATCGTGACGTCCTTTCCAGTATATCCGTCGGACTGGATTATATCTGCGCCTATATACGGGGCGCTGTTGTCCAAAAGCAGTCTCGATTTCGAATCCGAGTCTAGGACGGATAGCGTGGTAATGATTACTGAAGATATGATTAAGATTGAAATTATCCATGATGCCCGCACAGTTTTGCTATCTGCAATGCAGGTAAAAATCAATTGCCATGGATGGCGCAATGCAGGAGACAGACGGGGGTACGTTACAGCCATGATTATATCGTGGAAATCTCTGTCCGGGTTCGGGGGGCACATGGGAATTCTGACTTTTTAAATTGATATCTGGATTCCATAATTTGGCGGTTTCATCTTTATGATTCAGAGTGCAATGATATATTGGACAGGTTGGACTAGGCAAATATCCTGATTCTGTTACACATGGGGTGATTACATCCAAACATGGATTGATGCCGGGACTTACAAGGCCGTCTTACATGCTAGATTAATCGATAAACCTAGGCCTTGCAGACTAAACCAATAAATGGAATGGGCTAATCATCGCACGTATGGGAAAATACACACTACCAGAAATGCCGTATGCATACGACGCATTAGAGCCGCACATAGACGCACGAACCATGGAAATCCACCATTCAAAGCACCATCAGACATACACGGACAAGCTCAATGCCGCATTGGACAAATGCCCTGAAGACATTCAGAACAAGGATATCGTTGAAATTCTATCTGATCTGAACCAGGTTCCTGAAGCGCAGAAAAGTGCAATCAACTTCAACGGCGGCGGATATGACAATCACCGCCTGTTCTGGAACAGCATGAAATCAAACGGCGGCGGAGAGCCGGGCGGGGCGGTTGCAGATGCAATCAATTCCTCCTTTGGAAGCTTTGCCGACTTTAAGGAAAAGTTCTCATCAAGTACCGCGGTCATCCAAGGCAGCGGCTGGGGATGGCTGGTCTACAACCCTTCTACATCCAAGGTAGAGTTCAAGACGATGCCAAACCAGACGAGTCCTAGAACTGAGGGTCTAGTTCCGTTGCTTGGTTGCGATGTTTGGGAGCATGCATACTATCTAAAGTATCAAAACAAGCGTCCTGATTATGTTGCCGCGTGGTGGAACGTGGTCAACTGGGACGAAGTCAATGACAGGCTTGGCCGATTATAGGCACAACCCTATTTTTTATTTATTTCAAACATGGATTTTTACCGTGTGCGATTCCATTGCAGGCATGAATTCTGTTATGGCAAATAATTTGAAATCGGCATTGTAATAATTAGTGTGAACTCGTGCATGTAGAAAAACCATGAATACTTGTCTATTATTTCATGTCGCCGATTATATTTACACTAGATAATGACTCAAGAAAATACTGAATTCATCTTGGGGTATTTTCTGAATATTACCTGACACGTGATCACAATCTGTAAAATACGCACACGCATCATAATGGAATACCTCCCATGATATTCTGATTGGACTTTTGCCCTGCCGGTCATTGGGCGCATTTGCACGATTTACTCTTTCAAATCTGTATTATACATGAACTTCAAATGAATTTATAACCATCCGTAAGATCTTTTGCTACATGAGCAAGGAAGAAGCACAGTCGTTAATCAACCAAATGCAGGCTCTGGAACATCAGTTTATTGAAATAAACAAAAATGAAACCGCTATTGGCAACATACTGAGGGATGCCCATTCTTCCATCGACGCGATCCGGGCCCTGGAGAAAGGGGATGATTTTGAAACACTGACTCCGATTGGTTCGACGACATTTGCCAAATCACAGATCTCTTCAAAGAATGGCTTTGTAATCAATGTGGGCGCTGGTGTTTTTATTGAAAAGGACGTGACCTCTACATTAAATTTCCTTGAGACACGCATCCAGTCGTTACAGGTCATTGCAAAGAATATCCATGCACAAAAGCAAGAGATCGTAAACAGACTAGAGCAGAGTAAACATGAATTTAACAAATTTGCCAAGGCGGCGAACAAAAGCAACTAGGAAAAATGTTTGACAAGATCAAGACCGCATTTTCTAATGCGTCAAAGAGTCTAGGGGAAAGAGAGCTTAAGGAAAAAAACATCGAAGAGGTATTGTTTGAACTTGAAGTCGCGCTGCTAGAGTCTGATGTTGCAACAGAAGTCATTGACTCGATAAAGGATGACTTGAAATCCAAGCTGATTGGAACTCGTGTAGAAAAAAAATCAATTGAGATGTTTGTTCGCGACAGCCTTGTTCGGATCATTTCCGACCTGTTTGATGATGCAGGTGCCATTGATCTCTTTTCAGTTATAGATGACTTTAAGGACCGAAACGAGCCGTGCATCATACTCTTTGTCGGAATTAACGGGACGGGAAAGACTACAAGCCTTGCAAAGGTGGCGCGCCTTCTTCAAAAATCAAAATATTCCGTAGTTATTGCGGCGGCGGACACCTTCCGGGCAGGTGCGATTGAGCAGCTAAGGGAACACACAAAGCGCCTGAACCTGAAGATCGTCGCGCAAAATTACGGTTCGGATCCTGCAGCCGTGGCTAGAGACGCCGTACTTTATGCTAGGTCCCACGGTGTTGATTGTGTACTAGTAGACACTGCCGGAAGAATGCAGACTAGCAAGAACCTGATGGAACAAATTGAAAAAATCATCAAGGTCGTAAAGCCCAGCCTCAAGATCTTTGTAGGTGATTCCCTTGCGGGTAATGATACCGTAAACCAGGCAAGAGAATTCCACGAGTATACCAAGTTTGATGGCGCTATTCTGACAAAGGGGGATGCAGATGCGCGTGGAGGAGCGGCACTATCCATCGTAAAGATTACCTTGGCACCGGTGATGTTTATTGGCACAGGTCAGGAATATGATGATTTAAAGCCGTTTGACAAGAAATTGTTTCTGAGTACAGTATTTGGAAGCATTGATGGCGTTGATTTGACGCGAGACGCGGAGATCAAGGGTACAGAACCTAAAGCCATGGAACCTGAAATAGCGCAACCAGAAAGTGTGAAAACAGATAACATGGAACCTAAAGTCATGGAACCGGAGATTACAGGATTTAAAGCCGCAAAAACACAAAGTATGGAATCTAGTAACGTGAAACCCGAAGGTAAATCCGATGATCCTTTTGAGGGAATCGGTGATGAGGACATTGCTACCTATGCCCGATTACATGATGTACCGTCGCCTGAATCAGACAAGGATGCAAGAAAGATGGCAGTAGAGATCCGTGAATGGATCAAAAACGGAAGGCCTGATAGTGAGGGCGAGTATCATGATGATGAGGAAAAACCTAAAAAGAAACATGGCCTACTCGGACTCTTTAAGAAATGAAACTAAAAAACAAGGATCTACTCACGTTAGGTGAACTAAGCAAGAAGGAGTTTTCCCATATAATAGATCATGCCATCCGATTAAAAAAGGAATTGAAACGTGGTGGCACCAAACGCCCCCTTGCAAACAAAACGCTTGCAATGATCTTCGAAAAGCCCTCAACGCGAACAAGGATAAGCTTTGAGACCGGCATGTTTCAGCTTGGCGGCCATGCTGTAAACCTGCAAGCCGCCGACATGCAGCTATCCCGCGGCGAAACTATAAGGGATACTGCGATGACGTTGTCGCGTTACGTTAACTGCATAATGGCTCGCGTTTATAATCATGAATCTCTGGTAGAACTAGCGGCCCACTCGTCGGTACCCGTGATCAACGGACTCTCGGACTCGTTTCACCCGTGCCAGACTCTTGCTGACTTTATGACAATCAAGGAAAAAAAGGGCAGAATTTCCGGACTAAAGATTGCCTGGGTGGGAGATGGAAACAACGTCTGCAATTCGATGATCCATGGATGCGCGCTGGCGGGTTCTGAAATTCACATCGCGTCGCCCAGGGGATTTGAGCCCAGCAGAAAAGTGGTCATGGAATGCCGCAAAAATACCAATGTAGTACTGACAACCGATCCGGCCAAGGCAGTTTCAGACGCTGATATAGTCGCCACTGATACATTCACCTCGATTCACAACAAAAACCCAAAACGTGCGATGAAATTCTATCCAAAATATCAAATTAACGACTATATTATCAAAAAATCACACAAAGATTCCATTTTCCTGCACTGTCTTCCGGCAAAGCGCAATGTCGAGGTTACGCCGTCAGTCATCGACGGGCCGCGCTCGGCAGTCTGGCTTGAGGCAGAGAACCGCCTTCACACCCAAAAGGCGCTTTTACTGTCGCTGATTTGATCCGCAATCTGACTCTGCCGTGATTTGTATCTAACGTTTATAAGAGCAATTCCGAGTTTTTGGCTATATGGCCTATTCGAAGATCCTAAGGAGACTCAGGGAGGAAAAGACCAATTATAAAAAACGCGCCACCATGCTGGTCGGCAAGCATGATTTCATCACGGTTATGATATCCAACGAGAACACGCAGGTCCAAGTACTAAAGCCGGAGATCACCGGAGACCGGGTCATAGCCTCGGCTCATTCTCGATACCTGTTGCAAAAGGGCTGGAAGGGGTCGCGAAAAAGCATCCCTGCCGCGTACCTTACCGGTTATCTGGCCGGCAAAAAGGCCATCGGTAGCGGGGCAAATGATGCAATTCTTTACACGGGTACAAAAAAGTACACCCAGAGAATGGCAGCTGCCCTCAAGGGTGTCATCGATGCGGGCCTAAAGGTACCTGCAGATTCTGAAACATTCCCGCCAGAAGAACGGATTAACGGCGGTCATCTTACGGTAAAAAACGACGTTTTGCAGATAAAATCCACCATTGACGGCGAGGTCAAATGAGTCATACACAGCAAAAGGAGCGCAGAAAGCCAAGAGAGCGCGAGGAAGAGGTCTGGATTCCAAAGACGATTCTGGGACAAAAGGTGGCCTCGGGCCAGATTACATCACTTGAAGAAATACTCGAGGCGGGTCTGAGAATACAAGAGGCCGGCATCATCAAGAAACTACTACCCGACTTGCAGTCCGAAGTAGTCGACGTTGGAATAATCCAAAAGATGACATCAAACGGTCAGTCGACTAGGTTCAAGGCGATCGTTGCTGCAGGCAACAGCAACGGATGGCTTGGAATCGGCCAGGGCAAGTCAAAACAGATGAGGATTGCAATTGAAAAGGCCACCAGCCAGGCATATCTTAACGTGAATCCCATCAAGATGGGATGCGGCAGCTGGGAGTGCAGGTGTGATCAAAAGCATTCTGTACCATTCAAGGTAAAGGGCAAGGGTGGAAGCGTTACGATTGAGATCCTTCCAGCGCCAAGGGGACTGGGACTAGTCGCCGGGGGCAAGATAAAGCGCCTGTTGGAACTAGCCGGGTTAAAGGACGCTTGGACCACTGCAAAGGGTTCAACGTCTACCATGAACTCCACATCAAAGGCGATATTGCAGTGTCTTAGACTGACGTTTAGTCAGGGATGATTGAAATGGCGGGAGCATACGTTGTAGTCAGAATAAAGGGCTTGGCAGATATACCACATTGGGCAGAAACTACCCTAAAGTTACTAAAGCTGGAAAAGAAATACCGCGCCACGATCATCCCGGCAAAAGAGAATACCATCGGCATGCTCAAAAAGGTACAGCATTACGTGGCCTGGAAGGAGGTGGATGTACCGCTTGCCAAGGAGCTCCTTGACAAAAAGGCAAGAAAATCAGGATATCAAAAGGTCTCCTTGGACGATCTAAATAAACTAAAATTTGATAATATGGATGCATTGGCGGCGTCACTTGTACAGGGTAGCACGTCAATGTCAAAGCTTAGGCCGCTAAAGCCGTGGTTTGCACTAGCCCCGCCGAGGGGTGGATTCAAAAAGAGCACGAAAAAGCTTTATGGCCACAAGGGGATCCTAGGACACAACGGCGAGCTAGATGCCATAATCAGGAAGATGATATAATAATGGCAACCCGACTGCGCAAGACAAGGAAAAACCGAGGCTCTAGATACTGCGGATGGGGGCAGGTGGGACAGCACCGTGCCAGCGGCCACAAGGGCGGACTTGGCGTCTCCGGTCAGCTAAAGCACCATTATAGCTCCATGCTAAAGGAAAACCCGGATCATTTTGGTCATGGTTCCACTCATCCTCCCAACCCAAGCGTCACGAACAAGTGGGCAAGCGTCCGTGATCTGGATGACCTGTTTTCTGCCATTGGCAAGACCGAAGGCGACAAGAAGGTGATCGATCTTACCGGTAGCGGCGTTGAAAAACTGCTAGGCGGTGGAAGGATTTCAAACGCCTACACGGTACTGGTACCCAAGTCCACGGCATCGGCACAGGAAAAGGTCAGGCAGGCAGGAGGGGAGGTGCTGGCCAAGGATGGCTGAAGGAACGGCAACTGCGGTCATCCGCAAGATCGTCGTAAAGGCAGAGCCATACCTGCCACAGGTTCCCAAGCCGAAAAAAAAGATACAGCTGCAGACTAGGCTCCTGTGGACTGGGATTGCACTGCTCATATACCTTGTAATGGGTCAGACGCCGCTGTTTGGGGCGACCACGCCGGACTTTGACTTTTTACAGTTTGCCAGGGTAATCTTTGCATCACAGCAGGGTACGCTAGTCGAGCTCGGAATCGGGCCTATAGTGACTGCCGGACTGCTCATGCAACTGTTACGCGGCTCGGAGATCCTAAAGTTCGACTTTAAAAAACCCGAAGAGAGGGGTGTCTTTCAGACTGCGACAAAGCTAGTCACATACGTCATAATTGTGGCCGAATCGATAGTGTACGGGATCGCAGTATACGGGCCGCAGATAACCGATCCGAACGTGTTGTGGATATTGGTAGGCCAGCTGATGGCCGCGTCGATAATTATCATGTTCCTTGACGAGCTGATCCAAAAGGGATGGGGGCTTGGCAGCGGAATCAGCGTCTTCATCATGGCCGGTGTAGCGCAGACCATACTCTGGAACATGTTCAGCCCGCTTCCTGCAGGGGATGGCTACTCTATTGGAATCATTACGTATATCGGCGAGTCCATATACGCATCCGATCTATCCAACGTCTTCTTTAGGGCAAACCAGCTGCCTAGCATATTCGGGTTACTGCTTACCGCTGGGGTATTGCTCATTTTGGTATATGTGCAGGGCATGAAGGTCGAGATACCTATAGTATCTACGAAATACAGGGGATTCTCGGCAGTATATCCAATCAAGCTCATGTACGTGTCCAACATACCGGTCATCTTAGCATCCGCGCTTACGGCAAATGCCGTGTTTATAGGGCAGATGTTCTGGGCCAACTTTAACCCGCGCAATGCAAACGAGTTCATGAACATTCTGGCGCGGTTTGATCCGACTAGCCCGTCTACGCCAATTGGCGGCCTGATATACTATGTTACGCCGCCGCGCGGACTTGATGTCGTGCTCGGGGATCCGCTCCGCGCGGTATTTTACGTGCTGTTCATGATGGGAATCGTATTGATATTTGGAAGGCTGTGGGTGGAACTAGGAGGCCTGTCTCCAAAGAGCGCGGCGCAGAATTTGCTTGATGCCGACGTCCAGATTCCGGGATTCCGGCGCTCAAACAAGCCAGTCGAATCTATGCTAAACAAGTACATACCGTCAGTTACCATAATCGGCTCGCTGATTCTTGGCGCACTAGCGGGAATCTCCGACGTCTTAGGCGTGTTCGGAACCGGGATTGGAATTCTCCTGATGGTGGACATTTTGATTAATTATTATAATCAACTGGTCAAAGAACAGGTGGAAGTAGTCATGCCGCGGCTTGGTGCATTGCTTGGTAGAAAGTAAAAAGATTGTAATGGTTGGCATACCCGGGGTAGGAAAGACGACCTTGGTATCGACCGTTGCAAAGCAGATAAACAAGGAGAACCGTAGCGTAAGTGTGCATAGTTTTGGGACCATAATGTTTGAGGAGGCACAAAAGAACGGTGTTACCGACCGGGATCTGTTGCGAAAGCTGCCAATCGAGGAGCAAAAGAGATACCAAAAGATGGCTGCCGAAAGGATTGCGCAACTAGATGATGACATTGTTATAATAGATACCCACGCGTTTATCTCGACGCCGGCCGGGTTCAATCCGGGACTGCCTGACCACGTGCTAAAGATCATCTGCCCGTCCATACTCATATCTGTATATGCAAGGCCTGAGGAGATCTACAACCGCCGGATGAAGGATATTACCCGGAGCCGTGATAAAATAACGATAGACAGGATCAAAAAGGAGCTCTCATTCCAAGAGTCCATAGTATCTGCATGCTCGGTACTCTCGGGCGCGCCGATCAAGACTATACTAAACTCTGAGGGGAATATAGAAGAGGCCGCCTTTAATACTATAGAGGCCATGGGTGTATAGTCATGGAGCCGGCGATCGTTTTTCTGTTTATCGAAAACATTGTACTGCAATTTGACTTTTTTGGCGGCGACAGGGGGGCTCTCGGAAGCGATGATCCCATGATCAAGGGGATGATAGCGTCCATGTTTGGCATCACCGGCTTTGGAATCCTTTTGAACATATTCAACTCTGCGGTACGAAAAAAGATGGTGGACTCGGTAAAACTAAAGCGAATCATGAAGGAGACTCGGGCCTGGCAGAAGGAGAGGATGGCGGCGTTTCGGTCCAAGAATCAGGAAAGGATTGCAAAGCTGAATCAGAAATCGTCGTACATGAACAAGATGAACATGGAGATGATGCAGATGAACATGCGCCCCATGCTGATTACGTTTATTCCATTGATACTGATATTTTACTTTGTACTGCCGCAGCTGTTCTCATATACCGTTGCGATATCACCGATCCCGTTAAACGTCATTCCGGGGGAGCTCTTCCAGCTTACGTGCACCGCAGAGCAGGCGGCCGATCCGGATCACGTGTGTGAGACAGAGAACGCGCTGTACATGTGGGCCTGGTACTTTTTATCATCAATTGCTTTTAGCGGAATCGTCATGAAAGTCACAAAAACATCGATGGATCTTAGTTGAGCAAATCTGTTATAATATCAGGCCCTCCCGCGGTGGGCAAGACGACGCTGGCCAAGGGGCTAGCATGCGAGCTTGACTTGCAGTATCTGAGCGGCGGCGACATTCTCAAGGAGATGGCCCGAGATCAGGGCTTTGAGGTGGGCGGCGATGACTGGTGGGATACGCCAGAAGGCATGCGGTTTCTGGGCCGCCGAGATGAGAATCCCGAGTTTGACCGGGCCGTCGACGACAGGCTTTCAAGGATGTGTCTGGAGGGAGGAGTGGTAGTTACCAGCTATACGCTGCCATGGCTAGTTGATACTGCGATAAAGATCTGGCTTGATGGCTCGCATGAGAACAGCGCAAGGCGCATGAAGAACCGCGACAACATGAGCAAGGAGGACGCGCTAGAGGTTGCAAAGAAGCGTTACGACAAGAACAAGGCGCTGTACAAGAGATTATACGGCTTTGAATTTGGCAGGGACGAGTCAGTATTCGATGAAATCATAGATACCGATAATCTTGATGCCGGCCAGGTGATGGATATAGCAAAATCTATAGTGAGACGGTTGTCATGACTCTAAGGCAGCTGGAGAACCTAGTTGAGATCGACCAGGACATCACTGATGATAAATACGGCACGTATTATGACAAGCGAAATATGGAACAGCTCCTAAACTATGGAATAATACTGCTAGACAAGCCGCCGGGGCCTACCAGCCATGAAACGGTGGCATGGACCAAGCGGATATTAAAACTGCCCAAGATAGGGCACAGCGGGACGCTGGACCCCCAGGTCACCGGCCTTTTGCCGTTGGGACTCGGGGAGGCAACCAAGGCACTAGGTGTCTTGTTGCTCGGGCCCAAGGAGTACCATGCGCTGGGCCGCTTTCACTCATCGCCTACCGACGAGAAACTTGATAATATTCTGGAAATGTTCCGCGGCGAGATATTTCAAAAGCCACCGCAGCGCTCATCCGTACTGCGCAGGACTAGGACGCGGCACATCTATGAGATGGAGATGTTAGAGCAAAAAGAGAGGCTCGTACTGCTCCGGGTGTCATGCGAGTCCGGTACGTACATTAGAAAGCTATTCTATGACATGGGTGAGGTTCTTGGGCCCGGCGCCACCATGATTGAGCTGCGTCGGAGCCGCGTCAACCAGTTCTCTGAGAGTGACGGACTAGTGACGATGCACGAGCTGGCCGGCGCATTTTCATCATGGGAGAAAAACGGAGATGGTTCCAAGCTTGCTAGGTTAATACGGCCCGTAGAGCACGCGCTAAGTGAGTTAAAATCCGTCGTGATCCGGGATTCGGCCGTCGATGCCATGTGTCACGGGGCGCAGCTTGCAGTACCCGGAATACTGCAAATATCACCGGGCCTCAAGCAGGGAGATCTTGCCGCCGTATATACCCAGAAAGGGGAGGCAGTGGCACTGGCTGAATGCATCATGCCGGAGGCGGAGATTCGCGATGCGGTCCGGGGTTATGCGTTTCAGACGAAGAGGATTATCATGGCGCCAAACACGTATCCCAAAAGCTGGCGACGGAGATCGGGACATGATTCCAAACAGTCTTAGGATTGCACTGGCGGCGGGAATGCTTGGCGGCATTTTGACTGCCGTCGTACTTGCGGATCTTCGCGCAGGCCAGGAGGTACGGCATGTTGACGGGGCGTCGCTTGTCATACTCACGGACAAGGAGGATTATGAGAGGGGCGAGCCGGTGAAGATATCTGTATTGAATTCGGGCGGCACGAATATCACATTTGCCACTTCTGTACATGTCATGAAGATTATTGGCCTGGCCGGCATGCCGATTTATCCTGGCGTTGGCACTGACGAGGAGATACTGTTAGAGCCGGGAGGTCGAATCGAGGTTACATGGGATCAGACGCGGTTCGATGGGGAGCGGGTCTTTGACGGCGTCTATAAAATATCGTCTGTGGGGAGAGTCGGGGACGATGATTTACACGAAAATATAGAGGCCACCCGTATAATCAACATTTATGGGATGGATTTGACGTTTGGCAGCTAGCCCTTGTGATATTATTTGTATTGATGGTGAACAAGATACATACCTTGAATTTGTGTCATAATATGAGAAATTATATAATCATGGCCGGCTCACTGTCTTGTCGAAAGACGTGCCGAGGTCGCCTAGTCTGGTAGGGCGCGCGCCTGGAAATTAACACCATAAAGCGCGTTCTCGCAAGGGAACGGGAGTTCAAATCTCCCTCTCGGCGCCATGTTGATTCAGTAAGTGTTAGCCTTGTACCTGGATTTTTACCATTTGCGTGGTTTTTTTATTAAATCCGATCCAAATGTTAAACTCTGTTTCCTAATTGCGTCCATAGATGCGAGGCCTAGCTGAGTATTTTTTTCGGCATCAGTTAGATATTTTTCATATTGAGTCAAATGTGCATGACACTATACCACATCGACGTTCAAGATGATGGGACAAAGATGTCAAGCACAAGGTATACTTGCAGAATACGGACAAATATGACGCGGCGGCGCGGCCCGTCCGTTTGGGAGGTGACTGCTCGTGAGCCGGATACATGACGCCGCGGTGATCAAGACGGACAACGAAAAGTACGTCAAACGCGGCGCAGATCTGATCATGGAATATGATCCAGAGTGGGAGGACGACATAAGGCGCGCAAACGAGGGCAAGGTCGGCGCCCCGTACCAGTACGCAGATACGCTTATCATGATGGCCGCCGGTATCAGGGTCGCGCTAGGGGTCCCGTACAG